>JBOGEA010000065.1:0-20350 GCA_050743205.1 Egibacteraceae bacterium | reverse complement strand
GTGGACCAGCGGGAAGGCCCACAGCTCCTGCTCGACGCCCTCGGGGGACTTGGACCGCAGAACCGCTCTGGGTCCCCGCTGATGGGTCTTCGCACTCATCGAGCGTGGTCTGCAACTCCCAGCGCTGGGCGCTCAGACGCCGCCAGCTCGGAAGCCGGCGCGTGCCTGTTCGCCTCCGAGACGTCGTGCGAGCGGGGCAACCGCTACCTCGACCGCGCCGCCGTGGTCGACACGCTCGCGACGGCCGGCGTCGGCTACTTCCCATCGTGAGCGCCCCGCTCGCGATGGTCGTCGACGAGGTCGCGCGAGCCCTGCCGCGGGCAGGAGCGAACGCGCTCGCGTCGGCGCTGGAGCGTCTTAGACCGTCCGGCGCCCGCGGGTCGTTGGCGGGCGCTGGCTGCGGTCCCGTCCGGGCGCGCGCAGCTCCAGGCCGCCAGGCTGTTTGATGCGTGGCAGGAGTACTGGCCCGACCTATCCGGCGCCAGCGTGGCGCTTGCTTTGCGCGCAGCCTGTGGCACGGCGGCGTCGCTGCGGGCGGGCCAGAGCGTCGAGGTGGTGTGGACGGGGCCGTTCAGCCGTCATGTCCCGGTGCGCCGCACCAGCGTCGTGCTGCTTGAGGTGATCGCCGCCGCTCGTGTTGAGCTGCTGTTTGGTCAGCTATGCCGCGTTCCGTGTCCCCGAGGTGCTCGACGCGTTGGCCGTGGCCGCCGGCCGGGGTGTGCGGATCGCCCTGGTGCTGGAGACGACCGAGGACAGCGGTGGCATGCTGACCGTTGACGGCGCTCGGGCGTTTGCCTCGGTGCGCGAGCATGTCTCGTTCTACGTCTGGCCTGCCGAGCAGCGCCGGCTCCTTTCGGGCGGTCCCGGCCGGCTGCACGCCAAGGCCGCGGTCGCCGACGACGCGATGGCGCTGGTGACCAGGGCGAACCTCACCGGCTACGGGATGCGCGAGAACATGGAGCTGGGCCTGCTCGTCCAGGGCGGTCCCGTCCCATCCCCCGCCGTCTGCGCCTGCACTTCACCGAGCTGATCGCGGGCGGCGTGCTGGTCCCGACGCCCTGACCCCCGCCGCCGCGCTCGGGACCAGCGTATGGAGAATGAGCAGAGCGGCGTGATTTCGGGGTCTTCCCACACATCTGTGGGTGGCTGGGTCCCTGTCGTGCATCCCAGGCCTGGTGATGAGCACAGCGTGACAGATGTGGGCTGGAACTGCTCATTCGCCCGGAAGTGCACACCCCAGGCAAGCACGCGGGACACCACAGGTACGCACCCCGTGCCAACGCCTGCGGCAACCCCTGCAACACGTTCGCACCGCTGCAACGGGTACCGCACGAACGGGTGGGAACCCTGCACCTTTAGCCCTCTACCAGGACGTTCGCCCTGAAGCGTCAGGAGGACCGGTGGTGTGTAGCGGCACCGCCCACGGGTGCATACCGAGAGCCGGAAAGCCTCTGTCGGCCAACGCGGCGACGACTCTCGTGGTCAGCCGCGAATGCGCCAGATGGGGCTCACCAGCCACTCTGCCCGGCACAATACGCAGGTGGGGATGCGGCACTCGAAGATCAGGGCCCTTCTCGAAGGGCGCGAATAAATCCAGGACCGGCAACATCGCTTGGCCGTCCACCCTGTAGCCACCCGGAAACACGATCTCGCCAGCTTCTGTCACCTGAATCGTGGGTCGTTCGCGCCCGCTATCGTCAACAACCCACAGTTGATCGGCGGCCTCGCGGAGCGCAGCACGGACCTCAGCCATCTTCGTCTTGGCGATCGCTACCCCATCCGCGGTCTTGGGCGTGCGAAGCCATCGGACGAGACGAAGAGTCAACAGGTCGCCATACGACCACAGGCGCTGCCTCGTGACCGAGATGGACGGCACAATCAATCCAGCTTTGGCCAGTGATACAGCATCCGCTCAGGCACACCGGACAACGCAGCCGCGCGTGGGGCCTCGTAAAAGCCGAGATCGAAAGGCGTGATCGCTCCCATGTGATTCCAGTGTAGGCAAAGGCGGCCACAGTCTCGCAGCACCCTCGCCAGAGCCGTCGACGGGCGACGCGCCCTCACCGCGGTTCCTCGGGCGGACAGCGGCAGCAGCGAAGGCGTGGCGGCACGGGTCGACTTGGTCGATACGGCCTCGCATGCCGCGGTAGCGAGATCTGCGTGATGCCCGAAAGCAGCCTCTCCCGCGTTGGCCAAGCCACAGCAGCGACTCTCTCCACATGCCCCGGCAATTGCCGTGCCGGCAAACCCAGACAGTGGTTGGGGCCAGCCTTCCCAGTCAGATGCTGAGTGAGCGGTGTGCTAAACTCTGAGCACGGCCCGACAGCCGCAGAACCCGGCACACAGCAAGGCTCTGCGGCATAATCGCAGGTCAGGCCCCATAAACCGGCGCCGGTAGCTCAGGGGATCAGAGCATCTGACTACGGATCAGAAGGTCGGGGGTTCGAATCCCTCCCGGCGCGCCAGCATCACCGCAGGTCACGGGCCTTCCCCGTTTCGGCGATCCACTCGTTGGGCTCCTGATGGGCGTCAGGGGAGCCAATCGGGGACCCACTTGCCACGTCGAGGGCCTCGGCGGCAGCCGCGAGCGCGCTGTCGACCATGCGCCTCATGGTGTGCGTGTAGATCTCCCGCGTGGTCCTGCTGTCCGCGTGGCCCATCAACTCCTGGACCACGCGCTCGTGCACACCACGTTCGGCAAGAGCCGTCCCGTAGGGTGTGGCGCGGATGATGAAGCCCGACGTTTGACGCCTGCCCGCTCCAATACCCGGCTCCACACGCTGCACGTTCCGCTGGCTCAACGGGGTCCCGGCACCTGAGAGACCGCCGACCTCGAACCCTCTGTGCCAACCCGGGCAGGTCCGCGCGGTGGCGCTCACCGGACCGGGCCGACCGCCATCAGCACGCCGCCTGGATCGCGCCGCAACGCCACCCAGCACCCCGGCCCGCACGAATCCTGGCCGCTCACGGCCGTCGCCTCGCCGGCCGCCAGCACACCGCCAGCCCGTGCCGGCGGTCGGCCACGAACGTCACCTGGTAGAGCTGCCGACACCTCTGGCAGACCACCCGCTGAATCAGCTGCAGGTCGGTGACCTCCGACGCCAGCACGATCTGCGTCCCACAAGCACACGGCGGCCACAGCGTGTACCGGTCAGACGTGACGCGCACCCGAGACGGATCCGCCGCCACCGCGCTCACCGCCCACCCGAGTCCAGCCGCTGCGCCCATGTCGGCCGCAGCCCGCCCTCCGCGGCCTCATCGGGCGTCAGCTCGATTCGCCACCGCTGCCCGCAGCGGGAACAGATCGCGTTGACCACGGCCCCCGTGTCGGCCGCCCGCCCTCCGCGGCCTCATCGGGCGTCAGCTCAATTTGCCACCGGCGCCCGCAGCGGGAACAGATCGCGTTGACCACGGCCCCCATGTCGGCCGCAGCCCGCCCTCCGCGGCCTCATCGGACGTCAGCTCGATTCGCCACCGCTGCCCGCAGCGGGAACAGATCGCGTTGACCACGGCCCCCGCCACCACCGCGGCCGCCTCGAAGAACACCCGGGCGCCGTGGCAGGGCGTGAACATCGCGACCAGCGCCGGGCCCCCGCACGATCTGGCCGCTGACCGGATGCGGCCGGTCAACCCGACCAGCCCAGCCGCCTACGCGTCCCTGCCGTGTCTCATGCTCATCGTCCATGCAGACGACGTAAACCCACAGCCGCACCGTCTGTGGCAGCCGGCTGCTGTGGCAAAAAATTCTCAGTCGGGCACGGTGACGTTGAGCCGGTCAGCCAACCCACACAGCTACGGCGTTCGATATTTGTCTTCCCGGTTGAGGCACACCAGCACCAACTCCCGTGCCTTTGCCTGGTGCCGGACAACGTCCCGGGAATGGTTCTCGGCCTCCACCAGCACCGAAATCGCAGCATCATCATCCTTAAGCCTTAAGCAGGGAGGTGGGTAGCGCTGTGGTTTCCTAGGCGGGTCTGTTGGCTATGACGTGGCGACGCCTGATCTCAGGGGCGCGTAACGCCGTCGAGCCCGGAAAGACTGATCGCGGAGTGGGAGAGGACATCACACGCATGCCCAGTGATTCGGGAAGCGAAGACGGACGTAGGGGATTCGACCGGTCGTCGCAATCCGGTCGCGCTAGGGTGGCGCGAGTGCTGTCGCCCGAGGACGTGCCCCTCGAGGATCTCGCGGACGCCCGCAGGGTGGTCGCCCGGGCGTGTTTCTCCCCCCCTGATGATGCGCCTGACTTGGGCAGAGTCGGGATCGAGTGTGAGCTGTTCCCCATCAGGGTTGGCGCCGACGGGAGCCCCGGGGGTCGGTTGCCGCTCCGCCAGGTGGAGGCCGTGCTCTCCCGCGTCGAGGCCCCCTTCGGCCGGTTCACGGTTGAGCCCGGCGGGCAGGTCGAGCACGCGACCGCCGTGCATCCGACCGCGTCGGGAGCGATGAGCGAGCTGGAGCGAGGCTCGGCCATGCTTGTGGAGGCGTTCGACCGTGAAGGCGCGGCGCTGGCCGCGGCGGGGATGGACGTCTGGCACGATCCCTCAACCGTCCCGCAGCAGCTGAGCACGCCGCGCTACGCCGCGATGGCCGCGTACTTCGCCCAGCGAGGACCGCATGGCCACCTGATGATGTGCCATACCTGTTCGGTGCAGGTCAACCTGGACCTCGGCCCACCCCAGGTCGCCGCCGAGCGATGGCTCGTCGCGAACCTCGCCGCGCCGCTCATCACCGCCACATTCGCGTGCAGTCCCACGCCTGGCGCCGTGTCCGGCCGCGCCCTTGCCTGGCTCGCGCTGGACCCGACGCGCACCGGCGTGCCGCGGCTGCTGGCAGCAGGCGTCCTGGGCCCGGTGACCCAGATGGTGGACTTTGCGTTGGACGCTGACGTGCTGCTGTTTCGCGCCCCGGGAGGCGGCGCGGTGCCCGGCACGCCGGGATGGACGTTCGGCGACTGGCTCCGCAAGGGCCACCCTGAGCACGGGCGGCCCTCGGCCCACGACCTGGCGTATCACCTCACCACCCTGTTCCCCGAGGTCCGCGCACGGGGATTCCTGGAGCTGCGCGGCACCGACGCCCTGCCCTCGCGCTGGCGGTCAGTGCCCGTGACGCTGCTGGTCGGCGCGCTGTACGACGACCAGGCCCGCGCCGATGTGGGTCGCGTCCTTCAGCGGTGCCGGCGGCGGCTGCCCGCGCTGCTGGAGCGCGCGGCCAGGGTCGGCGTCGCGGACCCGGAACTCTGCGCGCTGGCGGTCGAGACGTGGTCGTTTGGGCTCGCGGGTGCGCATCGACTGCCGAGCGGGTATGTCCGAAGGATTGACCTCGTGCGAGCCGAGGCCTTCCTCGACCGGTTTACGCTGCGCGGCAGATGCCCCGCCGACGAGCTGCGCGAGCGCCTGGAGGTCAGCCCAGCGAGCGCGCTCGCCTGGGCGACAGAGCCGGTCGGAGAGCTGACGTCACAGTAAGCGGCGATGCAGAGGAAAGGTTCGCCAATGAGCCAGGATACGCGCAAGGCCACGCTCGCCCGGGGGTTGGACGAGGGCAGCCGGTGGACCCGCCGGCTGCTCGACCCGCTGGACGACGACGCGGTTCATCGCCAGCACGACCGGATCATGAGCCCGCTGGTGTGGGACCTCGGGCACATCGCGAACTTCGAGGAGCTGTGGCTGCTGCGGGCGCTGGGCGACAAGGCGCATCACATCCCCGACCTCGACCAGGTCTACAACCCGTTCGACAACCCGCGGTGGACACGCGCTGACCTGCCGCTGCTCCCCCGCCCCCAGGCGCACGAGTACATGGCGGACATCCGCGCCAGCGCGCTCCGGCTGCTGCGCCGCACGGAGCTGGACCCGGCAGTGCCGCTGCTCGCGGACGGCTATGTCTATGACTTGGTGATCCAGCACGAGGCCCAGCATCAGGAGACCATCCTCCAGGCGCTGGACCTGCGCGCGCAGGGCTCGCCGTACCCGCTGGCCGGGCAGGCCGAGCCGCCGGCGCCGCCCCGTTGGGTCGACGACACCGCCCGCGTCCTGATCCCGGGAGGTCCGTTCGACATGGGCGCCCCGCCCGGCGGTTCGGCATACGACAACGAGCGGCCACGCCACCGCGTGGAGGTCCCGGCGTTCTCCATCGACCGCTATCCGGTGACGGCTCGGCGTTACGCCGAGTTCGTCGCCGCAGGCGGCTACGCCAGTGACCGCTGGTGGTCGCCGCGCGGGCTGGAGTGGCTGGCCGAGACCGGGCACCGCTGGCCACAGGGCTGGCGACCGGACGGGCGGGGCGGTTGGGCCGTACACCGGTTCCACCATGTCATGGCGCCCGATCCCCGTGAGCCCGTCGAGCACGTGAGCTTCTTCGAGGCGGAGGCGTTCGCCGCATGGGCGGGCGGGCGCCTGCCGACCGAGGCCGAGTGGGAGAAGGCCGCCGCTCACGACCCCGCCGTGGGCCGCTCGCGGCCATGGCCGTGGGGCTTCACGCCTCCGACACCCCCGCACGCCAACCTCGACCGCCGCTGGTTCCGCCCAGCGCCCGTCGGCAGCTTCCCCGCCGGCCGCAGCGCGTACGGCGTCGAGCAGCTCCTCGGCGACTGCTACGAGTGGACGGTCTCCGGTTTCGAGCCCTACCCGGGCTACGCGACGTTCCCGTATCCCGAGTACAGCGAGGTGTTCTTCGGCGGCGACTGGCGTGTGCTGCGGGGGGCGTCATGGGCGACGCGCGGCTGCGTCGCGAGGAACACGTTCCGCAACTGGGATCATCCGTACCGGCGGCAGATCTTCGCCGGCCTCCGCGTCGCCTACGATTCAGGGTAATAACCACGATCTGAGGTAAATACCCATGTGTCGTCTCGCTGGCTACGTCGGCCCGTCTCTGCCCCTGTCCACGCTGCTCTCAAGCCCACCCAGATCACTGGCGGAGCAGGCGGTCCAGCCCTGCCAACAGCGGTCAGGGCGCATCAATGTCGATGGGACCGGGGTCGCCTGGTGGGACGGCGACGATCCGCGCCCGCTGCGATACCGGACCGACCGCCCACCGTGGGCCGACGAGAACCTGTTTGGGCTCGCGGGTCGGCTCCGCGCCGAAGTCCAGCTGGCCACGGTGCGGTCGGCGAGTCCGGGCATCCCCCACGGCACGGTGTTCACTCACCCATTCGTGTACGCGGACATGGCAGGGACACACAATGGGTGGATCGCCAAGTTTCGGGACCTGGTGGCCCGCCCGCTGTTGCAGAGGCTGCCGGACCACCTGTTCGCCGCGTTCGACGGGATGAGCGACTCGCTGGCCATCTTCCTGCTGGCCGTTGCGGAGTACGAGCGCGACCCGGCGGGCGGCCTGGCGGGCGCCCTGCGCGGCGCGCTCGCCGCGGTCGCCGACGAGTGCGGCCGGGCAGGGGTCAGCGCGATGCTCAACGTGGCGCTTGCCGACGCCTCGGGTATCGCGGTGGCCAAGACGGGGTACTGCGAGCCCAACAACTCGCTGTACATCCTGCGCGACGGCACCCGCTGGCCAGGCGCGAGCGTCGTCGCCTCCGAACCCCTTGACGATGATCCCGGCTGGTCCCCCGTGCCGGACCGCCACATCGTCCTGCTCACGCGAGACGACATCGAGATCGTCGAGGTGTGAAGGAGACTTATGTGAAGGAGACTTAAGTGGACGACCGCATCCAGCTCACCCGTCTAGCCGTGGACGACGGCTTCCGTGAGCAGCTGGCGATTGACGCACGCAAGGGACTGACCGCCCCGTCCAAGACGCTGCCCCCGAAGTACTTCTACGACGCCCGCGGCTCGCAGCTGTTCGAGGCGATCACGCGCCTGCCGGAGTACTACCAGACCCGCACGGAGACCCGCATCCTCGCGGTGATCGCGGACGCCGTCATCGCGGCCGTGCGGCCGGGGGAGATCGTCGAGATCGGATCCGGCGCGTCACGCAAGACCCGGCTGCTGCTGGAGGCGATGCGCCGCGCCGGCACCGGCGACCGGTACGTCGCGTTCGACGTCAGCGAGGACGCGCTGCTCGACGCCGCGCGGATCCTCACCCGCGACTACCCGTGGCTCCACGTGCACGGCGTGGTGGGAGACTTCGACCTCCATTTGCGGCGCATCCCACGCCCTGTGTCCGGCCGGCGGCTCGTCGTGTTCCTGGGCTCAACGCTCGGCAACCTGCACCCCGACGAGCGCATCGGGTTCCTCCATGACGTCGCCGCGCTGCTTGATCAGGGCGACGCCTTCCTGCTCGGCGTGGACCTGGTCAAGGACGTCGACGTGCTGGAGGCCGCGTACGACGACGCCCAGGGCGTGACCGCCGAGTTCAACCGCAACGTCCTGGCCGTGCTGAACCACGAGCTGGGCGCCGACTTCCCTCTCGACGCGTTCACGCACGTCGCGCGGTACCGGACCGACCGCGCCTGGATCGAAATGGCGCTGCGCGCCCAGCGCGACCTCGTCGTCCACATCGACGCCCTGGACATGGACGTCACCCTCACCCGCGGCGAGGAGATCCGCACCGAGATCTCGTGCAAGTTCACCCACATGGACGTCGCGGCAATGTTCGCCGACGCCGGCCTGCGCCTCGCCGCCTGGCACACCGACGCCGATCAGAAGTTCGCCCTCGCCCTCGCCCAGAACGGCATTCCGATATGAGCGGGTTGAACGCCTCGGTGCGGAAGCCGGCCGCCTTGCCGCTCCTGGCCGCCAACGCGGAAGTCTCAGGGCGGTCAATACCGCACGGCCATTGAGCCCCGATCCCCATCCCACCTTGCCAAGCCCGACCCGCCCATATCGGCACTTGTGATCGGGCAGAGCGGCGCCGTCCACAGGGCGCGCTCGGAGGGGGGGCTGGCGTGTCACAACCCCTCGTCTATCGTCTGGCTCATGCGCCCTACGAAGCTGCTTCGTCGGATCGCATCTGGCGATCACGCCAACATCCGGTTCGCCGACCTGACACGCTTGGTTGCAGCGTGCGGCTTCGAACTGGCACGTGTGTCAGGGAGCCACCGCATCTTCGCGCACCCGAAGGTGCCAAGTCTCCTCAACCTCCAAGAGGTGGCTGGCATGGCGAAGCCGTACCAGGTTCGCCAGGTTCACCGGCTCCTCGAGCGGTACGATCTCCATCCGGAGGGCGAAGGCACGTGAGTGACTACCACATCAACGTTTTTTACAGTGAGGAGGATGGCGGCTACATCGCTGACATCCCAGATCTGGAGTCCTGCTCAGCATTTGGGTCGACCCCGCAAGAAGCCCTTGGCGAGGTGCTGCGTGCCAAGGGGGCGTGGCTGTCGGCGGCGCGCGAGCGTGGCATTCCGATCCCAGAACCGCGTTACCGCCCGGCGCTCTACGCCTGAGCACACGAACCTCACAGCCCGCCCGACTCACCGCATCCGCACAGAGGGGCTCCTGCCGGATACGGGGCTGGCCCGCGTGGCCCGGGATCCTGGCGGGCGGGATGTGGGGAGAACACACCAGTCAGATGCCGCTGTCGCGTACCCGGGTGGCTCCCGACCCGATGGTGCAGCCCGTCCACGACAGCCCGCCAGCACTCAGCAGCAACAGACACCCGTCTACGGGATTGATGGGCCGGATGTGGAGGGCTGGACGACCAGGTCTGCTCGGCTTGGCCTCACAGACCTGACCGCCGTCGGCATGCGCCCGTTGAGCGGTTGATTTCGACGACGCCGAGTTCGCCGAGTCGGGCGGGCGGCTGCACGAGTTGGAGACCATCGTGGTCGCGGAGAGGCTGCGCTGGATCGCCGTAGGGCCATCCTCTCCATGCCACCCTGGCGGGGTGAGGGCGCTCGGTCGACGGCGGACCTGCTGGCCCAGCGGCTGCGGTTGACGGGGGAAGGCCCGCGCGCGGGCCGAGACCGCGGTCAGGCTGGCGTCGCTGCCCGGGGACCGGCGGCCGCGCTGTGAGCAGGCGGAACGGGCTGGGTGAAGCGCAAGTCCCCCACGCAAGCGGCGCTGGGCCAGCGCGGGACGGGGGACGTTACTCGTGCTCCAAAGGGAGGCGGAGCCAGGCGAGCATCTGGCGCAGCTGGCCGTAGGCGCGGAGGCGGGCGTCGTCGGTGCGCTCGGCCTCGGCGCGGTCGCACACCGCGTTCAGGCGCTCGACCATACGGGGGCCCATGGCGAGCAGCCCCTCGGAGCCTTCGGCCGTCCACTTGACCAGCACATAGCGGACGAGCGCGTCGAGCGGGATGCCGGTGTTCTCGGCGAGCTGGCGGAGGGTGGGCAGGGGATCGCTCCGCGTGTACTCGGCGACTTCGCGTTTGAAGTTCGCGTCCGGGTCGTCGTCCGGCCACGAGCCGGTGTAGGGCTGCAGCCGCACGTCAGATCGGGTCCCGCCGAGTCGGGCACGACATGCAGCGGGGGCCGCCGCGACCCCGGGGCAGCTCGTAGGACGAGACCCGATGGACTTCGATCCCGGCCTCCTCCAACCGCCGGTTCGTGTCGGTGTTGCGCTCGTAGGCGACGACGGCACCTGGGCGGATCGCCAAAGTGTTGTTGCCGTCGTCCCACTGCTCGCGGTCGGCCAGCACCGCGTCATCACCGGCCGTGACGACCCGAAGCACATCGACGCCCAGCCCGGCGGCGACCGCGCGGACGAGGTCGGGCTCGGCCGTGACGCGCATCGTTCCGCGAGCAGAGGGCTCGATGCGGTACGCGCGAACGACCCCGGGAGCGGGCGGCCACAGCACGATCGCGTCGACGTCGACGACCGTCATGATCGTGTCCAGGTGCATCGTGCGGCGCGCCTTCGGCAGGTCGATCGCCAGGACCCACTCGCAGGCGCGGGCACCCAACAGCGCGGCGGCGAGGTTCTCGGCAGCCGCCGGATGCGTGCGCTCGGACAGCCCGATCGCCACGCAGCGCGCGCTCAGCACGAGCACGTCGCCGCCCTCGATCGTCGCGGGAGCCTGGTCACGATCTGCGTCGCCGTACCAGACGCGCGAACCCGCATAGTCGGGATGGTGGCGGTAGACGATGTCCCACAGCAGCCGCTCGGCTTTGCGGGCCGGCCGGTTCATCACCGAGACCACCACGCCGTCGCCGATCCACGCCGACGGGTCGCGTGTGAAGACCGTGTTCGGCAGGGGCCGCACGAGGAAGGCGGCGGGACCGAGCACGCCGCCGACGAAGCCGTCGCCGGCGCCCGGCACCTCCCCAACCGTCAGCCCGCCGACGAGGTGGCGGACCAGCGCGGGGCGGTCGAGATCGACCAGGTGTCCCCGCACCCGGCCGACCAGCTCGACGCCACACACATCGACGCTGGCCACCCGCTCGATGAACTCTTTGCGCAACCCGTCGTCGGCCAGCACGTCCTCGAGCAGGTCAGCGAACTGGCGGACGTGGACTCCCTGGGCCTGGAGCACCGCGACCAGCTCGTCATGCTCCTCCTGAGCCTTGGCGACCCACAGCAGCTCATCGAACAGCAGCTCGTCTTTGTTCGTGGGGGTCAACCGGCGAAGCTCAATCCCCGGGCGGTGCACGATGACCTCGCGCAACCGCCCCACTTCAGATGTGACGGACAAGACGTGCGTGCTCCTTCGCCCGCCATCATGTGTCAGGATTGGCGGACAGCCTGGCCTTGGTTCACGATCACGGTAGCGTCGTCAGTGGTCTCCAGCTGGAGCTGCTCCAGCTGGCCGGTCGGGCCGGCCAAGACGTCCCACATCACCGTCACCGCGACGGTGTGCTGCCCAGCGGCCCGGTAGACGTGTGTGTTGGGCGCGGGGCCGACCGGGTAGCCCTGGCCGGAGTCGGCGGTCGTCGTCACGGCGCCGTCGCCCCATGCGATGCGGTACTGGACCGGCTTGGCCGAGATCCTGACATCAGCGGTGTTCACGTCGGCCGCCTCGACGCCGCCGATGACGACGTACACCCTCTTCCCCACCAGCGCCGTGCCGCTCGGCTCGAACGTCAGCACGGGTTTCGGCAGCCTGACCAGCTCCTGCCAGTCCCTGGTCGACTGGCCTCCGGGTGGGCAGCGCCGCGCTCCGGCAGGCTGGGCCGCCATGACCTGGGCGACGCTGACCCGCCGCTCACCCGGCCTGAGCGCCCGCCCGTGCACCCGGTAGCAGCCGCCGTCCGCGGCCACCGCGTAGTAGGTGCGGTCCCGCCGTTCCGGGACGTACCCGCCGGATCTGCCGCCCGAGCTGCCGCCGGATCTGCCGCCGGCGCAGTAGACCTCGCCTCCCACCCTGCCGAGGCAGGGCTTGGGCTGGGCCGCTTCGGGCGGCGCGGCCATGGCGGTCACGGTGGGCAGAGCCCCGAGCGTGCCGAGCAGGGTCATCGCAATCAACATCAGGCGCCGCATGCGTCCTCCGGTTCTCCGCCGTCCTCCTGCCAGGCGTCATAATTCAGCTGCCAGCCGATCGCGTTCAGGTCCGATCGGTCGCCTGGGTCACTGCCCGCGACGAGGGCCACGTAGCGCTGCCGCGGATCCTCCTGAAGCGGCGGGAACCAGGCGGTGTAGTCGCCCCGGACCGCCGCGACGATGCACCCCGGCGACCACTCGACGATCCGCTGAACGGTGGTGACCCCTCGCCCCGGCCGGTCGACCAACACGTCCTTCAGCTCCTGCCACTCCCTGACGGAAAGGCCGACCCAGCTGGACGTGTGCAGGGCGTTCAGATAAGCCATGAACCGCTCGTCGAGGACCCGCGTCTGGGCGAGATGCTGAACCGCCGCCGTCAGGCCCCCGTCGATCTCCTCCAGCACCGCCTGCGCGAAGACCGGATCGGGCCGCGCCGGCTGCTCCCCCATCGGCGGCGCCACCGCGGCGGGCACCGCCGGGGCCAGTGGCGCAGAGTCGACGGCAGCGCCGGGATTGCCGTCGCTGCAGCCGGCCAGCAGCAGCGCGATCCCCAGGAGTGCCTGCTTTTTCATGATTTCTCAGGATAGCGCGGGAGGGGCCGGGACCGTGAACGTCTGTCCGGGAAGGATCAGATCCGGGTTGCCGGGATCGACGAGATCGCCGCGGTTGATCTCGATGAGCTGCTGCCAGTAAGGCACGATCTCGTCGTCGCTGGGCGCACGGCCCCACGAGTCCGCGAGCGCCCGCTCCGCGATCGACCAGAAGTGGTCGCCGGGCTGGACCTCGTAGGCGCCCGGCTGATCTGCCGGCGCGGATTCGGCGGGCACGTCAGGCACGTCAGGCGCGACGGCGGGCACGTCAGGCGCGATGGCGGGCGGCGGCTGCTGCTCCATCGTCGCCGGGTCGGTGGCCTGCTCGATGTCCGCCACCGCTATACCTCTGACCTGCATCTCAAGTGCCACCTCTGCGCCGCGGTCGCCCACGCTCGACCCGATTGTCGCGCCCGTCACGGCGGCGGTGGCCAGGCCCAGGCCCAGGGCGCCCTGGAGCAGGCCGCGCACCCAGGGAACGGTCAGGACATCGGCCACGCGGACAAGCCGACCCCAGCAGAGCAGCCGGGCCACCATCCCGATCGTCGTGACACCCAGCAGATACCACGCCCCCGCCAGCCCCACGAGCCGCAGCAGCGCGAAGGCGACGTCGAGGGGGTGGCGTCCGCTGGCCCACGCCGGCCATGCGGCGGGGTCGAGCACGGACGGGGTCTGCAGCCCGCTCCTGCCCATCAGGATCAGGATCGCGATCGCCGCCGCCAGCGCGGCCAGCCAGGACATCAGCGGGATCAGGCTGCGGGCGGCGCCGGTCCCCTGATCGCCTGGCCGGTTACCCGCTGTGAATGAGTTCGCGAGGCGTGTCATGATCTACCTCCCGTACGGAAATGCCGGATGAATACAGATCATATGCTCTTTGACGCTGATCCCCCACCTGGTTACGAATTGGAGGAGCCGCTCGGCGACGGCGGCATGGGCGTGGTGTACCGGGCCCGCCAGCACTCCTCTGGTGGCAGACTGGTCGCGCTCAAGCGCGTGCGCGTTCGCGGAGACGGGCACCTTCGCGCCAGGATCCAGCGTGAGGCCGAGATCCTCGCGAGCCTGGACCACCCGCACATCATCCGCGTCTACGAGTTCGTGCCCGACCATGGCGGCATCGCGATCGCAATGCAGTACGCCCCTGGAGGGTCGCTCGCGGACCGTCTGACCGCCGAGACGCGCCTGGACGCGTCCAGTGTGGTCGCCTTCGCCGCGCCGATCGCCCAAGCGCTCGCGTCGGCGCACCGCCGTGGCGTGCTCCACCGCGACATCAAGCCGGGCAACATCCTGTTCACCTCCGATGACGAGCCGCTCCTCTCCGACTTCGGCATCGCCCGCTGGTCGCAGGCCGAGCAGCTGACGCAGGCGGGCGTCCGGCTGGGCACCGCCGAGTACCTGGACCCGGAGGTGGCCAATGGCTGCGCGCCCGACGAGCGCAGCGACATCTACAGCCTGGGCCTGGTCTGCTACGAGGCGCTGACGGGACGCCCGCCCTACACGGGCCCGACGCCGCTGTCCGTCATGCGGGCAACGGACCGGGGCGAGTACACGCCGCTCGCCCAAGCCGCCCCAGACTGCCCCCAAGCGGTCGCCGAAGTGGTCGAGCGCGCGATGTCCCGCACGCGCAAAGATCGCTACGCCAGCTCGGGCGAGTTCGCGCTCGCGCTGCGGCGCGCGGACTGGTCGGCGCAAACGGGGCGCGGGTCGCACGGCGCTGTGGAGCGGGGCACCCAACTCGTTCCCGGCGTCCCGCCGTTGCCGGGCTCGGCCGCCCGTCCGCTGGTGCGCCGGTCCGATGCTCCCCGAGCCGCTGAGCCCCGGCTCGATGCTCCCCGAGCCGCCGAGCCCCGGTCTGATGCTTCCCGAGCCGCGGAGCCCCGGTCCGATGCTCCCCGAGCCGCAGAGCGCCGGTTCGATGCTCCCCAAGCCGCAGAGCCCCGGCTCGATGCTCCGCCAGCCGCCGAGCCCCGGTCCGATGCTCCCCGAGCCGCCGAGCCCCGGTCCGATGCTTCGCGAGCCGCTGAGCCTCGGTCTGATGCTTCGCGAGCCGCTGAGCCTCGGTCCACGCGCATGTTCGGCCCTCGCCCTCCTACGCCAGTCGTACCGGCAGCGCCGCCGAGCCGCGTGCCGAAGGCGGCCGTCTGGGCAGCAGCCATCGTGCTGCTGCTCACACCGCTCGCGGCCGTGCTGCTGCTCGCGCGCGGCCAGCCGTCCAGCGGGGCAGAGGATGCCGTGCAGGCGGCGCCGATCGTGCCTCCGGATTCCTCGCCATCCTGCCCGCCCGCGAGCCGACCGGTGACCGAGGAGGGCGAGCGGGTGATCAGCGGCGACCTCGACGGCGATGGCTGCGAATCGTTTGTCACCTGGGGCGGCAATCGTCTCATGGTCTATCGCACGCCCGAGCGGCCTGAGGCCACGTACGAGTTGGGCGAAGCAGGCGACGAGTTGGTGCTCGGCGACTGGGACTGCGACGGGGTCGACACGCCCGCCCTCTACCGCCCACTGACAGGAGAGGTGTTCCTGGTCAACCAATGGGCAGCGACGAGTCGGGAAATGACTGTTTACATCGCCCCCCGCCAAGCGCGGGGCGGTGCCGTGACGGTGGTCAGGGGCGGCGACGGGTGCGGCGACACCGTGAAGGTCGCGCTCAGCACGACTCCGTCACAGTGATCTCCTGCAGGTCGGCGCCCTGCTCAAAGTCGAAGACAGCCGTCGCGTCCACGCGCTTGGTGGCCGACGCGCCGGGGATCGCTGGAGCGAAGATCAGCTTGACCGTGCCCTCCACCAGCACGGTGACCTGAGGGTGCCCAGTCTCACTGATCCCCCGAGAGGCCTGCACCCGGTCCAGCGTCACATAGTCGGCACGGGCTTTCGCCGACTCCTCCGCGATCTGCTGAACCCTGTCCTGCCTCAGGCAGAGTTCGCTGTCCTTATACAGAGACCGCTCGTCATACCCCGCCCCAACCGCATCATTGGCAGCCGCCGCGGCAACATCAGCCACCTCCCGCTCCCCCAAATACACAATGGCCGAATCAAGCGCAATCGCCGCCAGCACAAGCAGAATGAGCACGGCGGCCGGCATCAAAATCAGCACACTGCCATCAACCGAACCGAACCGCAGACGCCGAACCCGCAGCCGCATCCCCGAATCGACCCGCAGACGCCGAACCCGCAGCGCGAGCGCGGTTTTGGGTGGCCCTTGCCGCCCAAAACCGCACCGCGTCCCCAAAAAACCAGTGACAGGAACGACCAAAAGGGGTGCGCTGCGTCGGGTGGAGCGACCTAAAAGGCAGTTCCGAAGCGGAACCCGACGCAGCGCACCCCTCAAAGATCGCAACGCGCTTTTGATAGACGGTTCAGCCAAAACAATCCGCCTCCCCCTCAAGTCCAGTGCGGAGAGGGTCGACGATCTCCGAGTGACTGGCGCTGACCGTGTACACCTCATCGAGCCCGAACACTCCCGGCAGCACGATCACGGACACCGGGTAGGACACCGTCCACGTCGCCCGCGCGCAACGAGCGAACGCGCCCGTGGTCCGCACGTCCGCCTGTGCAGGAGGGTCCGCGCGTCCGTAGGCGGCCATGGTCGCCTGCGCTGCCCGCTGTCCCGCCGCGTTCGCCTGGTCCGCGCTTTCGGCCTCGACGTACGCACGGGCCGCCTCGCGGACGGCGGCCGCAACGGCGAACCTGGCGTCGACGACGTCCCAGGCATTCGCCACGAGGAGGGTCCCGAACACGAAGATCAGCGTCCCGAACGCGATCGCCTCGAACCCGCCGGCCGCCCCGTGCTCGTCTCGCCACCGCCGCGGCATCAGCGGAGCACCTCAGTCACTGAACACCTCGATCACCGGAACACCTCGACCCGCAGCCGAATCGTGCGCTCGAACGTGTCCATCCCCACCAGGTTCGCGATCCCGCTTGGGAGCAGGTCGGGAGTATCGCCCCGGACCGTCAGCACGACATCGTCATCGGTCGTGGCGGACCAGTCGAATGGCGCGACACGACCCTCGAACGACCCCAGGCGCTGGCGCGCTTCGGCTTCTGCCTGAACCTGCGCCTGGGCCCGGTTCACACCCGCCGCGGCGCCGGAGACAACCCGGGCGGCGTCGAACGCGTTGGCGGTCAGGACCGACGCGGCGTACAGATGGATCAGGACGTGGGCGCCCACCAGCAGGAACAGCAGAAACATCCAGACGCCGCAGATCGTCGAGACCAGCCCAGCGCCCTCGTCGTCAGGCAGCGATGCTCGTGATGTCGACAACACCAGCACCAAGGCTGTCGATCTGCGCGTCAATCCGATCGGTCACCTTCCCGAAGATCTGGTCGAACGCCGCCCACATCGCCACGCCCAAGAGCGCCATGATGAGCACCGCGATCGCCGTCGAGATCACGCCCTCTCCCGCCTCGGCCGCAAGACGAACAGCTATACGACGCATCATTCCTCTCTTCCCTTTTCACTACCATATCGAACATTCCGTTCAATGCGGAGTATAGCGGTGTGGCCCTCCCAAGCGCTCCGAGCAGAAAGTTCTGTATGCACCGAAAGCCCGGGCGGAGCGCTGACTGCGACGCAAGGAGGGATCAGCGGAGCAAGCGCGGTGTAACGGGCTACAGAAGCGGAGTCGCGACATAGCGAGGCGGGATGCGCCACGCACGAATGCCATGGGCGGGTGGTCCCACGCAGCGGTACGCGCCGACCTCTCGTGTCCCGCGAAGGCCCTTCCCGTCCGCCTCGCGCACAGCAGGCGATCCCCCGGTAGCCGCAGCGGCCATCCGCCAGGGCGCACGGCGCCGCGTGGGAGGACTTCAGCGCGGCGCAAGCTGAAGTCCATCTGGCACGGGGCATCCGTTACCACTTCAGATTCCAGTCGAGTCGCCAGGGGGATGAATGTGCTGGAGAGGGGGTGAGGGCCTCCGCCTTTCTGTCAGTTCTGTGCGTGTATTCGCGCGGAGGCCGTGAGCGGTTCGCCGCACCTGCGCGTAAGACGGTTCGGCGAGGGCCGTATGCCTGCGCTGCCGCGTCAGAACCACAGGTTTCCGTCAGTTCCGACGGAAACCCGTGGTCGAGCCGCCGCCTCGCCGAGTTGACCCACGGTTTTCCGTCAGATTCGACGGAAAACTGTGGTCGAGCCCCCGGCCGGCGACCCGCGTCGATTATCGCACCGTGTTAGGAGGTCTGGACTCCAGACCTCCTGATCCAGAGGGATGAATGTCCTGGTAGAGGGGGTGCGGCCCTCCGCCTTCTGTCAGTTTTGTGCGTTATTTCCTGCCGAGCCCGCGCATGGTTCGCCGAACCTGGGCCTCAGGCGGCTCGGCGAGGTGGGCTGGCCGCGGTTTTCCTTCGGATATGGAGGAAACCTGCTGCCGAGCGCAGAGGCCGCGTTCTTGAGCCGCGGCAATCCTGGCATATCCGAAGGAAAGTTGTAGGTCGGTCAGCTTGTGGCCAGCGCCGAAATCGGCAACGGCGTTGCGGGTCGCGGGTGGTGCTGGGCGTGACAGGAACGCCATCTGGCGACCGCCGACGACGCACCGATTATCGCACCGTGTCAGGAGGTCAGGAGGTCGGCGCGATCATTCCTTCTGAGATCTTCATTAATGCGCGCATCCGTCCGAAAGCATTTCCGCCTTGCGTCACCGAGTGGAGCGATTTACGCTTAGAACCACTTAAAGCAGCGGGCCAGTTCGGCGACGGCGGATCAGCGGGTGGCTTTGACTGCAAGGGGCGGGAATGCGGCAAGCGGTAGGAGAGCCGGCTGATGTTCACCTCACGGCAGCTATGGCTGATGGCTCATCTGGGCCTCGGTGTCGTATTTATCCATGCGTTTGCGGGCGGGATTGCCACGCTGCTGCCGCGAGGAACCGCCGCAACACGCGGCGGCCATTATCGCCCGTTCATTCCCAGTCGAGTCAAAGCTTCGATCCGCGCCGTCAGCACCGCCGGCATGGCGGTCGTCGCCTGGCTTACGGTACTCACCGGAACCTGGATCGTGTACCCGTGGTATCACGCGCAGCCGCCACCCGGGGTATCGGACATCGCCTATCCAGAGTCGTGGTTATCGGCCAACCCCGGATTGTCCGTCTGGCACGAGTTCGGCATGGAATGGAAAATGCATGTCGGCTGGTTGGCGCCCTTCCTGGCCACCGCAGTGGCGTTCGTCGTACTGCGTTGCCCACGGGCGCTGAATGAGGACCGGGCGCTTCGCAAAGCAGTGACGACGTATTTTGCGTTGGCCTTCGCGGTCGCGGTGGTGGCGGGCCTGCTGGGAGCAGTCGTCAACAACGTTGCTCCAAACCAGTTTCTGACCTCTCAGTAAAAAGGTAAAGACATGGACATCACCGTCAGATCGGCCAGACGATCGGCCGACCCCCCTGTGGATCCCCCGCCGCAGCGCCCCAACGGCAGCGCCGCTGCGGCGCTTCTGGCGGCTGGGATCGGCTCGGCCGCGCTCGGCCTCGACGTCATTCTGGCGGAATCATCGCAATCCATCGCTGACGCCTTCACCCTCTATGCGCCCGCCGGATCGCTCACTGGAAAAACCACATTCGCAGTGGCGATCTGGCTGGGCAGTTGGGCGCTGCTGCACGCATTGACCGGCGACCGGCAGGTCAACCTTCGCCCTTGGCTGCGAGCCTCGATGATCCTTGTCGGCTTCGGCCTGTTGACCACCTTCCCACCCTTCTTCCTGTTGTTCGCCTCATGAGCACCGTGAACTGGCAGAGAGCGGCACTGCTCGTGGCGGGCGCCGCCATCGTGCTCGGCTCCGTCCTGTGGCTGGCGTTCGCCACCAGTCAGGCATCGACCACTGTCGTCAGCACGCAGGAAGTCGAGCCGACCGAGGCGCCCTCACCAGACCCCGAGCCGACCGAGGCGCCCTCACCAGACCCCGAGCCGACCGAGGCGCCCTCACCAGATCTGGACACGACACCGCCGCCGCCGACGGTCGCCGACACGCCGCCTCCGTCGAGTCCGGACAAGGAGATCACCGCCCTGCATGTGCTCTGCGAAGGCGCCCATCTGCTGCTGACCGCCGACACCTACTACAGAGCCGAGACGCCAGAAGAGGAGGAGCGGCTGACCGCGCTGTTCGGCGATCCGGTCACCAACGTCGACCCCAGCGTGCTGCCGCCCAAGTCGCCAAGATCCGTGACCGAGGTGCTCGACGACCTCGCGGCCTAGCGGAGATACCGCCGACGCCAACGACAGTTTTCCTCCCACTTGTTTTACTTGGGTCAGGCCGTTGGGAGCCTGCAGCTCCGGTAACGTGCCGAGGACGCTGGCCGGGGGCTCGTTTTCCTCCTGTCGCCTCTTGAGGGCTGACTCGTATTCGGCCTGCCGACTCGGCCAGCGTCCGCCGGGGCGTGACTCAACAGAGGGCTGTTGTCTCGAAGTGGGACTGTCCGCCGCGGACCATCGCTGTTGGAGTCTGTCGCATGGGGGAGGTGGGCGATGCTGCCCA
>JBOGEA010000064.1:0-20404 GCA_050743205.1 Egibacteraceae bacterium | reverse complement strand
AGGCGCGACCCCGTACGACAGTTCTCAAACACGCTCTCAGCCGACACACCCCGCTCAGGGGTGGGGGTCGCCGTGCCTGCCCAGCTCCTCCGACAGGCAGTCGGCGAACTGGCCCAGCAGCTTCGCGCCGATGTCGCTCATGACGCCTCGGCCGAACTGGGCGACCCTGCCGGTGATCGCGAGGTCGGTGACGACGTTGACCTCGGTCTCCCGGTCGCCGCGCGCGTGCAGCTCAGCGCGGATCGTCGCCCTCGCGGTCCCAGCTCCGCGCGCCTCCCGGCCGCTCGCCTCGATCGTCGCGATGTGCTTGTCCTCGTCGAGATCGACGAACCTGCCGGTGCCCTGGAACTGCATCGAGATCGGACCGACCTTCACCTTCACGGCTCCAGTGAACTGCTCGCTGGTCACCTCCTCCAGCGTCGCGCCGGGCATGCAGGGCGCGATGCGCTCGATGTCCCGCAGCACTGTGAACGCCTCGTCGACCGGCACGGGGACCGTGAACGTGTGCGCTAACCGCATGGCTCCCTCTCTTTCGCGATCGCGAGCAGGTCAGTGACCGTGTCCACGTCGTCGGGCTTGCCGGTGTCGTCGCACGCGACAGGCGTGACGAGGTCAGCGTGGGTCCGCAGGAAATCCCGCGCGCCTCGGTCACCGGTCGCGCTGCGCACGACCGCCGGCCACAGCGACCGATCGAGGAGGACCGGGTTACGCGGCTGCCCCCTGTAGGTCGCCACCGCGGCCACCGCCCCGTCCCGCCACGCCCGGGCGAGGCGGCGGACCGCCGCGGGACCGACCAGCGGCTGGTCAACCAGCGCCACCACGGCCGCCCCCGTCTCCGGCCCGAGCGCCCGCAGGCCGGCTGCCAGCGACGACCCCATGCCGGTCGGCCAGTCAGGGTTGACGACGGCGCGCGCGGCGCCCAGCTCGGCCCGCCGCCGGACCTCGTCGGCGCCTGCTCCCAGCACGACGACCACCTCCACGCAGCCGCCCTCTCCCAGCAGCCGCACGCCGCGCTCGACGAGCAGCTCCCCTCCCAGCTCGGCCAACGCCTTGGGCCCCCCGAACCGGCGGCCCTCGCCGGCCGCGAGCAGCACGCCGCCGTACAGGCGATCCGTCACGCTCTTACCAAGCGGATGCGGTGGATCTGGCCATCGGTGTCGGTCAGCGAGCGGCCGCTGCCGCCCCAGCGCAGCTTGACGACCTCCGCCGCGATGGACACCGCCGTCTCCTCCGGCGTGCGCCCGCCTATGTCGAGGCCGACCGGCGACCGCAGGCGGGCCAGCTCCTCGTCGGTGAGGCCGCGCTCGCGCAGCCGGTCGAGCCGGTCGGAGTGGGTGCGGCGGCTGCCCATCGCGCCGATGTAGCCGGCGTCGGTCCGCAGCGCGATCTCCAGCAGCGGCACGTCGAACTTGGGGTCGTGGGTCAGCACGCAGATCACGGTCCGGCCGTCGATCGGCGCGTTCGGCAGGAACCGGTGCGGCCACTCGACGACGACCTCGTCAGCATCGGGAAAGCGCTTGGCCGTCGCGAACACCCTGCGTGCGTCACAGACCGTGACGTAGTAGCCGAGGAACGAGCCGATCCTGGCGACCGCGGCGGCGAAGTCGATCGCGCCGAACACGTACATCCGCGGCTTGGGAGCGAACGACTGGATGAACACGGTGAGATCGTCGAGCCGGCGCTGCCCCGCGGGGCCGTACCGGCGCTGCGCGGTCTGGCCCTGCTCCAGCAGCCCTCGGGCGTCCTCAGCGACGGCAGCGTCGAGCGCTGGGTTGCCCAGCGTCCCCTCGACCCGGTCGGGCCAGACGGCGAGCTTCGCGCCGATGTCGATGCCGGGGGCGCCGCCCGGGTCGATGACCGTGGCGACGGCGACCGGATCCTCGGACTGGATCGAGCCGCTCACCGACTGAAACATCGGCATCCGGCCGCGGTCGAGCACCTCGACGAACAGGTCGATCTCGCCCCCGCACGTCAGCCCGATCGCGAACCCCTCGTCGTCGCTGATGCCGTACGTCAGGCGCTTCGCGACGCCGCTGGCCAGCACCGCCTGCGACTCCTCGAACACCGCGCCCTCCACGCAGCCCCCCGAGACGCTGCCCGCCACCTCCCCCTCAGTCGTCACCGCCATCGCAGCGCCGGGCTGCCGCGGCGCGCTCTTGCGCACCCCCACCACGGTCGCCAGCCCCACCGGCACCCCCTCGGCATACCAACGCCGCAGCGAGTCGAGGACGTCGCGCATTCCCGTGTTCCCTTCCTTCAACCTCCTCGTCACCAGATCGCCCCAAATCTAGTGCCAGGGCGCAAGAGCGGCACTGCCCGATCACATGGGCGGGGTGAACGGGGTTCCACCCGCCGCGGACAGCGCGACGAACGCCACCGTGCCATCAGGCTGGAGTGCCAGGATCGGGATCGCCTTGTCGACGGGATCGCCGACGCTGTCGAGGGAGATCCAGCCGCTCGCGCCCGGGACCGCATTGAGGCCGTGCAGCGCGTTCCACTGTTGGCTCACATCGCCCGGCGTCAGCGGAGCAGCGGCGAGGTCCCGTTGGACGGCGGCGGACCGGATCGCCGTCACCGCGATCGCAACGGCATCATGGCCCACGATGGCCCCGCCGTCAGCGAGTGACCCGTCCGGAAACTCCTCGAAGTTCCCTTGAAGGTAGGCGATGGGGTTGGACGAGAACAACTCCGGTGCGGCGGCCCACGCGGCAGGATGGGCGAGCGCCGTATAACTGAGGGCCACGTTGTCGCTGAGGCCAATTTGCGGCCGCGTCCCTTCGCCCTCCTCGCTGCGCTGCCGAATCGCGGGGGCCACAAACCCCCCGCCGTCACCCGTGATGATTCGCACGAGGATGTCCGGGCAGGGGCGCCTCGGCAGCGCCTCGACGAATGCCACCAGGTCGCTGCCACGGCCGGCGAAGTAGATGACGTCGGGCCGCTGCTGGCAGATGTTCGCCATCATCCGTCCGAAGAGGTTGGGGACGCCCGGCAACGACGAGTCGTACTCCTCCACTGGCTCGATCAGGGTGTGCAGGTCATCGGGGAACTCGTCTTTGAACGCGTCACCGAGAGTTTTGGCGTAGAGGTCGTCCTCGTTGACGTCCTGAATGAGCAGCGCCCGGCCCAATGCAGGGTCCCGCTTCAGGTAGGCGATTGCGGCCCTGGCCTGGTCACGGTTGGTGGGCGCCACCCGCACCAGCCCCTCGACACTGTCCTGCCCCGCGATGTCCCTGAGATCGTCGGCGGTCAGTCTCGCGGCGATCATCGGGATCCCGTGCTCGGCCAGCTCCCCGATCGCCTGCCGCGTCGTCTCCAGGCTCCGGCCGAGGCCGGCGACCGCCACCAGCCGGTCCGAGCCGACCCCGCCCAGCAGCTGGGCGACGACCGGCTCCCACTGCTCGTTTCCCTCGCCGCCGTTGGCGGCCAATAAGCGGATCAGGGGCTGAGAATTCTGAGCGTTGGCGCGGCGCTGCGCGAGGTACGCGCCCTGCACCTCGTGACGCAGGATCTCGGACAGGGGCAGGTCATCGGCTCCCCTGGGGATCGCGACCAGGTAGGCGATGCTCACGAAGGGCTCGCCCGCCTGCTCGACCGATCGGTTCTCCTGCCTGATCTTCTCCATCACCAAGGTCAGATCAGGCGAGAACACGAAGCCGCCGTCGGTCACGCCCACGCACTCGCCCCCGATGCGTCGCACGCCCGACGCGCAGTGGGTGGCGTACCACACCCCCCATGAGACGGCCCCTGCCAGAACCAGCGCCAGAGACAGGATCACGAGTTTGGGTCGGGTCGGGTACCACCATGGCAGTCCGCGTGGAGGAAGCGCGAGGAAGTCGCTCATGCGTGATCGTCCTCTTGGGTGCGGGTCAGGCCGGCCAGGCATCAGCCCTGGGTCTCCAACTCGCTGGAGCTGGGCGGGATGAACGGCGTTCCCCCCGCCGCGGACAGCGTGAGAAACGCCACCGTGCCGTCGGGCTGCAGCTCGAGGATCGGGATGGCCTTGTTGACGGGATCGCCGACATCGAGGGAGATCCAGCCGCTGGCGCCCGGCACCGCCCTGGTGCCGTGCAGCCCATTCAACGCTTGGATCACGTCGCGCGGGGTGATCGCGTCAATCATGAGGTCCTGGCCGCCGGCGACAGCGGATCGAATCGCCCTCACCGCGGTCACCACGGCGTCGTGGCCCATGATCGTCCCGCCGTCGTCGAGCGACTCGTCGGGAAACCCCGCAACGTTCTCCTGAAGGTAGCCGACCGCTCGGGGAGGGAACGACCCCGGCGCGGCGGCCCATGCGTCGGGATGCGCGAGCTCCGTGTACCGGAGGGCCATGTTGGCCCCGAGTCCGGCCTTCAGCGCCCGTTCGCCCTCCTCATTGGCATGCCGAAGCGCGGTGGCCACGGCTCCCCCGCTGTCGCCTGTGACGACGGTGACATGGAGGTCCAGGCAGGGGCGCTCCGGCAACGCCTGGATGAAGGACCGCAGGGGCTCGCCGCGGCCCGCGAAGTAGATGACGTCGGGCCGCTGCTGGCAGATGTCCGCCATCATCTGCACGAACCGGC
The DNA here is from genome assembly GCA_050743205.1 of Egibacteraceae bacterium. Classification (GTDB taxonomy): domain Bacteria; phylum Actinomycetota; class Nitriliruptoria; order Euzebyales; family Egibacteraceae; genus JBOGED01. The sequence goes on along the minus strand of JBOGEA010000064.1, from coordinate 15,845 downwards.
TGGCCAATCCGGGCAGCGACCCGTCGTATCGCTCAACCGGCTGGAGCAGATTGTGCGTGGCGTCGGGAAACTCGGCGGTGAATGCCTCGCCGAGTGTCCTGACGAACAGGTCGGTCTCGTTGATGTCCTGGATCAGCAGCGCCCGCCGGAACGCAGGCTCCCGCTTCAGGTAGGCGACCATGGCTTGAGCCTGATCGCGGTCGGTCGGTGCCACGCGCACGAACCTCGGCACACCGCTGAAGTCATCGGAGGTGAGCCTCGCGGCGATCACTGGAACCGCGATGTCCGGATTCTCGGGAGCGGTCAGCGCCGCGATCGCCTGCCGCGTCGTCTCCAGGCTCACCCCGAGGCCGGCGACCGCCACCAGACGCTCGGACCTGACCCTGTCCCCCAGCTGGGCGACGACCGGTCGCCACTGCTCATTGTCCTCGCCGGCGTTGGCCACCAGCAGGCGGATCAGCGGCAGATCTCCCAGCTCGTTGGTGCGGTTGGCCCGGCGCTGAGCCAGGTAGGCGCCCTGCAGCTCATGGCGATAGATGTCGGACGGGTCGTTGCCCTCCCCGGGGAGCGCGACCAGGTAGGCGATGCTCACGAAGGGCTCGCCCTGCTGCTCGACCCAGCGGTTCTCGTCCCTGATCCTGCCCAGCACGTCCGCCAGATCAGGCGAGAACACGAAGCTGCCGTCCGTCACCCCGACGCACTCGCCACCCACGCGTCGCACGCCGGACGCGCAATGGGTGCTGATCCACACCCACCAGGCGACGCCCCCGATCACGGCCAGCACCAGGAACAGGATCACGATCCTGGGCCGGGTGGGGTACCACCAGGGCAGCCTGCCTGTGGGCAGCGTGAGGGATTCGCTCATGCGTGGTCGTCCTCTTGAATGTGGATCAAGCCGGTCAGCGCCATCAGCTCTGGGTCCCCAACACGCTGGAGCTGGGAGGCACAAACGGCGCTCCGCCCGCCGCGGACAGCGCGACGAACGCCACCGTGCCATCTGGGTGCAGCTCGAGGATCGGGATGGCCTTGTTGATGGGGTTGCCGCTGCCGTCCAGGGAGATCCAGCCGCTCGCGCCGGGCACCGCGGAGGCGCCGTGAAGCCCTTTCAACGATTGGACCACCTCGCCCAGGGTGATCGGGTCCGCGCTGAGGTCCCGCTGGCCGGCGGCGGATCGGATGGCCCTCACCGCGGCCACCACGGCGTCGTGGCCCATGATGGCCCCGCTGTCGTCGAGTGAGTCACTGGGAAAGAGCTGCGTAAAACAGTCCTGGTTTGCGCAGCCCTGTTGGAAGTACTCGATCGGGTCGGGCGAGAACGACTCGGGCATAGCGGCCCACGCATCGGGATGGGCGTGTGCTGTGTACCTCAGGGTCACGCCGGACTCGAGGCCGTCTTTCAACGCATCCTCGCCGTCAGCAAGCACGATCGCCGTTGTCGCCCCCGCGCTCCCCGTCACCAGGTTGACGGGGAAGTCCCGGCAGGGGCGTCCCGGCAGCGCCTCGATGAAGTCAGCCAAGTCGCGCCCGCGGCCGGCGAAGTAGACGACGTCGGGGCGCTGCTGGCAGATGTCCTCCATCATCTGCGCGAACCTGTTGGCTAAACCATCCAACGATCCGTCGTACTCCTCGACCGGCCCCAGCAGGGTGTGCGTAGAGTCGGGGAACGCAAGCGTGAACGCGTCGCCGAGCGCCTTGACGAACCTGTCCTCGACATTGACGTCCTGGACGAGCAGCGCCGTGCTGATCTCAGGGCTCAGCTTCAGGTAGGCGGCCGCGACGCTGGCCTGGTCGCTGGCGGTGGATGCCATCCGCACAAACCCCGATCCACCGCTGATGTCCTCGGAGGCGAGCCTCGCGGCGATCGCTGGGATCCCTTCGGCGTCCGGGTTCTCAGGCTCGGTCAGCGCCGCGATCGCCTGCCGCGTCGTCTCCAGGCTCTGCCCCAGGCCAGCGACCGCCAGCAGCCGGTCGGAGCCGACCCGGTCCCGCAGCTGGGCGATGACCGGCTGCCACTGCTCGTTTCCCTCGCCGGCGTTGGCCACCAGCAGGCGGATCAGTGGCAGATCTCCCAGCTCGCTGGTGCGGTTGACGCGGCGCTGCGCGAGATAGGCGCCCTGCAGCTCGTGGCGCGGCCCATCTGACAGCTCGCCAGCCTCTCTCGGGACCGAGACCAGGTAGGCGATGCTGATGGAGGGCCCGCGCTGCTGCTCGACCCAGCGGTTCTCGTCCCTGATCCTGCCCAGCACCTCGGCCAGGTCAGGCGAGAACACGAAACTGCCATCGGTCACGCCGACGCACTCGGCCCCGACGCGTCGCACGCCCGACGCGCAGTGGGTGGCCCGCCACACCCCCCATGAGACGCCCACGATCAGGACCAGCGCCAGAGACAGGATCACGAGCTTGGATCGGGTCGGGTACCACCACGGCAGTCTGCCTGTGGGCAGCGCGAGGGAATCGCTCATGCGCGGGCGTCCTCTCGAGTGCGGATCAAGCCGGCCAGCGCCATCAGCTCTGGGTCCCCAACACGCTGGAGCCGGGCGGGATGAACGGCGCCGCAGACAGCGCGAGGAACTCCACCGTGCCGTCTGGGTGCAGCTCGAGGATTGGGATGGCCTTGTTGACGGGGTCGCCGCGCTCGTCCAGGGAGATCCAGCCGCTCGCGCCGGGCACCGCAAAATCGCCGTGAAGTCCGTTCAACGCGTCGCCCACCTCTTCCGGGCTGATCGGGTCAGTCCTGAGGTCCTGCCCGACGGCGGCGGATCGGATCGCCCTCACGGCAGCCACGACGGCGTCGTGGCCCATGATGGCCGCGGCGTCATCGAGCGATTCGTCGGGAAAGAGGCGCGTGAAACAGTCCGGGCCCTCGCAGCCCCGTAGAAAGCGCTCGATCGCTCCGGGCGAGAACGAGTTCGGCGGGGCGGCGCCAGGGGCCCACGATCCGGGATGGGCCTGCGCCGTGTACGTCAGGGTCACGCCGGATTCCAGACCGTCCTTGAGCGCCTCATCGCCGCCAGCAAGCACGATCGCCGTTCTTGCCGCTGAGCCACCGGTCACCAGGTTGACGAGGAAGTCCGGGCACGGGCGTCCCGGCAGCGCCTCGATGAAGTCCTCCAAATCGGTGCCCCTGCCCGCGAAATAGACGAAGTCCGGTCGCTGCTGACAGATGCTCGACATCATCTGCACGAATCTGTTGGCTAAACCATCCAACGATCCGTTGTACTCCTCGACTGGCTCGAGCAGGGTGTGTGTGGGGTCGGAGAAGGTGTCTCTGAACGCGAGACCGAGCGTTTGGCTGTACGTGTCCTCGATATTGACGTCTTGGATGAGCAGCGCCGTGCGGAACTCAGGGTTGAGCTTGAGGTAAGCGATCCCGACCGTGGCCTGGTCGCCCGTGGTGGGTGCCATCCGCGCAAACCCCGATTCGCCGCCGATGTCCTCGGCGGTGAGCCTCGCGGCGATCACAGGAATCCCCCCGGCATCCGGATTCTCAGGCTTGGTCAGCGCCGCGATCGCCTGCCGCGTCGTCTCCGAGCTCACCCCGAGGCCTGCCACCGCTACCAGCCGGTCAGCGGAGGCGACCCTGCCCCTCAGCTGGGCAACGACCGCCTGCCAGCGAGCGTTTCCCTCGCCGCCATTGGCCACGAGCAGTCTGATCAGCGGCTCGTCTCCCAGCCCGCTGGTGTGGTTGGCGCGGCGCTGCGCGAGGTACGCGCCCTGCAGCTCGTGACGCGAGATCTGGGACTGGGTCTGATCGTTGCCCTCCCCGGGGAGCGCGACCAGGTAAGCGATGCTCACGAAGGGCTCGCCCTGCTGCTCGACCCAGCGGTTCTCCTCCCTGATCCTGCCCAGCACGTCCGCCAGATCAGGCCAGAACACAAAGCCGCCGTCCGTCACCCCGACGCACTCGCCGCCGAGGCGCCGCACGCCGGACGCGCAATGGGTGAAACGCCACACCCCCCATGCGACGCCCACGATCAGGACCAGCACTAGAGACAAGATCACGAGCTTGGATCGGGTCGGGTACCACCAGGGGGGCAGTCCGCGTGGAGGAAGCGCGCGTGGAGGCAGCGCGCGGGAGTCGCTCATGCGTGGGCGTCCTCTTGGATGTGGATCGGATCGGTCACCGGCATCGGGCTCAGCGCTCTTCCTGACGACGGGTGCGCCATTTCTCCGCCTCGTCGTCGAACACGTCAACCTCGCGCCCCGCACGCAGCGCGAGCTGCTCAAAGTCGGCGGCGATGCGGCGGTTCAGGGTGCAGCCCGGGTCGCCGAGCGGGTCTTTGCTGATCCACACGGCGGCCACGAGGCGGGCCAACACGTCGTCGCTGCCGCCGGCCGCGCGGGACGCGAGTTCCCAGACCTGTTCGTGGGGGGCCGCAGCGGCGGGCCCGGCGAGCCGGGGCGCCTCGGTGATGGCGGAAAATTCCTTCAGCCACGACCTTTTGTCCACTTCTGTGAACCGTTGGCCGAGATGCGCCACGACCCCTGCGAACTCGCCGAGCGCCAGGTTGTGGTATGCGGCCCGAATGGCGTCGTGGCCCTCGTAAGAGGCCCGCAGCCTGCGGTGCGCGACGCGCCAACGGTCGGAGCCACCCTCGGAGGGCCCGGCCAGCGCATGCAGCAGGACACGGCGCAGGAACGGATGCAGGGCAGCGTCGCGGACCCACAGGTCGCTGGCGCAGAAGCGCTCCAACTCGTCGGAGACGGCCCGCGCGTGCCCACCGAGCACCTGCCGGCGTGACGCGCGCTCGACGTCGCATGCTGCGGCGCAGGCGATCAGATCGCGCCGCGGCTCGGCCGACAGGCCCTGCAGCAGCCGGTCGATGGCCGCGTTCGCGAGCGTCCGGTCGGGATCGTCGGGATCTGGCCAGTCGAGGATGCCACGCAGGTCCACGCTCTGCGCGCCGACGCGCTCGGCGGCCGCGGCGACGGCGCGCAGCACGATGCCGTGGCTCCACAGATGACCATGGGTCAGCCGGCGGGCGAACGCGGCAGCGTGATCCACGGCGGCGGCCTCCGGCCACTCGCGCGCCTGCGCGCGCAGCTCATCCTCGTCGAGATCGCCCAGCTCCACCGAGTACAGCCAGGATTCCGGGCGGTGGCTGCGGTTGCCCGCCCAGTCGTCGTAGGCGGCCTCGTCCGGCTTTCGGGTCCGCTGCGCGCGACCGCCGTGCAGGGCGAATGCGGGAAACCGGGTGCGGCCCGTCGCGACGACGACCAGCGGGTCGCAGTCCTCGCGCGTGTTCTCCGCATGCCGGTGCCGCTCGTTCACCAGGATCTCAAGAAACGCCTGGCCGCTCGGAGAGTCCGCGTTGTCGAGGAGCGCCACGCAGTTTCCGGTCCGCAGCCTCGCGCGCAGCCCAGTGGTGAACGCGTCGCGCAGGTCAGCGAGGAACGCGTCACACAGCACCTCGTCGACCTTGGCCAGGGCGCTCCGAGTGCGTTCGGCCTCCAGCGAATTGAGGTCGATCAGGGCGTCCAGTGGGTCCGGGAACGGCCGGCCCAGCCCCTCTCGATACCACGTGAAGCCGGGGCCGCGCAGCAGCTTGACGGTCGCGGTCATGATGCCGTCGAGGGCGAGGCCGACGAACGTCTTGCTGCCGGGAGGAGCGACCAGCTCTTTGAGCAGACTGTCGCTGAGTTCTCGAACCTTGGCCATCAGACCACGACGGTCCTCGAGGAGGAGATGCTTCAGAGCGGCGCGTGCCTTGGGCCGGTTGCGCCGGTCGATGTCAGCGCGAATCACGACCAGCCCGAGCGCGAGACGTGGGAACTGCATTCGGCCGAACTGCTTCACACGCACGTTGAGTCCGTAGGCCAGACCAGCGGCGACCTCATGCGGCCGCAGCGCGTGCGTCTCCAGATCTCGCAGGACGCATGGTCTGACGCCGGCGCAGCGCCCATGGATGTCGTCCAGCAGCGCCGTCTTCCCGCTGCCGCGCGTGCCCACCAGCAGGATCACCGGCAGGTCGCGGCGACTCTGGTCCGCCGGCGGGTCCAGGCAGTCACGGATCAGCCGGTCAACCACGACCTCCCGGCTTCGCAGCTTGACAAACCGATCCAACACGAACCCGTCCCGTGCGGGGATGACGACCTCGGCCCGCTGCCCCGCAGCAACCCACACATTCGATTTACTTCATACCACAGAACGCAGCACTTGACGGCAGCTTTGCCAATGTGTGCATCTTCGGTTGCGATGGGCGCATCAAGCCATATCTGCCCGGAATAGGTTTATCTTGGGGGCCGAATGGTCCCACCGGCGCCGCTGGAGTTCAGGAGGGTGCCGAAACCGGCAGCCCGAGGAGGAGCGCCGCGTCGGCCATGCGTTTGTCGTACGTGACCACAGCCTCAAGGCTGTCGCCAAGCGTGCGAGCCGCCGCCAGGTGAATCGCGTCTAAACCGCGCGGCACCGCCGGATCCAGCTCGCCCGCCGCGTCGAGCAGCGCGTCGTCGAGGCGGAGGAGATGGATGTGGGCGAGTACCGCCTTGGCGCGCCGGACCGCCTTGGGACCTTGGTTGCGGACCGCGCGTGGCACCTCCGCGCGGGCGAGACCGCACGACACCCGCTCGGGTCTGCCTCGCAGGTACGCGCGCAGGCCCTTGGACTCATGCTCTGCCACGATCAGCTTGACCAGCGCCGACGAGTCCAGTCCAGTCATGGGCCGCAGCCCAGCACGGCGCTCGGGGCGCTTGAGTCTGCCGGCCGCTGCCTGAGGGAATCGGACTACGACCGGCACGAGATCCTGCGCATGATCGGCTCCGCCATCCCGCACGAGCTGTGGTCGTCATTGTGGGGCAGGCGTTCGACGCGGACCTGTCTGCCTGGCCCCGCCGGGGGTAAGTTGCGAGGAGCTGCGGCCACATCCGCGAGCAAGGTCTTATCCTGCCTGGGAGGAGGGCATCGACATGATCCACCAGGTCAAGGTCAAAGGTTACAAAAGCCTCGACGGAGCTTCGGTCGTCTTTCAGCCGCTGTCCGTGATCTTTGGGCCCAACGCAGCGGGGAAGAGCAATCTGCTCGACCTCCTTGGGCTGGTGTCGCGGATGGCCACCGGTCCGCTCGACGCAGCCTTCGAGGAGCACCGAGGAGCCCCGCTGGAAGCGTTCACCTTCGACGACACCGGTCTCAAGGGAGTGCAATCGAAGAGGAATGCCCGGTTCAGCGTCGAGCTGGACGTCTTCCTCTCCGACGCTGTGGTGAGAAGCGTCGAGGAGCGCATCCGACAGGCGCGCGAAGGGCTTCGTGACTCCTCGGGGCGAAATCGCTACGTGACAGAACGGCGGCTCCGCTACCGCGTGACCGTCGAGGTGATCACGGCGACTGGTCATCTCCGGGTAATGGACGAAAGACTGGAAGCGCTCAAGAACGATTGGACACCCACGGGATCCCGCAAGCCGTTCCTCGAATGCCTCCCCGACCAGCAGCGGATCCTGCTGCGCGTGGAACGGCAAGGCCATCCGAGCGCCGAGCAGATCGGCCAAGATCGCACCATCGTCTCCAAACCGCTGTATCCACCGCATCACCCCCACCTCGTCGCCTTCAGAGAGGAGCTGTCGCGCTGGCGCTTCTACTTCCTCGCGCCCACCGCGATGCGGGAGGAAATTCCGATCAAAGAGGTCGAGACGCTCAGCTCGACCGGCACCGACATCGCCGCCTTCTACAACACCCTGAAGGTGCGCAACCCCCTCCAGTTCAAGGCCATGAGCAACAGCCTCGCGCAGATCGTCCCCGGTCTCGACAAGCTGGACGTCGAGCGGACCGACCAGGGAACCCTGCGGCTCATCGTCCAAGAGCGGGGGATGCCGCTGTCGTCGTCGCTGATCTCCGAGGGAACGCTGCGCGTCTTGGGGATGCTCGCGATCACGAACCCGCTGGAGCCGCTGAGCGTCGTCGGGTACGAGGAGCCGGAGAACGGCGTGCACCCGAACCGGCTGTCGATGGTAGCGCGATTCCTGGAGGTGGCGGCGACACGAGGCTCGACCCAGTTCATCCTCAACACGCACTCCCCGATACTCCCCGAGCATTTTCAATTCAAAGACGGTGCCGCCTTGATCCACTGCCGAAAGGAAGGGCGGTACACACGATTTGAAAAATTTCTCTCCCGGACGCTCTTCGCGCCCTTGGCGATCGAGGAGGCGCTGTCGGAGGAGCCAGCCCGTACCAGCCTCCGCGATCGACTCGTCCGTGGAGACTTCGCGTGATCGACGTTGGACTGTTCTTGGAGGACGACGGCCATCGGGCGTTTCTCGCCCCCCTGTGCAGGCGACTCGCGGATGGCGAGGGCTGCGAGATCCGGCTTCACGAGCGCAGTGCGTCCGGTGGAATTGGGGTAACGCTGCGGCAGCTTCGCCAGTATGTCCGCGATCTGCGAGACGGAGTCGAGCAGTTCATGCAGGTCTTGATCGTGGCCGTGGATGGAAACTGCCAAGGGTTCAACGAGCGAAGGAAGCTCATCGAGCAGGTAGTCGGGGATCGCTACCCCGGACAGCTCGTCATCGCTGTGCCCGATCCGCACGTTGAACTCTGGTACCTTGCCGACCCGGATGCGCCGGGCCGCGCGCTTGGACGGGCTGTCCCCGTCCAGGTTCCAACGTACAAGTGCGAGCGGGCCCGGTACAAAACGTTGCTCCGTGAGGTGTTCAGCGCTGTCGGCATCCAAGCGCCCGCAGGAGGAATTGAGTTCGGAGACGACATCGTCGCTGAGCTCGACCTCGACCGCGCCTGCCGAAACGACCGCGCCTTCGCACGCCTTGTGGGGGACTACCGTGCCGCGCTCCGCCGCCTCGCTCCTGGCGGCGCATAAAGCACCCTGGGTTATTCATCAGGCCATCAGGCCGCCTTATGCGCCGCGTGCAGCTCACACGGCTACGAGGCGGACGTGAGCAGCATTGAGAACGTCGAGCAGCGTCCGGCAGTCATCCAGATCGGAGGTCAGCAGCCACGTTTCCGCGCCGACCACGCTGGCGGCCACAAGCGCGACAGAGGCATCGATGACGTCATCAGTGTGAGTCGCTCCGCAGAGCATCCCTGCCACACGCGCCGCAAGCCCGTCGAGCGGCACCTCCTCCGTGTGCCCGAGGGCGCGGGCCAACAGCGCCTGCCGATGCCCCTGCCGCCACACCTGGCCGATCACGCCGGCGGGAACGCGAACGAGCGCACGATCGTCCGCTGCAGCCCGCAGCATCGCCCACGCCGCGCGATCGTTGCGATCCAACGCGATCAGCGCGCCAGCGTCGAGGACAAGGGCTCTCACCAGTCGAGCCGGCGGCGCGCCTCAGCGATCTCGTCGTGCGTGAGGGCGCCATGCGCGCGCTCCCACTCCTCGACCACCTGGCGAAGCCCGCGCGCCGCGAGCCGCCGCGTCGCCGCAGCGGCGATCCATGCTGACACGTTCTCGCGATCAGCCTCGGCCGCTTCCCGGATCGCTGCCGCGAGGTCGGCCTCCATGCTCACGGTCACTCGCTCAGTGGACATGCGCCGATCATACATCTTCACAACGGGCGGCGACGCTCCTCACGACCCCGAGCCGAGTGTCCCCTTGGCCAGGTGGGTGAGCCACCTGGCCAAGGAGCGCAGGGCAGGCCACTCTGTGCGCACCCAGCTTCTCGTCAGCACCCACTCGCCGCACTTCATCCACGGATTGCGACGAGCTGTGGGTGCTGTTCCGCGATGAAGGCGGCTTCACCCGCGCGCCGGTTGTGTCCGGTCAGATGCCAGACCGAGCGGTAGGCGGCGAACAGCGCGCGGGCACCCGCGGACAGGACTGACCTGACGCGCTCCCTCTGTGTCGCCGAGTTGTACCGGAACTCGGGGCTGGCCTGGGCAGCTCGCGTCTGGCAGCCTCGGGGGACTGTGATCGATGAAGCGGAGCGGTTGGGCGGGGAGCTGTCGTGGATCGCGCGGTTCACGCCAGCCACCCGCGCGGCGGCTGACGCACTGCCCAGGCTGGACGGCGAGCGGCTGCTCGTCACCTGCCATCTCGACGCCAAGATGGTCGGCTACTTCGCTGGCGTCGTCGCGGCTGGGGCGCAGGTCTGGGCGTGCGCGGCCAATCCCCTCACCACCCGCGATGCGGTCGTCGACCACCTCGCCGGGCTCGGCGTGCGTGTCACGGCCCGCTTCGGCGACCCGACCGACCGCAACGCCGCCGCGCTGCACGCCGCCCTGGCCGCCGAGCCCACCCTGCTGGTCGAGATGGGCGCGGACGCCAGCGTCGCCGGCAACGGGCGGGCGCCCTCGGTCCGCGGCGCGTTGGAGGCGACCGGCACGGGGATCGATCGGCTGGCCGCGCTGGGCCTGGCCTACCCGGTGTTCGACCTCGACGGGCTGGCGCTCAAGCAGCGGCTGCACAACCGGCACCTGGTCGGGCTGATGGCCATGACCACGTTCGTCGCCCTCACCGGCCTGTCCCTGCACAGCAAGCGCGTCCTCGTCGTCGGCTACGGGCCGGTGGGCCGCGGGATCGCCGACGCCGCCCGAGCATTCGGGGCGGCGGTGACCGTGTGCGACCCAGACCCGACCGCTCGCCTCGCCGCCGGCTACCGCGGCTACCCGACCTCTTCGCTGGCGGCGGGCCTGGCCACCAGCCAGGTCGTGCTCACTGCCACCGGCGTCGACGGCGCGATCCGGTTCGAGGACCTCGCCGCCTGCCCGGACGGGGTGTTCCTGGCCAACCTCGGCCACTCCAACACCGAACTGCCAGTGGACGAGCTGCGCGCCCACGCGGTTGAGGTCCCTCGCCCTGGTGTCGAGGTCTGCGTGGTGGGTGGACGGGTCCGCTACCTGCTGACCGGCGGCGCCATGCTCAACCTGGCCGGCGGTCCGGGCGATCCCTACGACACGTTCGACCTGATCACCGCGCTGCTGCTCGACGCCACCGCCTTCCTGGCCACCGACGGCCACCGCTACCCACCCGGCCTCCACCCCCTCCCGGCCACCGTCGCCGACCGCACCGCCCGCCGGGTGATCGGCGAAGCGTAGGTGTGTCGGCTGAGTTCCGGATTCCGGAGCTGAGCCGACACACCCACGGTCAGGGTCCGGACGGGCAGCGGGCGACGTTTGAGGCGAGGCCGAACGACTGCCGCTCGGCCGAGGTCAGCTCCCGGCCCACGATGCCGCAGAGATGGTCGATCCATACACGCGGATCGAGGCTGACCAGCCGAAGGACTCCATCTCTGCTTAGCGCGAGGGTCTGACCGTCCTGGGTGGTGCTTAACTGTGCAGTATTCAGAAATCCTAGATCCGCGCTGAGCAGAGGCTCACGCCTCGCGACATCCCAGAGTGTCAGGCCGCCGCCGGAGCCACCGGAGATCAGCTCTCGCGCATCCGGCGTGAACGCAAGGGCGGAGAGGTCGCCGGCGGGGAGGGACGTGATGATCCGCCCGTCATCGGCGTCCCAGACGGTGATGACGCCGGTCGAGTCGGCGGATGCAAGCAAGGTGCCGTCGGGCGAGAAGCGGACCAAGGTGACATCGGCGAGATGGCCGCCGGTGAGTGTCTTGAGGCGCCTGCCCGTCTCAACGTTCCACAGTTCGATCGCGGCGCTGTCGGGTCTGACCGTGGCGATCTCCGGGCTGCCGGCACGCGCTGAGAAGAAGGCGCGCGAGCTGCCGAGACGATCCTGTGCGGGGTCACCGCCGATGGGGAGCGGGGGGCCGAACCGCTGGCCGGTGTCGATGTTCCAGCGGCTGATCCTGCCAGCGGCGCTCGTCAACAGGCTGTTGTCCGAGAGGAACGCGAGCTGGGCAGCGGCGTAGGGCTGGTCCGGCGACGACTCGGCTAGCTCCGTCACGTCGAGCTTGCCCCGAAACCGCAGGCCATTGAGGACGTCCCACAGGTGCACGGCCTGCTGCCCGTCGACGGCCGTCGCAAGGATGGTGCCGTCCGGGCTCCAAACGACCGGGAAAACCGGCTTCGCTTCACTATGCTCAGGCGGTAGGTGCACCGGGCCGGACACGCGGGCGCCGGTGGCGCCGTCCCGGATACTCACCGCGCCGTCGATGTCGAGCGTTGCTATGCGCTGCCCGTCAGGGCTGAAATCTCCTGTGGATGCAGAGGAGCTGACCTGAAGGTCCGCCGGCTGGAGCCGCAGCAGCGCGAGGTCGTTCCCCACGCTGGTGACCAGTATCTGACCGTCCGGGGCGAACGCGACCTCTCCCGTGCTTTCGAACGTCGTAAGGACCTCGACGGGTCGAGCATGCACGACATCCCAGACGAGAGTGGCACCGAGGAGGTCGATTGCGAGCCGCTTCCCTTGCGCATCGAACGCCATGCCATGCACCACACAGCACCCCAACGCTTTGTCAAGCAGGAAGCGCTCACCAAACGGGGTGCGCGTGGCGACATCCCACAAGCTGAGAAAGAGTCGGGACTGTCCTGCGGAGTCGGATTGGTAAGCGATGGCGAGGCGGCGGCCATCAGGGCTGACCGCGATCGATGGATTGCCTAACGAAGATGAAACCGTGGGCAGCGGGGTGGAGTCGTCCTCGTCAAGGTCCCAGATGCTGACCTCATCCGACTCTCCGACCGTGGGGTCGGCGGAGAAAACAGTCGAGGTGGTGACGAGCGTCTGGCTGTCCGGGCCGTAGCAGACGCCTGTCACGTACCCGGGATTGTCAGGGAACGCGGCGAGCGGAGGCCTGGCCTGCACGCCCGAGGCGGTGCTCCAGAAGAACACCTCGTCATCGAATCCGCTCACCGAGGCCACAGTCCGCCCATCCGGGCTGAACACCAGCGTCGAAATTGCATCGCCCTGCGGCGTGTGGATGGTGCGCCACGGCTGGGTCGGTGCGGCGACGCTCCAGAGCGTGATCACCCCACTCCGGCTGCCCGTCGCCAACGTCTGGCCATCGGGGCTGAGGGCCAGGGCGACGATCCTGTCATCGGTGTCGATCGAGGAGCCCAGTGGCATCCCTTGTGGCCGAGGCTGGGCCAGATCCCACAGCCGGACACTCCCTCCGGCGTCGAGCGAGGCAAGCGTGCGCCCGTCACGGCTGACCTGGAAATCAATCACGGGCGCTTGGTGGCCCGCGAGCAGCGTGTCGATGTCCTGGTATGCGTAGTACTGCTCGAAGAGGGCACCCCGCGCCTCCGGCGTCTCGCTGGTCTGGAAGGCGGCCATGCTGAGCAGGATCGACAGGTCTGGCTGGTCCGCCCTGTCCCGCGCCAGGTCAGCGAGGACGCGTGACGTCACGCTCCGGCTCGCCTGCTGTTGGAGGAAGCCGAGCACGCCAGCGATCAGCAGGAGGACCAGGGCGCTGGCGAGCAGGGCTTGGCGGCGGTGGCGGGTGCGGCGGTGGCGGGTGTGGCTGGCGCGGATGAACGCCTGCTCGGCCGCGGGGATGTCGGCGGGGCGGTCGGCGAGCCACTGCTCGGCCTCGGTGAGTGCGCGGCCGTCCAGCAGCGCGTCCGGAACCTGGGCGTTGGCATGCCACTGCGCGAGCGCGATGCGCAGCCGCTCCTGCCAGCCGCGGAAGTCCCGATCGGCCTCGACCCACTCGCGCAGCCGGTCCCACCTGCCGATCAACGCCTCGTGCGCCAACTCGACGGTCTCCTCGCCGTCGGGCGCGCGGTCGGTCACGACCAGCCGGGTCGCCGCCAGACGCTGGGCGACCGCCCACTGGGCATCCTCGAAGTCGGCCCGCCGCGCCATCCGCTTGGTCGGCCCGGCCGCGTCGCCCGGCCGGACGAGCTGGCTCAGCACCCGCCTGGCCACATCACGCTCGGGCTCAGGGAGCCTGCCCAGGTAGACCTGCTCGGCGTAGCCCGCGAGAGTGCCCGGTACCTCACCGAGCTGGTCGTAGGCGGCATGGGTCAGCACACCGCCCTCCTGCAGATCCCACAGCAGGGTCAGCGCGAACTCCAGCAGGGGCAGGCTGCCGGACTCGGCGGCGACGTCCTGCAGGATGCGCTCGACCAGCCCGGCCTCGTAGGCGGCGACGCCGGCCGCCGGACGCTCGATCACACGCTGGAGCTGCTCGTGGCTCATCCGCCCGATGGTCAGCACCGAGCCCTCCAGCCGGTCGGCCAACCCGGGATGCTCAAGCGCCTGACCCAAGAAGTCCGCCCGCAGGGTCATCAGCACCCGCAGACTGCCCGCGGGCAGCGCGTCCAGCAGCGCGTCGATGAACCCGCTGGCCGCGTCCGGCCCGCGGGCGAACAGCTCCTCGAACTGGTCGACGACCAGCAGCAGCTCGGCCGCGTCCACCTTGGCGAGGACACGGTCGATGACCTCCGCCAGCCGCCCCTCGGCCAGCACCTCGGTGAGCGTGGGCAGCTCGGCCAGCCGCTCGGCCTCAGACATGCCAGGCTCGAGCAGGGGCAGGAGCGCGCCCGCGAGCGCGCCCAGCGGGGAGGCGACCGCGGCGGGTCGGCAGCTCGTGATGGCCAGGTCGGGACGCTTGCGCAGCAGCGGCAGCGCGCCCGCGAACGCCAGCGAGGACTTGCCGCTGCCCGACGGGCCGACCACGGCGACCAGCGGCAGCGAGGCGGCCATGCCGGCCAGCTTCGCCGCCAGCTCCTCGCGCCCGTAGAACAGGCGCGCGTCCCGCTCTCGGAACGCCGACAGGCTGCGGTACGGGCAGGGCGGCAGCGCGCGAGACCCAAGCCGCGGCCACAGGCCGACGAGCGTGGCGCTGGGGATCAGGTAAGCCGTGCGGACCGAGGCTCGGCCCTCGGCCGCCACCGCCGCGCCGACCACGCCCTGCAGCTCGGTGTCCCAGACCGGCCCGCCGCTGAACCCCGGCCCGACCGCGAACCCGCTGGCCCGATCGTCGTCCATCTGGATCCACCCGGCGGCCTGCCGGGCGAGGAGCTGCCCTGACGCCCACACGCCCCCGTCGTGCCCCGGCGGGAACCCGAAGGCGCGGAACCGGTGGCCCCACACGTCCTGATCGGCGGCCAGCGCCAGCCGCGCCGGCCGCGCGTCTCGGGGAGCGTCGGTGACCAGGCGCAGACCCGCGACATCGCCGGTCTCGTCCGGCTGCGACGGATGCCAGACCACCACCTCCGCCTCGCAGCTCTGGGCGGAGGCGAGGAGCGGGAAGTCGATGCGCACGCGCGACCGCGGTGTCAGGACCCCATCATCCTCCGGCAGGCCCAGCGCCCGGGCGACGACGTGGGCGCAGGTCACCACCTCTGTGGGCGTGACGAGGAACCCCGCCCCGACGACCCGCCCCGCCTGGTCGCGGACACGGACGATCGCCGCGTCAAGTGCCCCTACCGACTGTTCCACCGCAAACGAGCCTACGTTCGGGCGGATCGACCCGCCGGGCCGCCTATTCTGGCTCTGGCTCTTGTCACGTTTCCGTGGGCGGCTGATCGCCGACACGCTTGGCAGCAGCCGCTTCCTGCCGATGCCCCTGTGCACGCAGACAGCCGCACAATCAGGAGCAAGGTCCGCACGCGCCCGGTGGGACGCTGGCAGACCCCGCAGACCCGACCGCGGCTCGCGCGGACCCGGTGGCCGCGCCTCAGCGAGGCCACCGGCGACATCCGCGACCGCTGCCCGCCGGGCGGTCATTGGCGGTCCGGCGGGTGCAGCCGCCACCGCCCATCCGGCTCCCGAGCCAGCCGCCACCGCCGCTCATGCACATTCCCATGACACACTGAGCACAGCAAGGTCAAATTACTCAAATCGGTCAGGCCGCCGACTGCCCACGGCACGATGTGATGGGCCTCACACCAGGCCGCCGGGGCTCTACAGCCCACGCAGCCGCCGTCGCGGACGACCAGGGCGCGCCGCTGGGCGGGGGTGACGGTGCGGGTCGCGCGGCCGGCGTCGAGGATCTGTGACGGCCCGTTGACGATCACCCGGGAGACCGCCGCGTCGCAGGCCAGCCGTCTG
>JBOGEA010000063.1:0-20504 GCA_050743205.1 Egibacteraceae bacterium | reverse complement strand
CCCCCCCCCCCCCGCTGGATACGCGACGTATACGTCGCGTATCCAGCACACAACTGCGGCTAACTCCGCGCGCGACCGTGCGTCCGGTCCATGACCTACCGCCACGCCTGCGCCCGTACGTCGGTCTCAGCGAGCCGGTCGCCGATGAGGTCGAGCAGGTCATCGAAACGCTCACGCGCTGCTTCATGAGCTGCTCCGGCGGCGACCAAGCGCAGCACGCGGTTGACGCTGCTGGCAGTCCCCAAGACGGCGCCGGCCCGAGCCCAAGCATCGTCATCGACATCTGGCAAAGTCCACGTCACGTCAGCCTCCTCTTTGATAGCAATCTGGCATACAGTCCAGCCGTAATATTCTCGCATGCAGGCTCTTGAGCAGAGCCCCCCGGGCTTCGCGGTCGTATAGCGTTCGGGCTGGCTGGCCGGCAACTCCACCCCTGACCTGTGGTGTAGTGTCAAAAGTATGACCGTAAAGCTGACGATCAGCGTCCCCGACGATGTGGCGCATGAAGCCCGTGATGCGGTGCGCGCCGGTCGGGCGGCATCGGTGTCGGGATACTTCGTGACGGCCGTTCAGCATTACCGGCAGGCCATGACGTTAGAGGAGTGGCTGGCGCAAGCCGATGCCGACGCTGGCGGGCCGCCCTCAGCCGAGACGTCCGCGCGCGTCGACGCGCAACTCGGGCTGCCAGCGAGCCTGCCGAGCGCGAGCGCATGAGCGCGCAACGCCCGGTGAGAGGGCTCACCCTGGATGCCGGGGCGCTGATTGCGATCGACCGCAACAGCGCGGATGCCCGCGCGCTCACCTCGCGAGCGTATGCACACGGCTGGGCGATGACAGTCCCCGCTGGCGCGCTGGCGCAGGCTTGGCGCGGCGGCACGCGTCAGGCGCGTCTGGCCGCGTTCCTTGGGACGATTCACGGGCCCACTGTCGCCCCACTCGACAGCCGGACCGCGCGAGCCGCTGGCGAGCTGTGCGGCCGGACTGGCAGCGCGGACGCGATCGGCGCGTCAGTGGCGGTGTGCGCGTTGACCCGGGGAGATCATGTCGCCATGAGTGACCCTGCCGACATCGCCAAGCTGAGTTCAGCCATTTCGCTCATCGCCGTCTGACGGCTGAGGGGTCCGCGTCGTCGCCGCCTTTCCCAGCGGTTCGGCGGCCTGTGCGTTCAGCGCTGCTCACCGCCACACCTCTATTGAAAGAAAGGATCACACGTGCGAGAGCCAGCGGGAGAAGCCGGCATGGCCGCGGGCGGGGGCTGCGCGCGGACGTACACCGTGTACGCCACACGTGAGGGCCTGGTCGGGCGCACGACGGCCAACGGCCACGTCATCCAGCCGGACGACCACTTTGTGGCCTTGCCGTCCCGGCGGGCGCTGTCCCCGAAAGGCAGCCACCGGTACTCGGTCCGCGTGCGCAACCCGAGGACCGGTCAATTCGAGATCGCGCCGGTGTGGGACATCGGCCCGTGGAACATCGACGACGACTACTGGAATCCCCCGTCACAGCGTCAGTCGTGGCGGGACCTGCCCCAGGGGAAGCCGCAGGCGCAGGCCGCCTACCAGGACGGCTACAACGGCGGCAGGGACGGACTCGGCCGCCGAGTCGCCAACGCGGCCGGCATCGACCTGGCCGACGGCACGTTCGCCGCCATCGGCATGGCAGACAACGGCTATGTCCACGTCACCTTCCTCTGGACCGCGGAGGAAGACGATCTCGGCGCATACACGGTCTGTGCCCACCAGCGCGCCAACGTCCGCCGCACCCCACGCACCACCGGCAGAATCCTCAGTTACGTGGCGGCCGGCGAGTGCTATCCCGCCTTCGGTTGGACACACGGGCAGACCATCACCGACAACGGCGTCACCAATGACGTCTGGGTCAAACTGCCACTGCGAGCCGGCGGCTTCGGCTATGTGAGCGCCATCTACCTCAAGGGCGATGAATACGCCAACCTGCCCGAATCCGCATCCTGCTGAAAACCGCAGGTTTCCGTCAGATCCGACGCCGTCTGGTATAAACAGTTGTGCACTTCCGGGCGAATGAGCAGTTCCAGCCACATCTGTCACGATGTGCTCACCGCCAGGCCTGGGATGCACGACAGGTGGACGGGTGAGTGCGGGAACTCTGCTGAGGCCAGACCTGATCTGCCCCACGTTTTCCGGACAGCTACTTATGGTTATTTCATGCTGCGAGCTGCCGGTTCACTCACTCGTTGTGGACCGCTAGACGAGGCGACCGCGTGATCGGCGGATGCGACCCCGGAGCACAAGCCGCCCTTCTGCCCTTGGAACCAGCGCCGCTCCAGGACGCGCCCCTGACCGAGTTTCGCCTCGCCACCTGGAATGTGCAGCACGCGGCCGAGGCCGGACACCGGCCCCCACTACGCGGTATTCGGCGACTGGGAGCGCCCGCTTCTCCTCCGACTTCGCGGCGCACGGCCTCATCGACGCCTTCCGGGAGGTTGCACCCGCAGGCGGTCGATCATAGCTGGTTCGGCCGCAGCGGCAATGGCTACCGCTTCGACCATGTATTCGTGTCCCGACAGCACCGCGGTCTGCCGCGCACCTGCCGCTACCTACACCAACCCCGCCTGGAAGGCCTGAGCGACCACGCCGCCATGACCGTCACCCTCACACTCCATCCATGAGCGAAACGGTGGCAGACACCAGGTTTCGCCGGACCCTAGGCTAGGCTGACGTGGTTCATCGGGTCCTCCATGTCCCCGCGCACCTGGTCTACGCGGGCGAGCTGGTCAGTGACGGCTTCCGACCGGCGGAGTCGCCAACTGGCGCACCCTTGACCGTGGCCGCGCTTACCGCGCTGTCGTCGTGGGACGCCTTCGACGTGGTTCACCTACACACGGTCGAGTTAGCCAGGGCATCCGACCTCGTGCAGCTTGCCCGCTTGGCGGTGGAGCGGGCCACGCCGCTGGTGTTCACCGTGCACGACCTGGCGCCGAACATCGAGTCGGACGGGCGCGCGTTCGCGGGGAAGACCGCCCTGTTGCTGGAGCCCGCATCGGCGGTCATGACCCTTACCAGCACCGCAGCGGTCGCCTTGCAGGCGCGGTTCGGTGTTGCCCGCTCTGCCATCCACGTCCACAGAGGGTTCCTCATGGGCACGCGGTGCCGGTGGACCTGATCCCTTCCGCAGCGTCTTCGGGACGCGGGCTCGCCGCCTTCGGCGCGTTGAGGCCGAACCGCGATTACGTGGCACTGGTGAGGGCATGGCGTCGCTTGCGGGCGCCACGGCCGCCCCTGCGCCTACTGGTGCGGTCTGTGGATGCCGCCGACGAGGTCCGTTACCGGCACGTGCTGGCCAGGCTGCGTCGTCGACAGGCGGACGAGCTGCCTGGCCTGACGCTGGACATCACGACCGGCATGGTCCCCGCAGCCGATCTGGTCGCATGGTGTCGCCAGTCGGCAGTGTTGGTACTGCCGTACCGCACGATCACCCATTCGGGTCAGCTCGAGCTGGCTCGCGACCTCGGCATGCCTGTCCTGGCTCCCAATGTCCCGACGTTGCGGGCGCAGCTGACGGACACCGGTGCCCGCTCCTGCCCAGTCCAGTGGTTCACGCCTGGGGAACTCAAGGACCCGGCGCGGTTTGCGGCGGCACAGAGGGCTGTGCGCTGGCGGGCGTGCGCCTGATGGAAACGGCGGCGATCGTCTTCGGGGCGTCCGGTCGCTTGGGCAGAGCGCTGCTGCCAAGGCTGGCAGAGGCCGATCTGACACCGATAGCCGTTGCCCGCGCAAGAACGCCGGCAACACCCGTGGCTGGGGTCCATTGGACCCAGATCGATGTCACGGACGAGCGGCACTGCCGACGAGCCCTGCCGGTGCTCCAGCGGTTGGCGTCGATCTATCGCCGCGTCGTGTTGGTTGACCTCGTGCTTGATCGTCGCTCGGTCAGCGCCATGCGCCACTCGATCACAGCCAGTACCCGCTACGTGTGCGCGCTGGGCCGCGAGTTTGCGACCGGAGGACACCAGGTGAGCTACGTGCTGGCGGGCACGACGGCCGCTCTGGCGCCTTGGCCGCTTCAGACGCCCTACGGGCTGGCTAAACGACGACAGCTCGCGAGCTACCTGTGTATGGCACAGCCGACTGCGGCGCTGCTCCTGCCTCTGCTCCGACAGCCGGAGGCAGCTCAGGAACGCCACGCGCTGTCATGGACCTTCGAGCGGGCGGCTGATCAGCTGCTCGCCCAAGCGCAACACCGCCGTACCTCATGGCTGGTGGCGCCGGCCGCAGTTGATGTCGTCGGGACACGGTCTGCGATGCGCTGGCGCGAACTCCTCAGCCTGCACGTCGCGAGCTGCGTCTAAGAGCGAGATTCGCCGCTTGCGCACCGCCGGGCATCGCACGCTCGGCTTCAGCTGGTGCCTGCCGGTTGGCGACCGAATGTCGACCACCACGGAGTCCCGGACGCGCTCGTGCAACGGGCGGCTCGACGCTACGAGGTGGGGATTGAACGAGTGACGGGATGAAGCTCATCGGCTGCCCCGACACTCAACTCTCGTCCTCGGCGGTGCCGGGTTGGCGTTGCTGACTCCCCTCTGCCATAATGCGGAACGCGCCATTATGCGGAGTGTGACCAGGTGGTGGGCGTTGTGGCTGGTCTTGAGGGTGGGATCCCTGAGCGGGTCCGCATAATCACAGACGTCCGGAGGAAGGCGAACAAGGCATCGGGGGGCCCAGTAACGCCGTCCTGTGATTTGAATATGGGACGGTTTGGTCTGGTCAATCCTTCCTTTCCTTTCGGCCGCTTCACAGAGGGGGCGTCGATCAGATGCCTGCGATTATGCGAACAGGCTCACCGCTCACACGATCGACGAGGCAGCAAGAACGCTCACCGCCACAGGCCAGTTCCGCATTATCGCGGGCGCCGCATTATGGCCGTAATGCAGAATTTCGCATTACAACCAACGCCTTCGGGTCTATTGAAGAATGTGTAGGTCTCTATTGAAGAATGTGTAGGCCGCCTATTTTGTCACATCTCGCACTCATGCCACAGAACACTAAGAGCACAAAAAGTGAAATCGTGGCGGGCGGAGATGTGAAGCGCACAGCCTTCACACGGGTCCGCCATACCCAGGCGCACCCCACCATCAGACCTCACCGGCGGTCCTCACCTCCGGTGAGGCCGCCGACAGATAGCGAGGTCAGGAGCCTGTCCGCGCGTCAAGGGACGGTGGGTGACGCTGCTGGTCCGTGAGGGCGTCGCGCTCCCGCCGAGTCGTGGAAAGGTTAGATCTGACCAATTCTCTGCTAGTTGACTGCAACAGGCGCGAACCGGACGGAATGTCCTTTCCGTGATTCGGTCAGATACCCCGTGAAAGCCGCAGGTCGCCTGTACGCGTCATCCGCCGCCCTCACCGGCCCCGATTTTGGCCTTCTACCAGCGGTTTCCCGCTCCCGACACCTCCAAGGACCGATTAGTTGTACAGGAGACCCACACCTTCTGGGCCGAGAACGTCGCGCGCAGCCCCGCGGTGCTGCCGCACCTGGTGAGTCTGGCCGAACACCACACGCCCAGCGCAGGCGTGATACCGCTGGACGATCTCGCGGTGAGCGGTGATGATGTGCTGTCGCTGTCCCGGCAGCGCCCGGTGGAACCAGTGGCCTTCAGCGCCGTGGAGTTCACGAACGCCGCGCATCCGCTGCTGCGGTTCCTCTGTGAGATCGGCACGGCACGGTCCGCCGCGTGCGCCCCGTTCTCCGCGTGCGCCCCGTTCTCGTGGGGTGCCGCCAGCCGGTTGCCGTTCCTGCCCCGGGTCCGCTACCGGCGGACGATCCTGTCCCCGGCCTGCTGGATTCTGTCCGCTACCGACCTGCCCGACCGCGCGGCTTCGTGGCCGGACTGGGTGGACGCCCTGGCGGCATGGCGGCGCCGGCGCCGCGTCCCGGACACGGTGTATCTGGGGCAGGACGATCGGCGTCTCCGGCTGGATCCGGGCGAACCCGCCCACGTGCACCTGCTGCGGTCCGACCTGGACCGCACCGGGCGCGCCACGGTGCGCGAGGCGCCGGCCGACAGCGCATTCGGGTGGTTCGCCGGGCGTGCCCACGAGATCGTCGTCGGCTTGGCGGCTTGGCGGCCTCAACGTCAGCATCGTCGAGTCCGGCCCGGTCATCGACGAGCTGATGCGGCTCACCGACGACGGCTGCGGAACCACCTGCGAAAGCGCCTGCCCCGCCACTGGCTGCTGAGCGGTCTGATCCCGATATCCTTCCCACCCCGGTGGCGGGCTCCGCCGCCCCGCCACCTGCGTCAGCCTGTGGCGCTGGGGGCGTTGCGCGTTGTGCAGGTTCGTCGATGCGGCGCTCGTGCGGGTGGCCACCGTGCCCGTCCGGCGGCTGTGCTTCCGCGGCGCTCCGCGTTGAGCCTCACCCCCTGCACTGCTATGCAATTACTCATTGACTTGCGTGGTCGCGTTGAGTAGGATCGGGGTGACACACCGACCGTGGGAGCCTTCCCGTGCGACTGATCCTCTTGCGTTCCACATGTGACAACGGGCGTACCTGTCCTAACATCAAGCTCACCGATCAGGGCACCTACCTGGTGCAGGGTTATGTGGTGGCGCACCAGCATCTGGGTGGCTGCTCGCTCAGGCCAGGTGAGGCGGTGGTGGAAGTTCCCTCATCCCTGCTGCCTGAAATCGCCGCTGACCAGAGGGGTCAGAGCAGGGTTCATCGCACAGCGCGGGGAACAGTCTTGGTGCGGGGTCGCCTTGTCGTGGAGGCGGAGACCCTGCGGGAACTAGGCCTTCCTGCGGGAGAGGCGGCTGTCGAGATTCCACTCAACGCCCTGCCGGAGCTGGAGCTTGCTTATGCTCGATGAGCAGGAACTCGGTGATTATATCGACAGTCACTTCACCAAGAGCCTCTTCCGGCTGGAAACACTCGATTACTACAACGTGGCGAGTGACGGCGACGAGTACCGACGTTACGTCGCGGGTGAGACGACGCCGAACCTGGAGCGCAAGAAGCCCTGGATGGAGCACATTCGTGGGGAGGTCGCCCGTGGCCTGCGCACTTATCGGGTTCATGTGGTACGCAGCCCGCTGAATGACTACCTGAGGTTCGAATGCGAGTGGGGCTACGTGTACAACGCCCGCGCGGGAGAGCACATCCGCGTCCTTGACCTGGCCGAGCGACCCAGGCCGGCGGATCTGCTGGACGAGGACTTCTGGCTCATCGATGACCGGGATGTGCTGCGGATGCGCTATGACGCCGAGGGGAGGTACATCTGTGCTGAGCTTGCATCCGGCGAGGCGCTGCCCCACTATCTGGCCGCGAAGGAGGCGGCCTGGTCGGCGGGTGTCGACTTCGCTGACTACTGGACGGCACATCCGCGATACTGGCGGGACCCTGCAGCCGTCTGACAAGGAACCCGGTGGGCACCCCGAATCCGTTGTCGGCCCTGTTGCGGCAACTGCGGACCCAGGCCGGCCTGTCGGGCGCCGAGGCAGCTCGGCGTGCCGGGTTGAGCCAGTCCAAGGTCAGTCGGGCCGAGACCGGCAGCTTCCTGCCGACCGAGAACGATGTCACAGCGTTGTGCCGGGTCTACCAGGCATCCCCCGAGACTCGGCGCGAGCTGCTCGACATGGCCCGTGCCCTGCGACAGAGCACCACGTCCGCGAGGGTGGTGCTGCAGCGGGGCGGCTGGTGGATGCAGCAGCGCATCGGCAAGCTGGAGATGGCCGCCTCCCAGATTCGGACCTTCGCGCCGGCGGTCGTGGTCGGTCTGCTGCAGACCGAGTCGTACGTCGATGCACTGCTCGGCGACTCCGTCGAGGGAGAGGATCGACGTCGCATGATCTCGTCCCGCGTGGAACGCCAGCGCGTTCTCGACACCGACCGGCATTTCACCCTCGTCATGACCGAAGGAGCGCTGCGCTGGAACATGGGCGGCGCCGCCGTCATGGTCGAACAACTCGATCGCCTCGTCCGGGAATCGCGCCGCCCCAATGTGCGCCTCGGCATCATCGAATGGACCACTCCAGCGACCGTTCCGGCACTGCACGGATTCACCATCTACGACTCGCGGGCGGTCCTGCTGGGCACCCAGACCGCTACCGCCATCGTCACCGACCGGAAAGAAATTCAGGACTACGAAGCACACTGGGCCGAACTCGAACCCCTCGCCTCCTACGACGAGGCAGCCCGCGCAGCCATCGAGCGCGTAGCCACCGACTACCGCAGCATCACCAAATAATCAAACCGTGTCCGGCGCTGGCTTGCGGAAACCGCGTCCACGCTGCATCAGTTGGCCTCGCCCCAGCCGCTGGCCAAGTCGGCCATCGCGCGGGTCACCAATGCTCGGGCTTCGGCTCCGTACGCTGCTGACTGCTGGAGCTGCGTGAACATCTTGGCGTAGAGCTGGATTTCGCGAGGCTGGGTGACCTCCAGACTAGCCGTGGGTGTTTCGACGCCGACCATCACGTCGTCATAGATCCAGAAACCAACGGACGCAAATGCCTTGCGGGGTGCCATCGACGGGATGATGCCGAGGCTGACCCGTGGCAGTGACATGATGCCGAGTAAGCGGTCGAGCTGACCGGACATGGTGTCGAGGTCCCCCACTCGTGCCCGTATCGCTTGCTCTTCGAGCACCACCACGAAGCGGCGATTGCCGGAGTAGACGATGCGTTGGCGTTCCATGCGGGCCTCGACGGCGGCGTCGAGGTCGTTCGGGGCGTCCAGGAAATCAATGAAATATGTCAAGATTGCTGCTGAGTACTCGGCTGTCTGGAAGAGCCCGGGGATGATGTTGTACTCGTAGATTCGGAACAGCGTGGTGCGTTCATAGAGCGGCACCGACGACAGCATGAGGCGCTTCATCCCGGCGCGCGTCTGTCGCCGCCACTCCACATACAGCGACTCGATTGCACGGGCGGGGGCGATCAGGTCGGAGACCTGGTCTTCAGCGCGGCAGGCACGGCACCATGCCTTGATGGTCTCCTCGGAGGGCGCCTGGCCGCCGTTTTCGATGCGGCTGATCTTTGTGTAATGGCATCCGATGCCGACCGCCAGCGCTCGTCCCGTGAGATCCGCCTCCTTGCGGATCTCACGAAGACGGACACCCAGAGCCTCGCGGGCCTGCCGGGCCGGGCTAGTCGGGCCGGTACTCACTGTTCGGAATGGCCAGCTTCCACACTTCCTCGAAAGATGTCCGACACAACTCGATCGCGCTGCGATCCGTCGTTTTGTGGCGGTCCACAACGAGTCCGCCGGCCGCAAAGATCAGAAAGACCACGACCTCGTCGTCGAACAACCAGAAGTCGTTGCCCGGTAGCGCCACCGTGGATACGCGGCTTCGCGGAACCCAGCGAATGTCCTCACCGGCTTCAACATACAGGTGGGTGTCCTTGCGCACCCACTTCTGGTAGTGGGAGATCGGCTCCGACACGATCCGTGCCCGCCGGAAAACTTTACCGGCCCGTGTTCCGGCCTGTACCAAGTCAAACCAGGGTTGGAGCCAGTCAGTGTCGTCCAACTCGCCCGCCTCCCACTTGCGAAGGTGCGGTATCTCGGCGGCCGTGCCGTAGGAGTCGCGCATCTCCAAATGGAGCGCTTCCCGCTTGAACGACGCGAAGAGCGCATCAAACTCTTCATACGTGATGCTGTCCATCTAGCCTCCGACCAGCGCCATGATCGCCGACCGTGATACTTCGACACAGGTCTCATGATCGGGAATGTTCATCTGCCCCAGCGTCTCGGGGTCGGTCACGCGCAATCCTTTGATGATGTAGTGGCCGTTCTCTGCGATATGCACGATGGGTGGGACAAGGTTCACCACATCACCGCTGAGCCCGTCCTTGGCGAGGTGGGCCATGAGCGTGGCCGGCACTTCGACGATCGTCTCGTCGTCGGACATCGCGATCATGACCAGCATCTCCGGGTCGGTGACGACCCACCCCTGTACCACGTATGAGTCGCGGTCACTGGCGAACAGGGTCGGTGACTGGTTTGGCTGAGATTCCTTGCCGAGGAACGTCAGGTGCATCGCTGCCCTCCTGTCGAGACTATTGCCGATTGTTGCATGGCTGAGCTTGGACCGCAGGCATTGCGCTGTCAAGACCTGACACTCGGTGCATCTCAAGTGCGGAAACGCATGAGGTGGCCCACCCTCCTGCACGGAGCCAGCGCCTGTACATCGGCTCAAACCTGCAACTTTCTGCAATATCCTTGCTTGCGCCTCGGCGAATCCCTAGCCTCGCCGAGGTGGGCCGGTCACATCGAGGTCAAGCAGAGGGACCCTGGCATAAGCGCAAAGCTGCGCATCCCGCCAGCCTTACGACCGCGCCTGGCCGAGCCTGTGCCCGGCGATCAATGAAGGGTCGAGGAACGATGCCCGCCGTGTGTGGTTCGGATGCTGAGGCGCTGCGCGAGGCGATGGTCGCTGCGTTGCGCGAGATGGACGCGATCCGCGGTGACCGGGCCGCCGACGCCTTCCGCGCCGTGCCGCGGCACCTGTTCGCGCCGGGGGAGCCGCTGGAGGGGGTCTACGCCGCCGACAGCGCCGTGGTCACCAAGAGAGACGAGCGCGGCGGCGCCCTCAGTGCGCTGTCCTCAGCGCACATCCAGGCCACGATGCTGGAGCAGGCCCAGCTCGAACCCGGTATGCGGGTGCTGGAGATCGGGTCGGGCGGCTGCAACGCGGCGTTGATCGCCGAGCTGGTCGGCGAGACCGGGCAGGTCACCACGGTCGACATCGACCCCGACGTGGCCGATCATGCCCAGGACCGTCTGGCGGCGGCGGGGTACAACAAGGTCAACGTGGTGGTGGCGGACGCTGAGGGCGGTGTGCCGGAGCATGCTCCCTACGACCGGATCGTTGTCACCGTCGGCGCGTGGGACATCCCCCCGGCCTGGCCCGATCAGCTCACCGAGGGCGGGCGGATAGTCGTCCCGCTGCGGATGCGCGGCCTGACCCGCTCGGCGGCCTTCGAGCGGGACGGGGATCATCTGGTGAGCCGGGGCTATCACCTGTGCGGCTTCGTGGCGATGCAGGGCGTCGGCGCCCACACCGAGCGCCTGGTCGCACTCGACGGGGACGAGGTCGGCCTGCGGGTCGATGAGGCGCTGCCGGTTGACGCCGATCGTCTGCGGGAGGCGTTGTTTGCGCCGAGGGTCGAGCGATGGACTGGGGTCGTGTTCGCCCAGCCCGACGAGCTGGAGTTCTGGCTGGGCACCGCGACACCGGTGCTCGGCCTCCTCACGGCGAAGGATGGCCCTATCGATCGTGGCCTCGTCGCTCCGTCCGCGATCCGGGGCGTTCCGACCGTCGTCAGCGGAGGCAGCTTCGCCTACCGCACCAAGCGGCCGATCCCCGACACAAACGAGTTCGAGCTCGGTGTGTATGCCCATGGCCCGGAGGCTGAGGCCGTCGCGGAGGAGTATGCGGAGCTGATCCGGACATGGGACCTCGACTACCGTGGTGGTCCCGGGGCGCGCATCGCGGTGTATCCCGCAGCAACACCGGACGGGGACCTTCCCGAGGGTCGTGTGATCGACAAGAGGCACACGCGAGTCGTCATCTCCTGGCCCGGACGGCGGGCACCCTGACCGAGGGCGAGAGTTCTCGGATCCGGCATCGTCACCAAGGAGGTAACCCGTGACAGTTCAGATGGATCAGGCGGCCGTAGTGCCGGCAACACCGGTATCGGACTCGGAGTTCGACCTCGACGTCAGCATCGTCGAGTCCGGTCCGGTCGTCGCCGAGCTGATGCGGATCACGGACGACGGCTGCGGCAGCACCTGTGAAAGCGCCTGTATGGACAGCTGCCCGTAGCGCATCGGCTCAATCATCTGAAAGAGTAACTACGTGAGCACACTCCGAGACATGAATGTCAGCACTGCCGACGAGACCGCGCAGGCTGAGGCGCTGCGCGAGGCGATGGTCACTGCGTTGCGCGGGATGAACGCGATCCGCGGTGAGGAGGTCGCCGACGCCTTCCGCGCCGTGCCGCGGCACCTGTTCGCGCCGGGGGAGCCGCTGGAGGGGGTCTACGCCGCCGACAGCGCCGTGGTCACCAAGAGAGACGAGCGCGGCGCCGCGGTCAGTGCGCTGTCCTCCGCGCACATCCAGGCCACGATGCTGGAACAGGCCCAGCTCGGAGCTGGCATGCGGGTGCTGGAGATCGGATCAGGAGGCTGCAACGCGGCGCTGATCGCCGAGCTGGTCGGCGTGACCGGGCAGGTCACCACGGTCGACATCGACCCCGACGTGGCCGATCGCGCCCAGGACTGCCTGGCGGCGGCGGGGTACGGCAAGGTCAACGTGGTGGTGGCGGACGCGGACGGCGGTGTGCCCGAGCATGCGCCCTACGACCGGGTGATCGTCACCGCGAGCGCGTGGGACGTCCCGCCTGCCTGGCCCGATCAGCTTTCTGAGGGTGGGCGGATAGTCGTCCCGCTGCGGATGCGCGGCCTGACCCGCTCGGTGGCCTTCGAGCGCGACGGGGATCATCTGGTGAGCCGGGGCTATCACCTGTGCGGCTTCGTGCCGATGCAGGGCGCCGGCGCCCACACCGAGCGCCTGGTCTCACTCGACGGGGACAGGGTCAGCCTCTGGATCGACGGGGACCAGCCTGTTGAGGCAGACCGTCTGCGGGACGCCTTGTTCGCGCCCAGGGTCGAGCGCTGGTCGGGCATGGAGTTCGGCCCGGGCGAGCCTCTGCACGACTTGGACTTGTGGGTTGCCACCGTTGTGGACGATTTCGGTCTGCTCAAAGCGACGCAGGAAGCGATCGACAGCGGACTGGCCAGCAAATCCGCACTCTTCGGTGGCAAGGCGATGGTGACGGGCGGGAGTTTCGCCTACCGGGCCGCAGCGCGCCCAGTGGACGCGGAGCGCACCAGGTTCGAGTTCGGCGCGTACGCACACGGCCCCGACGCCGCACGCCTCGCGGAAGACTACGTCGACCTGATCCAGGTGTGGGATCGGGACCATCGTGGGGGTCTGGGGGCGCGTATCGAGGTGTATTCCGAGGCCGCCTCGGATGCGACACTCCCACCCGGGCGGGTCATCAAGCGGGTCATCAATAAGAGACACACCCGAGTCGTCATCTCCTGGCCGGACAGGGACGATACCCAGACAGAAAGCCCCAGCTCTCGGAGAGCAACACCATGAAAGGAGAAAACGTGACGGTTCAGAGGGATCAGATGGCGGCCGTAGCAGCCGACCCGGCAGAGGACGAGGAGTTCGATCTCGATGTCAGCATCGTGGAGTCCGGTCCGGTTATCGACGAGCTGATGCGCCTCACCGATGACGGCTGTGGAACGACGTGCGAGAGTGCCTGTCCCGCCGAGAGCGGTTGTTAGCCGACTTGGCTCAACGACTCAACGCGCGTCCGAGTTCGCGGTGGCGGGGCCTGTCACGTCCCCACCACCGCGGTGGTCTGAGTTCTGTGAGGGTGGTGCTGTTGTACCGGTTCGTTGATGCGGCGGTCGTGCGGGCGGCCGTCCTGCCGTTGGGGGCGAAGGTTCCGCCTTGGCCGGACCTCACCGGCAGCACGGGGGAGCATGTGGCGCAGTGGCGTCGCTGGCTGGAGCAGGTGTGGGAGCAGGATGTGGTCGTGGCGGCGGTCGAGGTGGCCAGCCCGGTTCTGGCTCGCCGTGTCCGGGAGCTGTGTGACGGGGCCGGCAGCGCGCGCCAGGTCCGGCGCGCGGTCGTGTCGATCGTCCGGTACCTGCTGCGGATGACGAGCCGGGCGACGCCGTTCGGTCTGTTCGCCGGGGTGGCGCCGGTCCGCTTTGGTCCCAAGCTTCAGCTGCGCGACGGCGAGGATCACCACGCCGTCGCGCGGGTTGACACCGAATGGCTCGCGAGCGTGATCACGCGCCTGGAATTGTGTCCCGAGCTGCGGCGTCGGCTTCCGGTCATGCTGAACAATCTGGCGTTCGTCCGCGATGGGAGGCTGGTGGTTGGCTGCCAGCGGCAGGCAGGCGCGTCGAGTCGGGCCGCTCCGGCGGAGGTGTCGGTCCGGCACACGAGGGCAGTCGAGATCGTCATGCACGCCGCAGAGGGGCCGATCCGTCTCGGCGACCTGGCCGGCAAGCTGGCAACCGATTTCCCGGACAGGCCGGATTCCGTGATCAACGGGATGTTGGCCGGGCTGCTGGCGCAGCGCATCCTGGTCACCAGCCTGCGTCCGACGATGACGACGACCGATCCTCTGGCCAATGTCATCGAGGCGCTGGCCGCAGCCGGCGCCGACACGGTGCCCGAGGTCAAGGAGTTGCTCGGCGAGCTGCGCGAGATCCAAGCCGACCTGGCCCGGCACAACCATGCGACCTCGCCCGCGCAGGGACGTGACCTCAGGGCCTCCGCATCCCGGAAGATGGCGGCCATCTCCAGCGCCGAGCGGCCGGTCACGGTGGACCTCCAGCTCGACTGCGGCGTCGTCCTGCCACACGCGGTGGCGCGGGAAGCGCAGACCACCGCGGCGGCGCTGGTCAGGCTGACGCCGCACCCCTTCGGGTCTCCCGCCTGGCAGGACTACCACGGCAGGTTCCTCGAACGGTACGGGCCCGGCGCGTTGGTCCCCGTCGACGAGCTTCTCAACATCGATAGCGGGCTCGGGTTTCCTGCCGGATACCGGGACTCGCGTTTGAAACCCCCGGCCAGGCCGGGTCTGTCCGAGCGTGATGTGGCCTTGTTGGCGCTGGCGCAGAACGCCGCAATGCAGCAGAGCACCGAGATCGTGCTCGACGAGAAGATGATCGCGGACCTGGCGGTCGACGACGTCGCCACGGCGCGGGTGCAGCCGCACACCGAGCTGACCTTCCGTGTTCACGCGCCGACACCTGATGCGCTCGATCGGGGCGAGTTCGAACTCGCCGTCATCGGCGTGTCCCGCGCCGCCGGGACCACGACCGGCCGGTTCCTCGAGCTTCTCGACACCGACGACCGCGACCGGATGGTCGCCGCGTACGCGGCGTTGCCTACAGTCAGCGAGAACGCGTTACCTGTGCAGGTGTCGTGTCCGCCGCTGTCCCCGCGTGCCGAGAACGTCGCGCGCAGCCCTGCGGTGCTGCCGCACCTGGTGAGTCTGGCCGAACACCACACGCCCGGCGCAGGCGTGATACCGCTGGACGATCTCGTGGTGAGCGGTGACGCCCAGCGGCTGTATGTGCTGTCCCTGTCCCGGCAGCGCCCGGTGGAACCGGTGGCCTTCAGCGCCGTGGAGTTCACCAACGTCGCGCATCCGCTGCTGCGGTTCCTCTGTGAGATCAGCACGGCACGGTCCGCCGCGTGCGCCCCGTTCTCGTGGGGAGCCGCGGCCCGGTTGCCGTTCCTGCCCCGGGTCCGCTACCGGCGGACGATCCTGTCCCCGGCCCGCTGGATTCTGTCCGCCGCCGACCTGCCCGACCGCGCGGCTTCGTGGCCGGACTGGGCGGAGAGCATGGCGGCATGGCGGCGCCGGTACCGCGTCCCGGATACGGCCTACCTCGGGGAGAACGATCGCCGCATCCGCCTGGACCTGAACGAACCGGCACACCTGCACCTGCTGCGCGCTGAACTGGACCGCACCGGGCACGCCACCCTGCGCGAGGCGCCGCAGGCAGGCGCGTGCGGGTGGATCGACGGGCGTGCCCACGAGATCGTCGTCCCCCTGGCGGCCACCGGCCGGCCCGTTCCCCAACGGGCTTGGTCGGGCCCCACGATCGGACTTGAGCACGGGCACCTACCCGGCAGCAGCGACTGGCTGTACGTGAAGCTGTACGGCCATCCGGACCGGCAGACCGCCATCCTCACCAGCCACCTGCCCAACCTCCTGTCCACATGGGACAGCGAGCCAGAGTGGTGGTTCCTGCGCTACCACGACCCTGAGCAGCATCTGCGCCTGCGGATTCGGCTCAGCGGCACCGACGACTTCGGAAATGCCACTGCGCGGGTCGCCGAGTGGACAGCCGGGCTGCGGCGTCTCGGCCTGATCGGGCAGGTGCGGCTGGACACCTACTATCCGGAGACCGGACGCTTCGGCGATGGCGCGGCGATGGCCGCCGCGGAGTCGGTGTTCGCCGCCGACTCGGCCGCGGTGATCGCCTAGCTGACCTCCATCGGCCGCAGCGGCGCCCCGCATCAGCACGCCCTCATCGCCGCGAGCCTGGTTGACCTCGCCATCTCCGTCACCGGAGGCGTCGGCGACGGGATGCGCTGGCTGATCGACCACATCGGCAAGACCCCGGTTCCCGCCCCCGCCCGGGACGTGCGCGACCACGCGATCCGGCTGGCTGATCCGCACGATCGCTGGGCCGCACTGCGCGCGATACCCGGCGGCGAGGACATCGCGACCGCGTGGTCCAGGCGACGCGCGGCGCTGGGCGCCTACCGCGACACGCTGGTCGCCTCCGGACAGACCGCCCCGGAGGTGGTGCTGCCCGATCTGGCGCACATGCACCACGTCCGCATGATCGGCATCTGCCCGGACACCGAGCGGGCCTGCGCCCGCCTGGCCCGCGCCGCCGCCCTGAGCTGGACTGCCCGAACCCAAGGAGCCTGGATCTGGATGCACGGATCACCCAGAGACGTGAGCGCGAGATCGCCGACGGATGTGTCCTCGACGCCCCACCGCTCCAGACCCAAGAAATAGCTCACCCACACATCGACAACATTTTGTCGATCACGGTTACCCAAGGAGCCTCGTGAGTCGTCTGGACCCGCAGGCGCTCGCCGCGGTTAGGGTCATCGCCGACCGCCTGGCCGACCCGGCCGCCGTCCACACCGCGGACAGCAGTGAGGGAGGCAGCGGTCGGTGCCGGCCGCAGTCGCTGGCCGGCGGGGCCGCGGGCATCGCCCTGCTGCACATCGAACGCGCTCGCGCTGGCCACGGTGACTGGGCCACCGCGCACGCCTGGCTGTCCGCGGCCGTGCGCGACGATCTCAGCGCCGGGCCCAACGCCAGCCTGTTCTTCGGCGCCCCGACCCTGGCATTTCGTCATCCACGCGGCGGCTGACCGGCCGGGAAAACTCACGCGGGCGCTGGCCGATCTCGACATGAGCACCGCCGCCGTGACGCGCCGACGCCTCGACGAAGCCCACGCGCGCATCGACCGGGGGGACCGCCCCGCGCTGGCCGAGTTCGACCTCATCCGCGGGCTGGCCGGCCTCGGCGCCTACCACCTGCGGCGCAACCCGCGCCACGACCTCACCACCGCCATCCTGTCCTACCTCGTCCGGCTGACCGCACCGCTGCCAGGCCGCACGGATGCGCTGCCCGGCTGGTGGACCGACCTCGCCCCCACAGGCCATCCATCACCGGACTTCCCCGCCGGCCACGGGAACTTCGGCATGTCCCACGGCATCGCCGGGCCCCTGGCATTGCTGTCCCTCGCGCTGCGGTGCGGTGTCGTCGTGGACGGGCACACCGATGCCATCACGCGGATCTGCGCCTGGCTGGACGCCTGGCGACAGGAGCGCCCCGCCGGCCGGTGGTGGCCAGGGATCATCACCTGGGACGACGTCCACACCGAACACGTCCAGCGACGCAGCCGCGGGCGGCCGTCGTGGTGCTACGGAACCCCCGGACTGGCCCGCGCCCAACAACTCGCGGGGCTGGCCACCGGCGACACCGCACGGCAACGGACGGCGGAGACCGCGATGCTCGGCTGTCTGCGCGATCCCGCCCAGCTCGCCCGAATCGTCGACAGCGGTCTGTGCCACGGCATGGCCGGGGTGTTCCAGACCGCATGGCGGATGGCCGCCGACGCCCGCACCCCGGACATCGCGGCCGAGCTGCCGCGCCTGTCAGCGAGGCTGCTCACCCAGCTTCGCTCCGCACCCGAGGACACCGAATTCCTCGACGGGCAGGCGGGCGTCGCGCTTGCGCTGCACACCGCCGGAGCCAACACCGCCCCACTCGCCGGCTGGGACGCGTGCCTGCTGCTTGCCTGATCGGAAACCGGACGAAGGGAAATCAAGCATGAGCCACGGCACCGACCCGCAACCGACGAGCCGGTCGTGGCGCCAGGTGTCCATTCAGTTCGACGATTACTTCGCCGCCGAGCACGCCGGTGTCGCCCACATCGGCCCGGAGATGACCAGCGCCGAGACAGCCGGGCTGATCGCGTCGTGGTTCTTCATCAGAAAGGCCCCCTGCTGGCGCCTTCGTTTCCTGTCGTCGCACGACAGCGCCGAGCAGGACGCGACGACGGTCATCCACCAGCGGCTGGGGACCCTGCGGGACGCCGGCCACATCGCGGGCTGGGTCGAGACCATCTACGAACCCGAGACGTACGCCTTCGGCGGAGCCGCGGCCATGGACCTCGCCCACCACCTGTTCCACGCCGACAGCCGACACATCCTCGCCTACCTCGCCAGCAACCGCGCCACCAGCTCAGAAGGCCGCGGCGATCAACGGCGCGAGCTGTCGATCCTGCTGTGCGCCATCCTCATGCGCGGCGCTGGACAGGACTGGTACGAACAAGGCGACATCTGGGCACGCGTAGCCGAGAACCGGTCCATTCCTCCCAATACGCCCCTCGAACGGCTGCGCGCCATGGAATCCGACCTACGGCGGCTCATGACCGTGAACCCGAGCCCCGCCAGTCCCCTGATGACGGGCTGGGCCGCGGCCTTTGAGGAAGCGGGCAAGGCACTGGGCGATCTCGCCCGTAACGGAGCACTCCGCAGAGGTGCGCGAGCCGTGCTCGCCCACCACGTCATCTTCCACTGGAACCGAATCGGCCTGCCCTACACGACACAAAGCATCCTCGCCAACGTGGCCAAAGCAGTCGTCCTGGGACAGTGACGGGCGATGAGCCGGGTGTGAGCAAAGCCGCTGCCGAGGCAGCAGACGAAGAGAAGGACTCTGACCGTGAGGGAACAACGGTGCGACAGATGCGGTCACGATCAGGGCGCACAACACGCGCTTCTTCGCGGCAAGCCGGTGGACTGGTTTCCGCTCCTGCCACGCACGAGGCCACCCGGCCAAGCCCTGCGCCTGCGCGTCGAGGAGATCCGCGGACTCGCGCGCTCGGCATCCGAAGGACCCGACGAGATCCGACTGTCGTCGGCAGCCGAGGCGCTCAACAAGGCAGCCCTCATCGCGAGCGACTGCGGCCTCGTCGATCTCGCGCGGCAGCTGTGCTGGCGCCAGTTCGACATCTTCCACGCCGCTGCACCGCTCACCGCGAAGACGGCGAAGCTTGCGCTCCAACCGATCGTCAACCTCGGCCGCCTGGCCACCCGCGGCGAAGACGGCGCCCGCGCGTACCGGATCTTTGAGGATGCCTATGACGCGGTCAGAACCCAGGCGGCGACGCAGATCGACGGCAGGGACATCGACTTCCGCCAATTCGTGAACCAGACCGAAGAGCGCCACGAGATCCGGAAATTCCTGTGGACCATCTTGCTGGCCGACGGCACCCGCGCGCTGACAACAGCCGGCAGATGGAGCGACGCGCTCAGACACATCGAACGGTACAAGGGCATCGGAAAGCGGATGCTGGACGGCCGGCAAGTCGCGATCCTCGCGCGCTGCGCCACCGGCCGCTACGACGCAGCCATCGACCTGCTCGACGACAGCTGGGCGCCCGATCCCTGGGAGCAAGCCGTCGCGACCTGCCTGCGAACGCTGTGCCTGCGCCTCGGGAACCAGCCAGCCCACACCTCCACCGCCGCGATGGTCAGGGCGTACCTCCGGCTCGGACCCTCACGTGGGCACCTCCTCTTCCGTACCCGCCTGGGACTGTGCGTCATCGACCTCGCCGCCGACGCACACCAAGCAGGCACCTCACAGGTCATCACCAGGGTCATTCGTGAGGCGGTGGCCGGCTCGTGCGCCTACAGCGCCTCGGACGTGCTGTCACACGAGCTGTGCCGGTCACGTATCCCTGAGGCCGATGAGGATGCCTTGGCCGCCATCGTCGAGAGGTCAGGACTCAGACGCGGAACGATGCCGGCTGACCTGCTGGACGACCTTATGGCCTCGGCGAAAACGAGCGAGGCGCAGCTGGCACAGGTACTCACTCGAGATACTCACCACCCGTCGACTGCCTGAGCTGCCTGCCAGGCGGTTTGCGACGGTGGCCGTGTCCGGCATCCGGCCGATCGAGTGCGCGCCCGGCCTACGGGCGACTCCCTGGTAGCCCGCTCCCCCGGATCTGCTCGACGGTCGATGAGGCGCCGTGCCGGCGGCGCGGCACAGGGCGCCGCACAGCAGCACCGACAGCTCCCGACACCAGGCCGGACCCGTCCAGACCACAAGGCGTGCGGCCCTCTGTCGCCGGCGAGTCCTTCGACGGAGATGGCTCCGACTGACCGGCACCGAGCCGGGGACCTGCCGCATCGCCGCCGATCCCGCCGCCATCGTCCACAGTCGACGCCGGGCTGTGCGTCCCCGCGATTGGCTCCCGCGGCCCCGCCCTGGTCGAGGGGGCCAGCCTGGCCCACCTCGCCCTGCGCCGCCTCGACCAGGACGCCACCGAACGCTGATGGGAGTTCGGCGCGATCGGCCACGGCCCCGCCGGCCCACAGCTCGCGGACCGCCT
>JBOGEA010000062.1:0-20568 GCA_050743205.1 Egibacteraceae bacterium | reverse complement strand
ACCGCAATGCGTGCAACCCGATCCCGGCAGGACTTGACTCACGCGCAACAGGTCTCGCCCCTCCAAGGCCTCTAGGGACGATGTTCCCGCCCGGGCTGTAGCTCCCAGCTGGGTGCCGGGGGGTGGCGCCGCTCGCTCGATGAGTCGTGTGCGGGCCGAGGACGGCGCGAAGCGGCCCCGCATGTCCGCCCCTCGTCCTCTTCCGTTGCGTGCCGCGGCGGGCGTCACCGTGCCCGGGCGCCCGGCGACGGCGCGGCCGCCGCGACGCAGCCAGCCCCGCCTCGCCTGGTCGGGGGTCTTGTCAGGCCGCCGCCCACGCCAGAAGGGTGTGGCTCGCCGCGTGAGGTCACCGCAGGCGTGGCGGAAGCAGTCCGCCCCAGCGGCGGCGGGAGTCGCGGTCGTGGAGCGCCTGGTAAATGCGGCGTTTGCCGGGGGTGAGCGGGACATCCTTGACCGGCAATTGCAGCGGTTGGAGCCACTGCGGTCGGTCTCGCACGAGGCCCGGGCGTCCCCAGTCGGGTCGCCACGCGTTCAGCGCGGCGCACAGGTCAGCGAGGTCGGCGGGGTTGTCGTGGCGGAAATGGTGGGCCCACAGCCGCGCTCGGTAACGCCGGATCAGGTCACCCTCGGGGTCGATGAAGGACACGCCGTGCTCGATGTCGGTGTACAGCGACCGCTGCGCGATGTTGCATGAGCCGATGACCGCCCACGCGTCGTCGATGAGCACGGTCTTGGCGTGCACCACCACACCGGTACGCCAAAACGCGGCGACCCGCGCCTGCTGGTCGACCGTGAGCCCAGCAAGCAGCCCGTGGTTGAACGCCTGACACAGATACGCCGGGTGCGGCAGCGGCGGGTCGTTGGGGTCGTTCACACCCGACAGCAGCAGGAGCACCCGCAACGCCGGGCGGTCCCGCAGCGCTTGGTTGAGCCAAGCCATGATCTCCAGAGACCAGTGGAACTGGTCTTCGATGTACACGTAGTCCCGCGCTGCCGCGATCGCTCTGCGCAGCGCCGCCCGGTAGGTGAACAGGCCCTCAGGCGCCCCCGGCAGCGGCACGCTGCTCGGCAGCCAGTTCAGCCAGGCGTGCCGAGCCGCGGGAAACGTCTGCAGACCCTGCACCTGGTGGCGGCCGAGGTCAGGCAGGACGGGCAGGGTCCGTGGCGGCAACGGCGGAGTGTCGGGCAGCACGCTCATCAGGTCATCGCCGTCGACGCGGAACCGGCGCGCCGGGCGGGACAGGTTCGCGTCCCACATGGCCTTGAAATGATCGTAGATCGTCTGCACGGCCGGCCCCTCCACCTGGGCGGCCACGTCGTGCCAGATCTGCTTTCCAAAGTGGTCGGGCCGGGCCCACCGGCTGATCTCGCAGTCGAGTCCCCCAGTGAAACCGACGGTGTTCTCGCCGTCGCACACAAGCGCGATCTTGCTGTGACTGGACCCGGCGACATGCCCCGCCAGGTTCGGCAACGCCCTGCCGCCGATCGCGGGCTCGGCCCGCAGCGCCTGGATGGACCGCAGGGTCAGCGTGTTGATCGCCACGATGTGGGCAGCGCCGAGCATGCGAGCCAGGCTGCTGCATCTCATCGCCGACGACGACACCCAGCCGAGCACCCGCACGTCGACACCGGCACGCGCCTTCGCCTTCAATATCTCAAGGAGGGCGGTGGCCTCGTCAGGGCTGTCTTCGAACGGCGTCGCGTCCGGGTTCGGCCAGGGGTCGAGGCAGAACGGCGGGCCGTCGGTGAGGGCCATGTCCATACTACCCAGCACTGACCATCGCGTTGCTGGCACAAGCTCGAACCGGCCCTGAGACAGGCCCAGCCACCAGCCCGCGATCAGCACGCATTGGCCCGCGTTGGCCTGGGGGGTCTGGCCCTGGCCGACACGCTCAAGCGCGTTGCTGAGCGCGGCTGTGTACTCGGCGCCATCGATCAATGGAGTGACCGCGCAACCAGCGAAGGTCGGCGGCATCGGCTCACTCGGCGGCCGATCATCCACGGGCTGCACGAAATAGCCCTGCGGACTGTCAGCCGATGACCTTGAAGGTTCCATATCGCGTCCTCACGCAGAGCACGAGCCTGCCGCTCCCGCGCCTCTTGGCCTGTGCCGGCTCGCACGCGCGACGCTGGCACATGATCGTGATCGGGCTCAGCGCACCAGCATGTCACCGCACGCGGTCCGGAAAGCCTGGAAGCTGTTGAACCCCCTCTGTGATGAATCTTCGGATGTGTGACAATTGCCCTATGCGCGTGACACACGGTTCCCGGCGGTCGGCGGTACGTCGGCAGCGCAACGAGCAGGGCGCCATCCGCGTGGGATGGCTGCTGGTCATGGCCGTGATTGCCCTGCTGGTGGCCGGGGTGGTCGCGTTGTGGGCGACGCCGCCCGGCTGGCTCGCCGGGCCTGGAGGGGCGGTCTCGGCCTGGGTGCGCGGGCATGTGCTCACGGCCGCCGGAGCCGGGGTGCTGTTAGGGATCGCCGGGTTGGTCATGCCGTTCCTGCTTGCGTGGTGGCCGCGCCCCGAAGTCCCAAACCCGCGAGGTCAAGCGCATGACCGGGAACTCATGCGCAAACGGGTGCGCAGCCGGTGGATCAAAGGCGTGCTCGAGCAGTCGCTGGCGGACGAGGCGCGGATCAGGCTGGGGCTCACGCGGCGGCTGGACACGATCGGACGGCCTGACATGACCATTCGGCGAGGGGGCCAGTCGCCGAAGCCGCTGCCGGCCGGCACGCCGGTGAGCGCCGTCTTCGCCGAGGCTGGCGGCGCGCTGCTCATCCTGGGCGCGCCGGGGTCGGGCAAGACCACCGCGCTGCTGGAGCTGACCCGAGACCTGCTCGACCAGGCCGACGCCGGCGACACCCGGCCAATGCCAGCGGTGTTCAACCTCTCGTCGTGGGCAGCACAGCGGACGCCCCTTGCCGCGTGGCTGATCGACGAGCTGCACAAGCGCTATGACGTGCCCCGGTCTATCGCCACACGGTGGGTGAACAGCGGCGAGATTCTGCCGCTCCTCGACGGTCTCGACGAGGTGGCCGAGCCGCACCGGGCTGCCTGTGTCGAGGCGATCAACGCCTTCCGGACCAAGCATGGGCTGGTCCCCTTCGCGGTGTGCAGCCGCACCGAGGAGTACAGCGCGCTGGCCGCCCGGCTGCGGGTGGAGGACGCGGTCGAGCTGCGGCCTCCCACCCCTGGCCAGATCTATGACTACCTGGAGGCGACCGGCGCGTCCTCGGCCGACGTGCGCGCGGCGCTTGAGGCCGACCCGACCTGTGGGAGCTGCTGGGATCGCCGCTGGTGCTCAGCATCGTGGCGCTGGCCTACGGCGGGCGGGCGGCGGCTGCGCTGCGGGCGCCGGGCACACCCGCGCAGCGGCTGACCATGCTGTTCGAGGCATACACCGAGCGGATGCTCGCCCATCGCCCCGGCCCCTTCACACCAGCCCAGACGCTTGCCTGGCTTGCCTGGCTCGCCCGCTCAATGCGCCACCGTAACCAAAGCGAGTTCCACCTCGACCGCTTGCACCCAGGCTGGCTGCCGACCACAATCCAGCAGCGGCTCGCGACGCTCAGTCCGGCAATCACCGGCGGGCTGGTCGTCGGGTTGGTCGGCGGCCTAGCCGACGGGCTGGTCCACGGGCCGACCCACGGCTTGACTATCGCGCTGGAAATCGGGCTGTTCTTGGCACTGTTCTTCGGACTGAGGCAGACAGAGGATGTCGGCTGGTCCTGGCTGAGGGTACGAACCGGGGCGGTCGGTGGGTTGGTCGTCGGACTGTTCACCGCGCTGATCGACGGACCGATCTTTGGACTCGAGCGGGGGCTGCGCAACGGGTTGGCCTTCGCGCTGGTATTCGCGCTCGTCTTCGTGCTGTTCGCCCGACTCAGAAAGACAGAGCCAGTCGAGGAGGTCCGCTGGTCCTGGGCGGGGGTACGAGCCGGGGTACGAACGTGGCCGGTCCTCGGGTTGGGCGGTGGGCTGGTCTACGGGCTGACCAACGCGCTCGTCTACGGGCCGGTCCACGGGCTGGCCAACGGACTGTTCGCCGGGCTAGTCGTCGGGCTGGTCGGCGTAGTGGTCCACGGGCTGGCCTCTGGGCTGATCGACGAACGGACCTCTCCGAACGAAGGCGTCCGCCGATCAGCACGCCACGCGCTTGCCATCGGGCTGGCCTTCTCGCTGTTCGTCGGGCTGGGCGGTGGGTTGGTCTTCGCGCTGGTCTTCCACCTGGTTGATGGGGTAGGCGATGGGCTCTGCGGAGGACTGGCCGTCGGGCTGCTCTTCGGTGGCCTGGCCTGCCTGCAGCATCTCAGCCTGCGCGGCCTGCTCGCCTCCCGCGGCTGTGCCCCCTTGCGCTACGTCCGCTTCCTCGACGACGCAACCGAGCGCCTGTTTCTGCGTCGAGCCGGGGGCGGTTACCTCTTCGTTCACCGGCTGCTGCTCGAGTACTTCGCCGACCTCGAGACCACCCGTCCACCCGCCACAGCCGAACCACCGGTGAGCGCTCAAGGCAGCCGCTCACGCTTTGAACTCATCCCAGAAGGTCCTGGCCGCGCTCGGTTCGTTCGTCTCATGCTTCGGACACGATCTGATCGCGGTGCCGCCTGGGCCAGGTCCGTCCACAGTCAAATCTCGGCCAACGCACAACGCGCCCTGCCGGATACAGCGCGGGTGGCCGGCAGTGGTGTGGTGTCCCGGATACGCGAGGCTCTGGGCGGAGCGACGCAGGCCGGCGCATGTCCATGCCGGATCGCGTGCTGCATGTTGGCACGAGTGGACAAGGGTGAGTGCGGATGAGTGTGGATCGGATGAGTGACCGGCCGGTGTGCACGCAGATCGCGGACGCGCTGCGGACGGCGATCCGCAGTGGGAGCTGGCCGACGGGCAGCCGCTGCTGTCAGAGACCGACCTGATTGAGCGCTACGGGGTGTCACGCAACAGCGTGCGCAACGCGGTGGCGCTGCTGCGGGTCGAGGGGCTGGTGGTCACCGAGCACGGCCGGGGGACGCATGTGCGGGCGCGTCGGCCGTTGCGTCGGCGGCCGTCGCGCTACTCCCAGGCCAAGCGGGCGGCGCGGCGGTCGCCGCTGGCCGC
The DNA here is from genome assembly GCA_050743205.1 of Egibacteraceae bacterium. Lineage (GTDB taxonomy): Bacteria > Actinomycetota > Nitriliruptoria > Euzebyales > Egibacteraceae > JBOGED01. The sequence goes on along the minus strand of JBOGEA010000062.1, from coordinate 15,472 downwards.
GGAGACCGCCGAGCAGGGCACACGCTCTGATCAGCTGCTTGACACACAGAGGGCGGGCCCTTACCCCTCCAAGCCTTCGTCGCACAGGCGCTCACATACCGTCACGGGTTTCGTGATGTACGAGCGCTGCGCTCAGGCGACCGCAGCGCCGCAATAGGCGTTTGCGCAGGTCAGCAGCGATATTCACCGCGAGCCCAGACAAATCGAACGGGTAGCGACATCAACGCTGCACCACCCGCCCCAACACGATGACATCACCGCGTTTGGGCAGCTCAGCGGGGTGGACGGGGAGCGGGTGAGGGGAATCGAACTCCCATTGCGAGCTTGGGAACCCCACGCCCTCAAGCGCTGTGCCCACCAGGGATTTCCCAGGTCACCGCCGAGCGGAATGGCCTGAGTTTCGTGATGAAACCGTGACGCCCCCGAACGCGCCTGCGGGCCGATCTCTGCCTGGCCATGCCCGAGCACGCCTCAGGGCCTCTGAGCCTGAGCTGACCCTGGGCGCGCTGGCGCTCGCCTCAGGCGCTCCCTATTCGTCATGCTAGCTTGACGACAGGACGACGGTGACGCACACTGTGCGCCATGAGCACACGGCTGGAGCACGCGTCAGGCGATGAGGTCGCCGTAGCGGTGGAGTTCTCATCCGATGACCCGACCGAGCAGCTTCGCGCTCTACAGACCGCCAGCCATCAGCTCGACAGATGGCGGCGCACATTGGTGGCGGCAGCCCGACAGCGTGGCGCGTCGTGGGCGGCGATCGGCGAGGCCCTCGGCATGAGCAGACAGGCCGCCTGGGAGTACTACAACGCAGATCTCCGCCGGCAATTGGAGCAGGCACGTCAACGCTCCGGTCTGACCGAGGATGAGGCCCAAGCGCTGGCCTACGAGGAGCGCGCCGCCGTCCGACGCCGACGGCGGGCTTAGTGCGACTCGTCGTCGATCCCAACGTGCTCATCTCGGCCGCGATCTCTGCTGGAACCTGCGCTCGACTCGTCGACCTGTGGCTCACGCAACGACCGTTCGAGCTTGTCGGCTGTCCCACCCTGTTCGCGGAACTCGAGGAAGTGCTGACGCGACCGAAGTTCCGCAGATGGCTGGACGCGGCTACCGCACAGGCATACGTTCAACGCATCCGTGACGAAACGGTCCTGTACGATGACCCTGATGTGCTCGCCGGTGCCACCGCAGATCCTGACGATGACTATCTGGTCGCTCTCGCGCGGGAAACTGAAGCCTGAAGCCGACTACATCGTCTCGGGCGACTCCGACCTGCTACGTATGAACGATCCCAAACCACCCGTACTCACGCCGGCCGACACCTATGCGCTTTTCGAATCCACGGAATCGTAGGATTGCGCTGACCTGATGTCGGAGGCGATGGCCGACTGGTCAGAATCTGCTGCTCGGTCAAGACAGTTCCATGGCGTGGGTGGCGAAGCGATGGAGACCGGCGGCAGCAAGCCGCTTGAGTACCTCGCCGCGCAAGAGTGGGACCCAGAGCGAGGCGCCCATGCCCCGTCGGTCACCGCGAGCACGTCGTGGGGATGTCGTCGTAAGAGTTGAGCGAGTAGCGCGCCCGATCCGGGGGCAGACCCCCTTGAGACCACGAGGACTCGCTCAACCTCGGCAAGGGATGATCAGACCAGAGCAACTCGAACATCCCCACTTCAGCCAGGCGCAGCACCAGATCGGCCAGCCAGATCGGGTAGAGCGTCGCGGTGTCGACGAACACCCTGTCCCGAGGACGCATAGGTCGGCCGGTCAGTACTCGGCCCCTGCGTCGACCAGCCCATTCACCGCCTCGGCGATCAAGGCTCGCCGCTCGTCGCGCCGCCGGCCGAACGCCACCACGTCGGCGACCCGCACCCGGCGGTGCCGGCTGCCAGACAGCCGCCTGGCGGGCAGATCGCCATGCACGATGACATCACCGCGTTTGGGCAGCTCAACGCCATGGAATGAGAGCGGGTGAGGGGAATCGAACCCCCATTGCGAGCTTGGGAAGCTCGTGTTCTGCCATTGAACTACACCCGCTGGGGAGGACAGTGTATGGCGGGGTTGGGTGGGGACGCAATCGGGAGCGGAAGGCCTGGGCGGTGAGGGGTCAGTCGGGGTCGGGGGGCCGGCTGTTGCGATCGTGGCCTGGGATGCGGGTGGCGTCGGCTCCATCGGGGGAGCCTGAGCGACCGTTTGGGTCGAACAGGCTTCGGGAGTTCCCGTCACGCCCGCGTTGGATGCTCCCCTCGTAACGGTCCTCGGACTGCTCGGACTCCTCGTCCTCGTGCTCGAAGGAGAAGCCGTCGTCAGGAGTGACCCTCGATCGGATCGGTCGGTCGATGCTCCCCGTGGTGCCGGTGCTCTCGTCCCCTGAAGGCTCATCGCTGGGATCCTCATGGCCGAAATCCAGGGTGTTGGACTCGCCGGCATCGAGGCATGCGGACGTGGCGGTGGCCTCCTGATCCTCTTCCGCGTGATCGTCCTCGGCGCCAGCGCCGTCGAAGGTGATCTGGTGATCGGCGCATTCGGCGTCGTCAGGGTCGGCCAGGGGCTCGGGGCTCTCCCGCACGACGATCAGGTCGCCCAAATCGGGTTTCGGGAAGCTCTGCGCCTGGATGCCTCTCAACGTCGCGGACATGAACCGGCCCCACGTGATCGCGGGCAGGTCACCGCCGGTCGGCTCGCCTGGCATCGTGTGATTGTTGTCCCGGTTGCCCATCCACACCACCGCGGTGAGGGTGGGTGTGTAGCCGGCGAACCACGCGTCACCGTAGTCCTGTGTCGTACCGGTCTTGCCCGCAGCGACGCGACCGAAGCGTGCGCGCCAGCCGCTGCCGTCGGTGAGAACGCCCTTGAGGACGTCGGTCACACCCCAGGCGGCCTTCTTGCTGATCACGCGCTCGCCCGCGTCATGGTGCCGATACACGACGGTGTCGTCCCGGCGCGCCTCGACGACGGCGAAGGCTGACCGGTGGATGCCGCCGCTTGCGAAGGTGTTGTAGGCCTCAGCGAGCTGCAGCGGGGTGATCTCCGCGGTGCCGAGCACCAGCGAGGCGAACGGTGGGAACGCGTCTTTGCCCTCCCGCCCCATGGCGCGGCTCGCGATGTCAGCGGTCGCCCTGGGCCCCACCTGCTGCTGGACCTGGGCGTAGACGGTGTTCACCGAATCCCAGGTGGCCCGGCGCAGGCTGATGGGTGGGTACGCGATCTTCTCGTAGTTGTTGACCGTCCAGTCCTCGCCGTTGTCGACCCCGGGCAGCACGATCTTGGCGGGGGCGTCGAAGTAGCTGTCAGGAGATTTGCCGTCTTCGATCCAGGCGGCGAGCGTGAACAGCTTGAAGGTCGAACCCGCCTGGCGCGGCGCGGTGGCGAGGTTGAACTGGTCGGTCTGGTAGTTCTCGCCACCGACGAGGGCCACGATCCCACCGGTCCGAGGGTCCAGCGCGACGAGCGCGCCCGTCGGGTCGATGGCTGCGAAGGCCTCGTCGTACGCCTCTTGGGCGTGCTTCTGGACACCGAGATCAAGGGTGGTCGTCACCCGCAGGCCTGTGTAGATCTCATCGCCCAGCTCGCGCTCCAGCTCTCTGCGGACGATGTCGAGGTAGAACGGCGCGTCGTTGAAGCTGATGTCCTCGCGCTCCTGGGTCCTGGGCGGCGCCGCGAGCAGCTGGTCGGCGGTGACGGGGTCCAGCCAGGTCAACGCCAGCATCCGGTCGATCACGTAGCGGTAGCGGCGGGCGGCGGCCTCGGGGTTCTCCACCGGATCGTAGGCGGACGGGGCGGGAATCACGCCGGCGAGCTGCGCGGCTTGGGCGACGCTCAGGTCTTTGGCGTCCACGTTGAAGTACGCCTGAGCGGCGGCCTGGATGCCGTACGCGCCGCGCCCGAAGTAGATGGAGTTGAGGTACAGCTCCAGGATCTCGTCCTTGGAGTACTCACGCTCCAGCTTCATCGCGAGCGCGGCCTCGCGGATCTTGCGGAGGGGGGTCCGCTCGTCGTCGCCGGTGACGGTCTTGATGTACTGCTGGCTGATGGTCGAGCCGCCCTGAGCGATCTGGCCTTTCAGCAGGTTGCGCAGGGCGGCGCGGACGATGCCGGGGACGCTGACGCCGCGGTGCTGGTAGAAGCCCGCGTCCTCAGCGGCCAGGACCGCGTCGCAGACATGGCGCCGGCCCTTCTGGCACAGCTCGCCGATCGCCACCTCCTCGCGGGCGAACTCGGGTGAGAGGGTGGCGAACTCGACCTGCCCGGTCGAGTCCAGGATCACCGTCGGCTTCGACCCGATGTCCGCGGACAGCGGCACCGCATTGAAGAAATAGAAGAACAGGGCCGTCAGGGCGAACCCGACGGTGAGGACCGGGAACAGGAGCGTCGACACGATGATGCGGCGCAGCCACCGCTTGCGGCGCTGGACGGGTCCTCCTTGCCGCGGCATGGAACTGGGTGGGTGGGACTCCGGCGACGGGGGCCAGAGCTGCCCTGGTGGGCGTACAGCGGTGTGCAGCGCTGGGTTGAGCCCGTCATTCGTGGCATACACCGCCGACCCGCGCGCCACAGGTGGACGGCTCTGCTCTGGAGACTGCTGCCTCGGGCCGGCCATCAGGCGGCCACGCCACCTGTGAACGACCCCGCGCTCGCGACTCATGGCAGGTGATTGTGCCAGCCGCTGAAGATGTGCCCCGATTCATACCCTGTACTGCCGTTCGGCCGAGATGAGCTCAGCCGGCGTGGGCCCGTCCGAGCAGGTAGCTGGAGACCAGGTGGTTCCAGCCGCAGACGAGGCAGCACTCGACGACGTAGGCGGTGAACGAATGGTGCTGCCGCGCCAGGCCGTCCAACTCGTGGCGCGTCCACACGATATGACCGGACTTCTGGCGCAGATCGTCGCCGAAGACATAGGTGACGACCCGCAGCGTCTCCGTCTCGTCCAACGGCACGTCGGCGCGGTCGTCCGCCAGCCGGCAGATGGGACACGTCCGGTGCGTCGCCGTGCCCACGTTGCGGGCGGCGCGCAGCAGCTCGGGATGCGCGTCGCATACGTCCCGCACCGGCACGACACCACGTGTGACCTGGCGGACGAGCGCCCGCTTGGCCAGCCGATAGTCCGTGAAACCTCTCATCGCCTGGTCAGGAGTTTACGACCGATGACCCGTCCAGCGGGAGGGGGGATTTTGACCGGCGTGGCGAGGCGCACAGGTCGATGTAGCATGACGATATAGCGCGCTGATACATCGCAGCGACGGTTCCGCATGACAGGAAGACACACCCCGTGCTCGAGCTGGCCATCCTCGGACTTCTCAAAGAGCGAGAGATGCATGGCTACGAGCTGCGCAAGCAGCTCGGGCAGCGGCTCGGGTTCTTCTGGAGCGTGTCGTTCGGGTCGATCTATCCCACGCTGCAGAAGCTGGAGCGGCGTGGGTTCATCGAGAAGTTCCTGGTCGGCGATCAGACGTCCCGGCGCAGGCAGGTGTACCGGATCACGGACGCCGGCCACGCCGAGTTCATGGACCTGATCGCCGAGGGCGCGAGCAGCGCGTGGGAGGAGGAGAAGTTCCCGCTCCGCCTCGCGTTCTTCCGCTACCTCAAGCCCGAGACCCGCATCCGCCTCCTCGAGCGGCGCAAAGCCACCCTGGAGGACAAGCTCGCCGAGGGCCGCCGCTGCATGCGCAACGCGCGCTGCGACGAGTACATCCTCAAGCTCACCCGCCACGGGATGGACCTCGCGGAGCACGACCTGCGCTGGCTCGACGAGCTGATCGCGGCCGAGCGCGCGGCGATCGACCCCGCGGTCGCCGAGGAGCCCCCCGGTGGAGCCCCGCAGTCTCCGGAGCAGCCCGATGCGCCCGCCCCGGAGCAAGGCATGGTCGGCAGGCCGGCGCGGCGCGCGCGGCCTCCTCTCACGAATATGGAGTAAGGAGATTTTCATGGGCAGTCGAGGCCGTCGCGGTGATGGGACGGTGCGCGTCGCGATCGCCGGCGTGGGCAACTGCGCCAGCTCGCTGGTGCAGGGGGTCCACTACTACCGCGACGCCGATCCCGGCGAGCGAGTGCCGGGCCTGATGCATGTCGATCTCGGGGGCTATCACGTGCGCGACCTCGAGTTTGTGGCCGCTTTCGACGTGGATGCGAAGAAGGTCGGCCGTGACCTGGCCGAAGCCATCGCCGCGCCGCCCAACAACACCATCAAGTTCGCCGAGGTTCCGCCGCTGGGGGTCGAGGTCGTCCGCGGTCCCACCCTGGACGGATTCGGCGAGTTCTACCGCGCCGTGTGCGAGGAGAGCGATCTGGCCCCGGTCGACGTCGCCGGCGAGCTGCGCCGAGCCGGCGCCGACGTGCTCGTCTCCTACCTGCCAGTGGGCAGCGAGGACGCCGCCCGGTTCTACGCGAGCGCGGCGCTGGAGGCCGGGGTCGCCTTCGTGAACTGCCTCCCCGCGTTCATCGCCAGCGATCCGCTGTGGGCGCAGCGCTTCAGCGACGCTGGCCTGCCGATCATCGGCGACGACATCAAGAGCCAGGTGGGCGCCACGATCACCCACCGGATCCTCACCCGCCTGTTCGAGGACCGGGGGGTCGCCATCGACCGGACCTACCAGCTGAACTTCGGCGGCAACATGGACTTCATGAACATGCTGGAGCGGTCCCGGCTGACGTCGAAGAAGATCTCGAAGACGCAGTCGGTCACCTCCCAGCTGCGCGACGGCATCCCACGGGACAAGATCCACATCGGCCCCAGCGACCATGTCCCCTGGCTGGAGGACCGCAAGTGGGCCTACATCCGGATGGAGGGCCGCAACTTCGGCGACGTCCCGCTGAACATCGAGCTGAAGCTGGAGGTCTGGGACTCGCCCAACAGCGCCGGCGTCGTGATCGACGCGGTGCGCTGCGCGAAAGTCGCCCGCGACCGCGGCATCAGCGGCCCGCTGCTGGGGCCGTCGAGCTACTTCATGAAATCCCCGCCAGCCCAGTTCCCCGACGACGTCTGCCACCGGATGGTCGAGGAGTTCATCGCCGGCGACCTCTCACAGCGCCAGACCGCATGAGGCCCGACCGCGCCGGCGGCGCGTAGCGGTAGAGCGCCCGGCCGACCAGACAGCCGGCCGGCAACGCGCCGTACGCGCGGCTGTCCGTGCTCGACTCGGCATTGTCGCCATGGCAGACCAGCTCACCCTGGGGCGTGATCTCCACCAGGCGCTTGACCAGCTCACGGGCCGGCTCACGCGGGTCCCGCGCAACCACCAGGTCGCCCACGCGCACACGGCGGGTGCGCAGCACGAGCAGCCGGTCGCCGGGCAGCAGGGCGGGAGCCATGCTCACGCCCTGAACCATGACCCGATCGAGGCGCCGGCAGGCGCCGGCGAGCAGCGCCAGCACGGCCAGGCAAATCCACGGAGTTCGCCGCTGCGTCATCGCCAGACGCACCGGCCCCCTCTTGGGCCTGAAGAAAGCCGCCACGTTTGCCGCTGCGTCATCGCCAGACGCACCGGCCCCCTCTGGGCCTGAAGAAAGCCGCCGTGTTTGCCGCTGCGTCATCGCCAGACGCACCGGCCCCCTCTGGAGCCAGGCAAAGCCGCCACGTTTGCCGGTGCGTCATCTGGCTAGAGTAAGCGCGGAGACTGCCTTTCTTCGCAAACTACTTGCATTAAGCGCGAGCAAGGAGATGTTCATGCGCCCGATCGCCCACTTCCTCAGCCTGATCGACCGCACGGGGGCTCCGCACAGCGTCCACGCCCACTGCGACATCCCGTGCGGCGTCTACGACCCCGAGCAGGCCCGTATCGAGGCCGAGTCCTGCCTGCGCATCATCGAGAAGTACCACGACAGCGACGATCCGCTGTTCCGTGAGCGCTGCGTTGCGGTGAAGGAGGAGCGCACCGAACTCGCCAAGCACCACATCTCGGTGCTGTGGAGCGACTACTTCAAGCCTGAGCACCTCGAGCAGTTCCCGGACCTCCACGAGATCTGCTGGCAGGCGCTGAAGCAGTGCTCGACCGTGAAGCGCTCGATGAGCACCGCCGACGCCCAGCGGCTGCTCGACCTCATCGACCGGATCGACGAGATGTGGAAGAAGACCGGCGGGCCCGACAGCACGCGCGTCGCGGGGCGCCCCGCCTGAAGCGGACCAATCGCGGCACGACGGCCCCGGCGGTCACTCGGTGACCCCGGGGCCGATCTGCTCCCCCACGGCATCCGCGCGACCGCAGACCACAACGTGGAACTTCTTTCCGCTCTGCTGTTACCTATATCGCGGGTTTCCATGATAATAATGGCCGAACCCCGCTTTCCCGGTGGAGCTGGAGGATCTGCCCGTGGGAGTGCACCCCACCCCCGGAGGCGCCGTGCTGGTCGTGGACAGCCATGCGCCCAGTGAAGATCTCGTCATCCGCGCGCTGCGGCGTGCTGGCCTGCCCGCGCTGCACGCGAGCAGCAGCGAGGAGGCGGTCGATCTCCTCGCGCGGTACCCGATCGGCGCGGTGTTCCTGGAGGCCGAGCTGCCTGGGGGCCTGGCTGCGCTCCGCGCCCTCCGCCGCCACCAGGCACCCAAGACGCTGCCGATCGTGCTCATCACCGCCTCGGCGTCAGCCGCGGACCGGGCGGCTGGGCTGGATGCAGGCGCCAGCGACTATCTTGCAAAGCCTGCCGATCCCGACGAGGTCGTCGCCCTGGCCAGGGCGCACCTGCGGATGCACGAGGCGTGGCTCGAGGTCGTCGAGGAGCAGGTTCACGACCACACCATGGTCACCGACCTGCTCCGCCGCGTCCGGGTCGAGGCGGCTCCCGAACTGACCGCCGCCGGTCTCTGCCACCAGCTCACCCGCGTCTGCGGGCTGGCCAGCGCAGCGGTCGTGGCATTCGCGGGCGAATACGAGGCGCTGCCGTTGGCGGTCAGCGGCCACCTCTCTGTGACCACCGGCTGGCCGCTTCCGCGTCACGTCGCCCGTATGCTGCGTGAGCGCGCCGAGGATGGGCCTTGGATCACGGATCGAACGGATCACGATGAGGTCTGGATCCCCGCCGATCCCACTGCCCTGTACACGGCGTACGCACCGCTGCGGAGCCGGGGAGCGCTCGTGGGGCTGCTCGTGATCGCGGGCAGGGGGACGGAGGGCTGTCCCCCCGCCGGGCACGGCTCGCCGGGAGCGCAGGCCGCCCACGCTCGCGTGCGGCAACTCTCCGCCGCGGTGGACTTCGCCGCCGTCGCCTCAGCGCTGCTGGCGTCCGCGCTGGAGGAGTGGGGGCTGGCCTGCAGCGCGCGAGCGGAGCTGGAGTGGGTTCTGGACGGCGGCGCGTTCCGCCCGGTCTTCCAACCCATCCACGATGTCGAGACCGGCAGCGTGGTCGGCTATGAGGCTCTGACCCGCTTCACCGACGGCGCGCCCGCCGAGCCTCGCTTTGCCGAAGCCGCACAGGTCGGGCTGGGCCTGCAGATCGAGGCCGCGACCGTCAACGCCGCCATCCACAGCTGCGCCCCACTGCCCGACGGGGCGTGGCTGTCGCTGAACGTCTCGCCGTCGTTCCTGCTCCAGGGCGAGCACCTGGTCCGCGCGATGCGGTCGACCCCACGCCCCCTCGTCCTCGAGCTGACCGAGCACGACCCGATCGACGACTACCCCGCCATCCGCGCCGCCGTGGACCGTCTGGGCTCGGCCGTGCAGCTGTCGATCGACGATGCGGGCACCGGCTACGCCTGCCTCAACCACGTCCTGTCCCTGCGCCCCGACTTCGTCAAACTCGACCGCTCCTGGGTCCGCGACATCGACACCGACCCCGCCCGCCAAGCACTGGTCGCCGGCCTCGAGCACTTCACCTCCCGCACCGGCTCCACCCTGATCGCCGAAGGCGTCGAAACCGAGGCCGAACTCGCCATCCTGTCCGACCTCCGCGTCCCCCTCGCCCAGGGCTACCTCCTCGGCCGCCCCGTCCCCATCAGCCATCAGCCAGCCATCCCCCCGCCCTACTGAGGCGAGCAACCGCCCGGCCGCCCCTACTTGTTGAACGGCCAGAAGGGACCCATGCCGCGGTAGTTCTGCCGAGCCTCCATCGCCTTACTGCCGTCGAACCGGGCCCTGCCCCGCTCCGCCCACCGCCGACCAGCCCAGAACCCCACCACAAGACCGATCGCCACGCCCAGCAGCAGGATGGGGATGGTGAGGTCGTCAGCCGGTGTGGGGGCCGATGCAGCCATCGCAGCGATCATCCGGTGTCCTCTCACCTCGCCGAGCCGTGTGGCTACGAGTACAGCAGGCCGGATGGCTGGCTCCAAGCACATCAGGCGTTCCGACCCAAGCACGTGTGTGAGAATCGCGGAGTTCTCACACACGCTCGCGGTGGAGGCTTCACGTGCCTGCGATCGGTGGGGGCATCGGCAGGGCCATCGCGCTGGCGACGTCGGACAGCTCCTGGTAGAGCGGTGAGGCCAGCGGGACGCCGTCGCGACGGTGGGCTCGCGCTCGCTCCGCCTCATGCCAGCCGGGGTAGCGCACGGGGGCGCCGTCGCCCACCGGCGGGCAGGCGAGCAGGGTCCCGAACAGCGTCTGCGCGTCGTGGCGGAAGTCCTCACCCGAGCGGAGCGCGCTCGGCGCGATGGCGACGACCAGAACGCCGATGTCGTCGTCGCGCCCCGACGGCCCGCCGTCGCCCGCCAGCGCCTCCGGGGCTGGGCCCAGGCCGGCCCCGGGCACGAGCGCGGCGAGCACCTCCACCAGCAGGCCCAGCCCGAACCCTTTGGAGGCGCTCGAGCCGGAGCCGCCCAGCCACAGCAGATGGGCGTCCCCTGAGGCCGCCGGATCGGTGACGGGGTTGCCCTGGTCGTCGGCCAGCCAGCCCTCCGGCACCCGCTGCCCGGCTCGGGCCGCGGCCCGGATCCGGCCGGTCGGCGCCGCGGTCGTGCTCATGTCCAGGACGAAGGGGTGGTGGCCGCCGGCTGGCACGGCGATGCTGAGCGGGTTGGCGCCGAGCATCGCGACCCGCCCGCCCGGCGGCCGGGCGATGCGCTGGCGGTCGCGGTTGGACGCGACGATGCCCACCATGTCGCGCTGGACGGCCCGGGCGGCGTGGTGGCCGGCGCACCCCAAGTGGGTGGCGTCGCGCACCGAGATCATGCCGATGCCGTACCCAGCGGCGCGCTCGACCGCCATGTCCATGGCCTCACTGGCGGCCCACAGCCCCAAGGCGCGGCGGGCGTCGAGCAGCACGGCGGCGCCGCGGTCGGCGATCACCTGGGGCTCGGCGCGCGGGTCGACCCGCGCCTGGTCGAACAGCGGCAGGTACAGCCGGGTCAGGTTGACCAGACCGTGCGAGCGCAGGCCGGTGAGGTCGCCGTAGCACAGCGCCTCGGCGGCCGCTCGCGCCCGGCCGGCTGGGACCCCGCGCCCCGCGAACACCCGCGCGACGAATACGCACAGCTCCTCATAGTCCACGCGGACGGCTGGCCGCAGTGGAGTTGGCGCCCCCTGTTGCATGAAGATCCGACCCTTCTTCGGTGTGGCTGGCTGGGGTGATCTGATGGGTTTGCTCGCGACGCCGCCTGGCCCGCTCGTCCATGGCGCAGGGCTCATGTAACGCATTCTTCCTCCGCAATTGATTCATCTCAGCGCTGTTTCTGCACGTAAAGCGCCGTCGCGCTGCGCACGACCCCCAGTGGATCTCACCGATATGGCGGTTGGCGCTCACGGTAACTGGAAGACGCTGCACGGATAAGAGTAAGCGCTTCCATATGGTGGAACAAGGGGGGAGTGAAGGAAGTGGATAACCGTGGTTTGACCGTTCGGGGAGTCTTTGCCCTACCACATGGGGCAGCGGTTCACCGATGACGGGTTCGGAAACGTCTTACCACTATCTGGAAAATGAGCGGGCCGCGGAAAGCCGTGAGAGTCTCGCGGCCCTGCATGCCGCCGCCACAGCCGGACACACGCGTCGTTTTGGAGCGGATGTGATGAATGCTCCCCGCTTGTCTGATGCTGAGGCTCCCGACCACGCTGCGCAGGATTCCAGTTCTCCGGACACGGCGCGATAATCGGTGCGGTGCCGCCGTGCCGGGGGCTCGACTGCAGCTTTCCGTCGGAACGAGCCTGTTGCAAAATCTCACGGGCCCGACAGTCGGGCACTCGAGCCAAAGATGCAGCAATCCTGGCGAATATGAAGGAAAGCATCCCATGGGCCTTGCGGCCCACCCGTAGGCGGATGAAAATCGCCGCAGCCGAGCGCAGCGGCGCTGCGGCGGTTTTGTCGTTCGCTCCTTTGGCCTATTTTCATCCCAGCTACAGCTGACGCGGCAGCCCAGGCATACGGCCCTCGCCGAACCGTCTTACGCGCAGGTGCGGCGAACCGCCCACAGCCACCGCGCTAATACACGCACAGAGCTGACAGAAGGCGGAGAACTCACCCCCTCTACCAGCACATTCATCCCCCTGGGTCAGGAGGTCTGGATTCGAGGCCGTTCTTCCTGCGGGGGGAACGGTCGGCGACGGCGCCGCTGGTGTGCCTGCTGTTGGCCACCCGCGGCACGGCGCCGTGCGTGATCACCGGCTCCTGCGGCTCTGGGCCTACGCGCGAACGTGCCCGAGGACGAGCGCCGGCACCTCACGGCCCGAGGTGGTCGAATGCGTCGTGCTGGGCACGCCCGGCCGGCTGCCGCTGCCCGTCGTGATCACCGGCGACGGCCACCTCGACGACGACGCCTGGGGCAGGCCGCCATCGAGGACCTGCCGCCATTCACTGAGCCGCTGGTCCTCATCTGTCCCCCGGACCGGCACCGGCAAGGTCCGGCGCCACCAGTTGCGCGAGCGGCTGGGGGCATCGCCAACACCTACGCGACGGGCCGATGGACGTAACCGCCCGCGGCCCACGAGTGGATCCTCCCCGGGGGCCGTCGAAGCGGTCGATGGACGCAGGGGTTGGACGAGGCCTCGGGTGCTCTGAATCGCAGCCGGTGGGGAGCATGGTGGGGATCCGCGGCTCTTCGCCTCGTGTGCGCCCCCCTGACCACCATGCATCAGCGCACACCAGGCCCGCGGGTGCTGCAAGCGGCCGAGGCGCACACCCATACGCTGCTGGATCTGCTCAAACGCGCCTCGCTGACCCCCCAGGTCAGGACACGTCTCGAGGCCGTCGTCGCCGACCAGGCGTGCCTGGTCGGCCACGGCCACGGCGTCGCGGACCGGTTCGACCAGGCCGACGCCTGGTTCGCCGCGGCGCTGCGGCTGGCGCGTCAAGCTGGGGACCGCCGGCTGGAGGCGTTCGCGCTCGCCAGCCACGCATACACACCACATCATGGCCCCAAGCCGAACCCGGCCGCAGCGCTGGAATGGATGGAGGCCGCCGCCGCGCTGCATCTGCTCCTTCCACCTGAGGGGCAGGCATTGGTGTTCGCCTACCTTGCTGTTGATCGCGCGGCTGTGGGCGACGACCTCGGCTCCGGGCGTCTGCTGGAGCAGGCGCGGACCGCCGCCGCCCGCGCCCGCCGCGACGACCCCGGCTGGGGTTTTTGGTCTGCCCACGGAATGCTCAGCGGTTGGGACGGCGTGCGCCTTGAGGTGTTCGCCGGGAAGCGACTGCTGGGGCTGGGCCGCCCGGCCGATGCGGTGGAGCGCTTCGACGTCGCCGTGAACGGCACGACCGCGCCGCTCCGCCGCTTCAGTCTGCGGGTGGACATGACGGATGCGTGCGTCGCGCTGGGCGACCCTGACCGCACTTGCGCCTCGGCCATGGCGGGGCTGAACGAGGCCGACGCGCACGGCCTCGGGATCTCCGAGATCCGCAGGGCACGCACGGCCTTCCCCCGGCCATGGCGGACGCTGGCCCCGGTCGTCGAGCTGGACGAGCGCCTCGCGCTGGCCAACTGAAGGCGCTACGGCTCGACGAGTCAGGGGCGGGTGGGACGGAGGCGCACAGGTCGTGCCGTGGGGTGCGGTCAGCGAGGTCGCGTGTGTCCCCTGCGGTGAGGCTGGTTCCAGGACTCCCGCGGTTTCCGCCGGATGGAGTCTGTTACGAAACCTCACGGGCCCGCCAGTCGGGCCACTCAAGCGATGCGGCAATCCTGGCGAATACGGAGGAAAACCGCAGTGTGTGGCTGGCCCCAAGGGCACCTGATCCTGTAACAGGCCGATGCGGCTGTGAGGCGTGGCTGGTGGGCTCAGGGCCGTGACGCAGCTCAGCGGATGGGGCCGTAGCCGATGTGGATGTGGCGTTGGTGGAAGCGGTCGGTGAAGTGGCCGGGGGAGGGGAGGCGCCAGGGGCTGCCGACCTCGGAGGGGCGGAGGGGGCCTTGGAGGGATGCGAGCCACTGGACGATCGCGAGAGCGCCCTGGTTGCCGCTGCTGACGGTGGCGCCGTCGACGGGGGAGATGTCCGCGGCGCGGTACAAGGCGTGGTTGCTGACCCGGCAGGGGGCGCGGTTGCCGCCGCCGACACACAGGCTGTGGCCGGTGGCGAGCACGACGATGTTGTAGGTGTGAGCCTGAGCGATGGCCTCGAGCACGCCGATGACGCGGGGGTCCATGCGCGGGTCGGTGAGGTCGGCGGCGACCCGGGCGGGCATGGTGACGCGCGGGTTGGCCAGCAGAGCGGCGGGGCTGCCGGTGACGCCGGCGATCGTGATCGGCAGGCCGGTCGCGAGCGCGGCGCCGTATTCGGCGGCCTTGGCGAGGACGGTGTCGACGTAGTCCCAGTCGTGGTTGTAGTGCCAGATGGCCTGGCGCAGGGTGGCGGGGTCGCCGGCGCCGCTGGCGCACAGGTAGTTGGCCGCGCCCGCGATCGCGTCGGCGGGACTCCACACGTTGGCGACGCCGTCGCCGTCCGCGTCGATGCCGTAGCGGGCCCACGTCGCTGGCATGAACTGCATCGGGCCCTGCGCGCCGACCGACGAGATCATCGTCGGGTGGGATCCGTGCCTGGTCTCGACCCAGCCGATCGCGGCCAGCACGGTCCACGACAGGCCAGGACACCAGCGCTCCGCGGAGGTCATGTACAGCTGCAGGTACTCCGCGGGGATCTCCGACAGGGCGAGTTCGGTCGGCTGCGCGGTCCCGACCCCACCGCCGAGCGTTGACAGCGCCCGGATCACCGCGCCCGAGGCCGCAACAAACGTGACGAACCCACCGACGGCAACCGCCCCGCCGACCAGCAGAGCCCGCCGAGCAATCCGCGGCCCCTGGCCCGGGTCAAAACCACTCGGCGAGACGCTGGGCCGATCAAGAACCGGCGCGCTCACCAGCACACACCCAGAAAACGAACCGCAAAGGCCCGCCCCGCGAACCGCGAAGCCCGAAGCGCGGCTTCAGTGGCCCTGAGCCGAACCTCAACGGCTAACGGGGCTGTGCCCCGCCCCGACGCGTCATGGACGGGAGGGACGGCAGCGCGCGGGTTGACCGAGGTTGTGTGCTGGATCGCGGCGGTATACCGCCGCGATCCAGCACACAACCTCCCCCGACGTGACCGCGACGCGTGCAACCCGACCCGCCAGACTTGACTCACGCGCAAC
>JBOGEA010000061.1:0-20641 GCA_050743205.1 Egibacteraceae bacterium | reverse complement strand
CCGCTCGCCGGAACTCCAGGTCTGGCGCGCGGCGGCGGCGGTTGGGTGTCCTCGGAGCGGTCGGCGTGGGCATCGGGGCGGGGATTATGGTCGCTGCGATGATTCCGGCGTTGTCAGCATCCAGCGCCGTCCAGTTCATCGTGACTTCGCCCTCCCGCATCCGGCCTGCGTGGGAGGACAGCGCGTGGGCCGGACCACCGCTGACCGAGCGGCGTCAAGACCGGCAGGTGGCCGACCCGAACCGGGTGGTGGTCCCCAGCATTGGCGTAACGGCGGACGTGGTGGCGCTCGGCCTGGAGCCGGACGGGACGCTGGAGGTGCCTGAGGACTTCGACGTCACCGGCTGGTACCAGGACGGGCCAGAGCCCGGGGAGTTGGGCGCGTCCGTGATCGTCGGGCATGTCGACAGCTACGACGGCCCGGCCGTCTTCTACCGTCTGGGACAGCTCGTGCCCGGAGACGAAGTCATCGTGGAAGCCGCCGACGGGACGTCCTCGACCTTCGTCGTCGAACGCGTCGAACAGTACCCGAAGGAGCAGTTCCCGACTCAGGCGGTCTACGGCGACACGCCTGGGCCGACCCTGCGCCTCATCACGTGCGGAGGCACCTTCGATCGTGGGGCGCGCAGCTACCGGGACAACGTCGTCGTGTTCGCGCGTCTGAGCCGGTGACGGGTCACTCCCCCACGTAGAGCTGCCCGCCGATCCGGTGGAACTCGCGGGCCTTCTCCCGCATTCCGGCGTCGAGCGCCTCGCTGTCGTCGAGTCCGTGAGCGGCGGCGTAGTCGCGGACGTCCTGCGTGATGCGCATCGAGCAGAATTTCGGGCCGCACATCGAGCAGAAATGCGCCTTCTTAGCGGCCGCGGCCGGCAGCGTGGCGTCGTGAAAGGCCCGGGCGGTGTCGGGGTCCAGCGACAGGTTGAATTGATCCTCCCAACGGAACTCGAACCGCGCCTTCGACAGCGCGTCGTCCCAGGCCTGGGCACCCGGATGCCCCTTCGCGACGTCGGCGGCGTGGGCGGCGATCCTGTAGGCGATCAAGCCGTCCTTGACGTCTTGGCGATCGGGGAGCCCGAGGTGCTCCTTGGGGGTGACATAACAGAGCATCGCGGTGCCGGCCATGCCGATGACCGCGGCCCCGATCGCCGACGTGATGTGGTCGTATCCCGGAGCGATGTCGGTGACGAGCGGACCGAGCGTGTAGAAAGGCGCCTCTTGGCAGACCTCGATCTGCCTCGTCACGTTCTCGACGACCCGATGGAGGGGGACATGGCCCGGCCCCTCGATCATCACTTGGACATCGTGCTCCCAGGCGACCTTCGTCAGCTCGCCGAGGGTGTCCAACTCGGCGAACTGGGCCTCGTCGTTCGCGTCCGCCACGCTGCCGGGCCGCAGCCCGTCACCCAGCGAGAACGCGACGTCGTAGGCGGCCATGATCTCGCAGATCTCGTGGAACCGGGTGTACAGGAAGCTCTCCTGATGATGCGCCAGGCACCACGCGGCCATGATCGATCCGCCACGTGAGACGATGCCGGTGACCCGCTTCGCCGTCCGCGGGATGTACCGCAGGAGCACCCCGGCATGGATCGTGAAATAGTCGACCCCCTGCTCGGCCTGCTCGATGAGCGTGTCGCGGTACAGCTCCCACGTCAGCGCCTCAGGCACGCCGCCGGCCTTCTCAAGCGCCTCATAGATCGGCACGGTCCCGATCGGGACCGCCGAGTTGCGGATGATCCACTCACGGGTCGCGTGGATGTCCGCGCCTGTCGACAGGTCCATGACCGTGTCGGCTCCCCACTGGGTCGCCCAGACGAGTTTTTCGACCTCTTCGGCGATCGACGACGTCACCGCCGAGTTGCCGATGTTCGCGTTGACCTTCACCAGGAAGTTCCGGCCGATGATCATCGGCTCGGACTCCGGATGGTTCACGTTGCTCGGCAGGATCGCCCGCCCGCGTGCGATCTCGTCGCGGACGAACTGGGCCGGCATGCCCTCACGCACCGCCACGAACTCCATCTCGGGCGTGATCTGTCCCCGCCGCGCATAGCGCAGCTGCGTAACGGTCCGGCCCGGCCGTGCACGCAGGATCGGGCGACCGGCGCCGGGCCCCGAACTCCGCCCGCGATACGGATCCGCCACCCCGACCGTCTCAACATCGCCCCGAGCCGCGATCCACGGCAGGCGCAGCGAGCGCAGGCCGGCCCCCAGATCGACCTGGACAGCGGGGTCACCGTGGGGGCCGGACGTGTCGTAGAGACGGATGGGAGGATTCTCCTCCACGCCGCGCCGCGCAGGGGTAGGCGCCAGCGTCACCTCGCGGAAGGGAACCCGCATGTCCGGCACGGGGCCAGGCTCATACACGCGGCGCGCGGCAGGCGGCACGCCAGACTCCTGGAAGGCCGAATCTTGGACGGCCAGATCTCGGTCGGTCATCGTCATTCCCTCCGCCGGCACGATCCGGATCAGGTTCATCGGTCGGCGGCCAGCCAGCCGCCCTCTCAGCCCAGTCGATCCCGGGCTCCCGCTGACTGGCGTCACCCTACGCCAACCCACCCCGCGTGAACACCCCTGGTGCGAGCCGGTGAACCCACCTGGCCTACAATGCGCCCAAACCATCCTCATCGGAAGGACGACGCGTATGAGCGAACATGGCCCGCCGGCAGCAGACGGTGAGAAACCCGGCGAAAGGATCAAGATCCAAGTCGATGACGCCACCAAGTTCGGGGTCTACGCCAACTTTCTCGTGGTGAGCCACTCAGCTCACGAGTTCACGCTCGACTTCTGCCAGGTGATGCCCAGTGGCGGCGGCAGCGTGAACGCCGAGGTCGTCACCCGCGTGAAGGTGGCTCCCACGATGGTCGGCAAGGTCATCCGCGCCCTCGATACGAACATGAGTTCCTACGAGGACAAGTACGGCCTGGTCCGCGAGGTCGGCTGAGGACAGCGCTTCCGCTCAGCACTCATGGCCATCCAGTATCTTCAACGACTTTCCGCTGTTGCCACTCACCCCTGTGGTAGCGTAGACAGCTGAAGAACAACCGCCGCCCAACGAAGCGCGGCGATGCGCATAGGCGCTCCGGCTTGGGGAAGCCGAACCTCTCTCGAAGGGGGATGTACATGTCGCAGCAGGCCGCCGCGAGCGATACGACCTACGACTTCTCGCTCCGCAGGGTCATCGTCGCATCCTCGGTCGGCACCATGATCGAATGGTACGACTTCTATCTCTTCGGAGTCATGGCGACGCTGATTGCCAAACTCTTCTATCCACCCGAGGCGGGCAACCTGGCGCTGCTCGCAACCTTGGCGTCGTTCGCGGCGGGATTCGTCGTGCGCCCCTTCGGCGCCGCGTTCTTCGGCCGCATCGGCGACATGGTCGGGCGCAAATTCACATTTCTCGTGACGGTCTCGATCATGGGGGCCGCAACCTTCGCGATCGGGCTGCTGCCGACTTATCACCAAGCCGGCTACACCGCTGCCATCATCCTGCTGCTCCTCCGTCTGCTCCAGGGCCTGGCGCTGGGCGGCGAGTACGGCGGGGCTGCGGTCTATGTGGCTGAGCACGCCCCCGAAGAGCGGCGTGGCTTCTACACCGCCTTCATCCAGACCACCGCGACGCTCGGGCTGGTGATTGCGCTCGTTGTCCTGATCGGCACTGAGAGGATCCTGGGGACGCCACGGTTTGAGAACACCGGCTGGATCGCCGGTTGGCGCATCCCGTTCCTCCTCTCAGGGCTCCTCGTCTTCGTGGCTCTCTACATCCGGCTGAGCCTCAAGGAGACCCCGCTCTTCCAGCGCATGAAGGAGCAGGGGAAGACGTCGAAGGCCCCGCTTCGTGACGCCTTCGCGGGCGGCGCGTGGAAGCTCATGGCGCTCGCGCTGTTCGGCGCCACAGCGGGACAGGCGGTCGTGTGGTACACGGGCCAATTCACCGCGTACTACTTCCTCCTCACGGTGCTCGACATCGAGCGGTCCGCGGCCGCGACGATCGTGGGTGTCGCGCTGGTCCTCGCCACCCCGCTCTTTCTGTTCTTTGGATGGCTCTCCGACCGCATCGGGCGTAAACCGATCATCCTGGCGGGATGCGCGCTCGGCGCGCTGACGTTCATCCCGATTTTCAGCACGATGAGAGCGATCACCCCCGACCCGGCGAACCCGAACGCTCTCGCCCTCGGCGCGCTGGTCTTCCTCCTCGGGATCTGGGTGACGATGGTGTACGGACCGATCGCCGCGTTCTTGACCGAGCTCTTTCCCGCCAAGGTGCGCTACACGTCGCTGTCTCTTCCCTATCACATCGGCAACGGCGTGTTCGGTGGTATGACCCCACTGATCGTGCAGTCGGTGGTCGCGCGAACCGACAACATCGCCTTGATACTCGCATACCCAGTCGCCGTTCCCCTGATCACGCTCATCGTGGGCGTGTTCCTGATCCGCGAGACGCATACCAAGCGGATCTACGAGGAGATCGGGGCCAGCCCGAGCCCCCTGCCCGCCGGGGCCTCAGAGTCGGATCGCGCGGACTGGGCAGGCTCACAGCGCTCGCTTTGACCGAGCCGACGACCGGCTGGCGCCTGCTGCCCCTGGAGGTGGGCAGAGCAGGCGCGCTGCTTGACCGCGGGCTTGCGCTGCTCGAGGAGTTGGCCGGCGACCCGACGCCGACGCTGCGCTGGTATGAGGCGAGCACGCCAGCGATCGTGCTGGGGCGTGGCCAGCGCGGTGCGGCGGTCAGCGCGGCGGCGGTGGATATCGTCACCCGCTTCTCCGGCGGAGGCGCCGTGCTGCTCGACGAGAACATCCTGTCGCTGGACATCCTGCTCCCGACCGGGCACCCGCTGCTCGACGGCGACCTCAGCGCGGTCTTCCCGCAGGTCGGGCAGGCCTGGGTCCGGGCGTTGCGAGGCCTCGGCGCGGCGGACCTGCAGGTGTGGAGCGCACCGGCGACGGCGCGGCGGCGTGGAAGTGACCGCGATCAACTGCTCGCCGCGGTCTGCTACGCGACCCTGGGCCGGGGCGAGGTGCTGGCAGGCGGACGCAAGCTCGTCGGACTCGCCCAGCGTCGGCGCCGTCAAGGGGCGCTGGTTCAGTGTGGCCTGCTGCGCCGATGGCGCCCCGCTCGCCTGCTCCAGGCATTGGGCATCGACCCCGACGACGCCGATATCACCCGCCACGCCGTCGGCCTCGACGAGCTGTCCGCGCAGCCGCCCGTGATCACAGACGTGATGCGGAGCGTCGAGCGGGAGCTGGCCACCTCGTGCTCCGAGACCGGCCCCTTTGCCATCTGCTAGCATATGATCATGGCGCGCGCGCAGACACTGGTACAACTCAACGACACCCTCCTCGCAGTGCTGGACCAGCGGGCCGCCCGGCGCGGTGTTTCCAGGAGCCACATCATCCGAGAGGCTGTCGAGGCGTACCTGGCCGACGATTACGACTCCGAGGTCACCCGACAGATCATCGCCGGCTACGAGCGCATTCCACAGAGCACGCCGGATGAGTGGGGAGACCCAACCGCTTTCACCTCCGCCACGGCACGTAGCCTCCACCGTCGGCTCGATGCGGAGGAGCGTGCCGCCGGACACGAGCCGTGGTGACTCGCGGCGAGGTGTGGTGGTCGGAAAGCCCTGACTGGGGGCGCCGCCCCGTGCTGATCCTGACAAGGGATGTGGTGGCCGACCGGCTCTCCTCCGTGCTGGCCGCACTGATCACCACGGTCGAACGGCGGCTTCCGACTGAGGTCGCGCTCGACAAAGCCGACGGTATGCCCCGCTCCTGCGTCGTCAACCTTGACAACCTGACGAGCGAGCCACGCACCTCCCTGACAGAGCGCATCACCCGACTCGGCCCCGAGCGCATGCAGCTCGTCTGCCGCGCTCTCGCACACGCCACCGGCTGCTGAGCGGCCACCAACGCGCGCGCATCTCCCTCTGAGGCTGATCGACGACGGACGGTCTATCCACACGCCTCAATTCAGCTCAGGACGGTTTCGTAGAGGGCGACGAGGTGGTGGATGTTGCGCTCGACGGTCAGTGTGTCGCGGAGTTCGGCGACGCGGCGGCGCAGCGCGGGGACGTCGGCGGCGTCGAGCGCGGGTCCCAGGTCCGCGAGGTCAGTCAAGGACAGGCCGACGCCGTGGGTGCGCACGAAGCGGTCGAGGGCCCGGTGCCGGCTCAGCGTGAGGACCGGAAGGCCGCACCCCACGTACTCGTACAGCTTGTTCGGCAGCACCGTGTCGAGGTGCGCGCCGTTCAAGCTGGCGTTGAAGCCCGCCCAGCCGAAGTCATAGCGCGGCAGCGTGCGCAGCAGCGTGTAGGGATCCAGCGTCGCGTGGCAGCGGATCCCGGGCAGGGTCTCATACTCGGGCGCGGGCCTGGCGGGGTAGACGTGCAGGGCCACTCCCCCGCTGGCGATCCCGCGGAAAATCTCCCGCAGGTCGTAGTGCCCGCCGTCGCTGAACAATGTGCCCTGGTAGACGACCTGCCAGGGCCCAGAGCGAGCGCGGACCGGCGGGGGCAGGACCACCGGCAGGCTGGCCCCAACCACGTAGCTGCCGAACACGAGGCTGTGGCTGGGCAGCCGGTAGCGGGAGGCGATCTCGGCGAGCAGCTCGTCGGAGACGGCCACGAGCGCGGCGCTGCGCTCAATCGCCTGCTTCTCCAGCGTCAACGGGTCCTCCGGCTCGGGAAACCCGTCCCGGTAGGGCGTGTTGCGCAGGCTCTGGAAGTCATGCACGTCGTGGATCACCGGGACCCGATCACCGACCGCCTCCAGCGCGAGCACGGTCAGCTCGTCGGGCAGGTTGTGGCTGTGGATCAGATCCGGGCGGAACGCAGAGACGACCTTGCGCAGATCGGCCGTCGGATCGTCGCCGAGCTGCCACCAGCGGTCGAACAGCTCGTCGCCAGCGCCGTAGAACCCCGACAGGGTCTGCCCCCGGTACGCAAAGCCGAGCTGCAGCTGGGGGAGAGCCGTCCGCAGCCCGGCGGCGTACTTGAGCGTCCGGATGCAGGGCAGCTGCTGGAGGAACAGAACCCGCATCATGCGCGCACGCGGACGACCCGCGCGGGGTTGCCGACCGCGACGCTGTACTCGTCGATGCTCTTCACGACGACGCTGCCGGCGCCGACCACGCAGCCGTCACCGATCCGGACGCCGGGAAGGATGCAGACGCCCATGCCGATCCAGCAGTCCACGCCGATCTCGACCGGGGCAGGCCTCCAGCTCTGCTCGTGGATCGGCCGCTCTCTGCCCATCTCGTGGTTCGCGGTGTGGATCATCGTCCCCGGCCCGAAGATCGAGTGGTCGCCGATGCGCAGGCCCCCGTAGCCGTTCACGTAGCATCCGAAGTTGAATCCGACGTTGTCCCCCAGCTCGATGTGCTCGCTGTTCAGCCACACGATCAGGTCCATGTAGAAGCACCCCGCACCGACCCGTTTCGCATCGGACGGCCGGAACGGGATGACGCTCTTGCTGCGCTCGGTGATCAACACCACCGCACTCCTTTGTGAAGGGGTCGCGACCTCTGTGTCACGAATCCTTCACACAATCGCCAGAGCGCGCAAGACGCCGAGATCTGGATGCACGGATCACCCGGAGGCGTGAGCGCGAGATCGCCGACGGATGCGTCCTCGACGCCTCACCGCTCCAGACCCAAGGAATCGCTCACCGACACATCGACAACATTTTGTCGATCAGCGTTGTCCAAGCGCCTAGGCAGGCGTCGCTTCACTCGTCCTCGGCGTAGGACCAGTCGGACCGCTTGCGGCGATAGTCCAGGTCGTAGGCGACCTCGCCGGTGGCATGGTCCAGATCGAGGATCTTGGGGACGTCGACCGCCACGTCGGGGTCCGAGGCGACGCCCAGGTGCGCGATGAACTCGTCGGCGAAACGCTCCAGCGTGCTCATGACCGTCAGCGCCGCGCCGACGGGGAGGTAGCAGCGGTTGCCGTCGGTGACGGTGGCGCAGCGCCTGCGGATCTCCTCGAGGTCGGTGGCGTCGCCCTTGCCGCGGACGATGCGGTCCAGGCGCTCGCAGATCTCCGCCGTCCCGAACTTGCACGCCTGGCACTGCCCGCAGGACTCGATCGCGAGGAACCGCGCGAGCGTGCAGGTGACCTGGACGATGTCGCGGTGCTGCCCGTAGACCATGAAGCCGCCGCTGCCCAGGCCCAGCTCGGCCTCGCGGAACGAGTCGAAGTCCATCGGCAGGTCGAGCAGGTCGGGGGTGATGACGGGGTTGGACGTGCCGCTGAAGATGGCCTTGACGTCTGGTGCGCCCGCGATGTCCTGGATCAGCGTGCGCAGCGAGGTGCCCAGCGGCAGCTCGTACACCCCGGCGCTCGCCACGTCACCCACCACCGTGAACAGCATCGTCCCCGGCGCCTCCTGCGTTCCCACACCGCGCCACTCGTCGACCGAGGTGGAGAACATGCTCGCCACGTGGGCGCAGGTCTCGACGTTGTTCGCGGCGGTGGGGTTGGGCGAGGCCATCGTCGCGAACAGGCCCTGCTCGTAGGGCGGCAGGATGCGCGGCATCGGCAGCTTGCCCTCGATGACCTCGAGCATCGCCTTCTCTTCGCCGAACAGGTACTCGTCGGGGCCGGCGACTGCCTGGACGCGGTCGATCCCCTCCCAACCAGCGATCTGGGCGCCCTCGATCGCCTCGGCGAGCCGATCGCGCTCACGCGTGAAGCGCTCTTTCACGCAGATGTAGGCGCCGGTCGCGCCGGTCGCGTAGGCGGCGATCAGCACGCCCTCGAGCACGAGGTAGGGGATGCGGCTGAGCAGCGTTCGGTCTTTGAACGTGCCCGGCTCGCCCTCAGCGCCGTTGCAGACGAAGTAGGTCGGGGTCCGGCCGGCAGCGGCCGCCTCCACGACCGACGCCCACTTCACCCCCGTCGGGAAGCCCGCCCCGCCGCGCCCGCGCAGCCCCGACCGCCGCACCTCCTGGATCACCTCGTCGGGCGCCATCGACAGGGCACGGCGCAGCCCCTCGCCACCCCCCGCCAGCGCATACTCCTCGAACGACGGGATCGGTGTCTCGGGCAGGATCATCGGTGCTCCTCAGGCGTGGCGATGCGCGCCTCATGGCCCTCAAGCGCGAGAGCGCCGGCGACGACGTCACCTTCCCCAATGCCCAGGCTGCTGAAGCGCACCCGCCAACGCCCCGGCAGCGGCAGGCCAGCCGGGGTCTCGGCGCAGTTCGCGGCCACGACGGCCTCACCACGCCGGTACGCGATCACGGGCCCGTCGTCGGTGAGCCACTCGACCGGGCCCTGATCCCCGAACAGCGCTTGACGCGCCTGGATGAGCCACCGGTAGCGATGGAGGATCGAGCGGCCGTCGGCGCGCTGCGCCTCGACGGTGTCCGCGGGGCCGCGGTCGCCGAACGGCAGCCATGCCCGCTCGGCGGTGGTGAACCCGAGGCCGGGCTCAGGGCTCCACGGCATCGGCGTGCGGGCGCCGTCCCGGCCGGCCACGTCCAGGATGTCCTCCACGCCGACGGCGCCATCGGAAAGGCCCAGCTCCTCGCCCTGATACAG
The DNA here is from genome assembly GCA_050743205.1 of Egibacteraceae bacterium. Lineage (GTDB taxonomy): Bacteria > Actinomycetota > Nitriliruptoria > Euzebyales > Egibacteraceae > JBOGED01. The sequence continues at coordinate 11,105 of JBOGEA010000061.1, read as the reverse complement.
GAACGCCACGCCGGGCAGGCCGAACTCCAGCGTCGACAGCGCGCGCGCGCGCGCCTGGCCGACCGCGCCGCCGCCGAAGCGCGAGACAGCCCGTGGCTGGTCGTGGCTGCCGGTCACCCAGGCGATGCGTCCAGGGGAGAGTGACGCGCCCTTGCGGAGCGCCATTCGGAGGCGGTCGGCGTCCCACGGAATGTGCAGCGGGGGGAACCAGAACGCGAGGTCGAGACCGTCGCCGGCCACATAGCGGGACAGGCGGTCGGCCTCGAAGAGGTAGACCTCGCCGAGCAGCAGGCCGTCGTAGGGCGCCGCGACTTGCCGCCAGCGCCGGTAGACATCGAGGACCTGCGGCTGGTCCTGGTCGTAGCGACGCTTCCACCGCCACCAGCTCTCCCCGGCGGCCAGCTCGACCTGCTCAGGCAGCCTGACTGGAGGGTTGTCCGGCATGTCCGGATGCTTCGCGAGGCCGTGGGCCACGTCGATCCGGAAGCCGTCCACGCCCCGGTCGAGCCAGAAGGCGATGATCCGGTCGAACTCCCGCACGACCTTCGGATTCGCCCAGTTCAGATCCGGCTGCTCGGGCAGGAAGGAGTGCAGCCAGAACTGCCCCGTCCCCTCATCGAGGGTCCACGCCGGGCCTTTGAACACGCTCACCCAGTTGTTCGGCCGCTGGCCGCCCGGCCGTGGGTCGCGCCAGACGTAGTAGTCGCGGTACGGGCTGGACCTCGACGTCCGCGCCTGCCGGAACCACGGATGCTCGGACGACGAGTGGTTCGGAACGAGGTCGATGATCAGCCGCATGCCCAGCTCGTGGGCGCGGGCGACGACGGCGTCGAGGTCGGCGAGCGTCCCGAACCGCGCGTCGACGCCGGTGTAGTCGGCGACGTCGTAGCCGTAGTCGCGCATCGGCGAGGGATAGAAGGGCGTGATCCAGACGAGGGAGACGCCCAGCCAGGCGAGGTGGTCGAGACGCCTGGCGACCCCCTTGAGGTCTCCCACGCCGTCGCCGTCGCCGTCCGCGAAGGACCGAAGGTAGATCTCATAGCCGACGGCCCCTGCCCACCAGCTCATCCCTGCATCATTGCCCCGTCCTCTGCCCAGGCCACCAGCCCCGTGTCCGCCCACGACATCAGGTCCTCGTGGTGGGGCACGATCCGCAGCGTCAGCCCATACTCCCCCGGCGCGGCCAGGTCGAAGCTGCCGCGGTAACGGTAGACGCCGTCGGGAAGATCCCCGTTCAGCGTCAGCTGCGTGATCCGCGGCTGGTGGATCTCCCCGTCCGCCCGGACCGAGCCGTGCAGCAGCTCGACGCGGACGTCGTCGGGCCACAGGGCGCCGAGGCGTACGGTCACGGCCAGATCCCGGCGCTCGCCGATCTCGGCGGCGCCCTCGTCGCTGCTGACCTCCAGCACGCGTACGCCGCCCCAGCAGGCCGCCAGCCGCGCCCGCCACGTCGCCAGGGTCAGCGCCCGGCGGTGGCCCTCCGAGGTCAGGCGACGGGCCCTGTCCGCGATCGGGGTGTACAGCTCGTCCACGTACTCGATCACCATGCGTGTCGCGAGGACCTGCGGACCCAGGGTCGCGATCGACCGGCGGACCCGCGTGAGCCACCGGCGGGGCAGCGGCCCCTCGGCACGGTCGTAGAACATCGGCACGACCGTGCGCTCCAGCAGGTCGAACAGCGCCCGCGAGTCCGCCGCGTCCTGCTGGCCGCCATCCTCGCGGTCGTCGGTGCCGCCGAAGGAGAAGCCGTTCTCGCCGTCGTACATCTCGTCCCACCAACCGTCGAGCGTCGAGCAGTGCAGCCCGCCGTTGAGCACCGCCTTCTGCCCGGATGTGCCGGACGCTTCGTGGGGCCGGCGAGGGGTGTTCATCCAGACGTCGCTGCCCTGCACGAGCATGCGGGCCAGCTCCATGTCGTAGTCCTCGACGAACACGATGCGCGTCCGCAGCTGCGGGTCGGCGCTGTAGTGGACGAGGTCGCGGATGATGCCCTTGCCGATGTCGTCGCGCGGGTGGGCCTTGCCCGCGAACACGAACTGGACGGGACGGTCGATCGACTCCAGCAGCGCGCGCAGCCGGTCCGGCTGGCGCAGCAGCAGAGCGCCTCGCTTGTACTCGGCGAACCGGCGCGCGAACCCGATCGTGAGGGCGTCCGGGTCGAAGATCTCGTCGGTCCACGCCAGCGACGCGGCGGGCTCGCCGCGCCGCTCGCGCTGGGCGCGAACCCAGCCGCGGACGTTCTGGATCATGCGCTCACGGGCACGGCCGCGGGCACGCCACAGCACGTCGTCGCTGATCTCGTTGGCACGGCCCCAGGCGTCGGGGTTGTGCATCCAGTCAGGCGCCAGGTATCGGGTGTAGACAGCGGCCATCTCGCGGCCGACCCAGGTGGAGGCGTGCACCCCGTTGGTGATCGAGGTGATCGGCACCTCGGGCAGGTCGATGCCCGGCCACAGGCCGGCGAACATCGCCCGCGACACCCGGCCGTGCAGCCGAGACACCCCATTGGCCCGAGCTGACAGGCGCAGGCCCATGACCGCCATGTTGAAGTCGCTCCACGGGTGCGCGCCCTCGGGCTGGCCCAGCGTCATCAGGCGGTCCACAGAGATCCCGCAGTCCCGCGCGAGCAGCCCGAAGTAGCGTTCGATCAGCGGGCGCGGGAACACGTCGATGCCGGCCGGCACCGGGGTGTGGGTCGTGAACAGGCAGGCTGTCCTGGCGGTCTCGACCGCCTCCTCGAACCCCAGGCCTGTCTCGACGACCAGCCGGCGGATGCGCTCCAGCTGCAGGAACCCGGCGTGGCCCTCGTTCATGTGGAAGATCTCGGGAGGATCGTCCATCACCCCGAGCTCTACCGCGACGTCCACCGCGCGCATGCCACCGATGCCGAGCACGATCTCCTGCCGCAGCCTGTGCTCGACGTCGCCGCCGTAGAGCTTGTCGGTGACGGACCGATCCTCGGGCGCATTGGCGGGGACGTCCGAGTCGAGCAGCAGCAGCAGGATCCGCCCGACCTGCGCGCGCCAGATCTGGCAGACGACGGTCCGGTCGACCAGCTGGACCTCGACGCAGGCCGGACCCTGCGGCCCCTCCAGCCGCAGGAGCGGCAGCCCGTACGGGTTCAGGTCGGGATAGCGCTCCCGCTGCCACCCGTCGGCGTCCAGATGCTGCCGGAAGTATCCCTGGCGGTACAGCAGCCCGACGCCGGTCAGGCGCAGCCCGAGGTCGCTCGCGGCCTTCAGGTGGTCGCCCGCGAGCACTCCCAGGCCGCCGGAGTACGTCTGCATCGCATGCGTCAGCCCGAACTCGGGCGAGAAGTACGCGATGCGCGGCGGCGGCTGCGGCTGGCGCTGCGCCCACCTGCTGCTCTCCAGGTAACGCTGCAGCTCGCCGTGGACCGCCGCCAACTCGTCGAGGAACGCCGCGTCCTGGCACAGCGCCCGGATGCGCTCGCGGCTGAGGTGGCCAAGCAGCGCGACCGGGTTCTGCCCGACATCCTCCCAGGTGGCGGGATCCGCCCAGCGGAACAGATCACGCGTGGGCGCATGCCATGCCCAGCGCAGGTTCAGCGCGAGATCGGACAGCTGCTGCAGCTCTGCCGGCAACGACGGCCGGACGCGGAACGTACGAAGCGCCTTGACCACTGCGACTCTCCCCCAGGGACGGTGAGTCCTTCCGACTGTAGCCATTACGGCAGCCGCGGCACCCTCACGCAACCCCGACGACATCGTCCGGATATCTCCTCGCTTTGCCTGTCGCCCTCCCGTCCGTGCGTCGCTCAAATCGGCGTCAGGGGGGTTCACAGAAGCGCCCAGGAGGGCAAGTATGGCGGGGGGACAGCCGACGGACAGCGACAGGGGACGGAGAGTGGGCCTGACAGGACGGGTGCACATCGAGCGCGTGACGCCCTCGGTGGGGTGCGGACGCTACCCGGCGAAGGCGATCGTCGGGGATCAGGTGGCAGTCGGCGCTGACGTGCTTCGCGAGGGCCACGAGCTGCTCGCGGCCGTCATCCAGTACCGCGGCCCGTTCGACACGCGGTGGCGCGAGGAGCCGCTGCGGCTCGACGTCAACGACCGCTGGCTGGGGTCATTCCCGGTGGACGCGAAGGGCGCGTGGCGGTTCCGGATCGCGGCGTGGACGGATCACTACGCCAGCTGGCTCGACGGCGTGCGCAAGAAGCGCAAGGCCGGCCAGACCGATCTCGACGTCGACCTGGAGGACGGCGCCCGGCTGCTGGAGCGGCGCCACGCCCCCGGCGACACCGGTGCGGCGCTCCTCCGAGCCGCGCGCTTCCTGCGTGGCGACGCGCCGCTCACCGAGCGCGTGGCCAGGGCCGCTGACCCCGCGCTGCTGCGCATCCTTGAGGTCCACCCCGAGCGCCTCGACGCCGCCGTAACCGACGAGCTGCCCCTGTGGGTCGACCGGGAGGCGGCGCGGTTCAGCGCCTGGTATGAGATGTTCCCCCGCTCGGAGGGCGCGACCGCCACGGTCAGCGGCACATTCGCCGACGCGATGAAGCGCCTGCCCGCGATCGCCGAGATGGGCTTCGACGTGGTGTACCTGCCGCCGATCCACCCGATCGGCCGCGCGTTCCGCAAAGGTCGCAACAACGCCCTGGCCGCGGGGCCGGCCGATCCCGGTGTCCCCTGGGCCATCGGCGCGCGGGAGGGCGGCCACACGTCCGTGCACCCCGATCTCGGCACGATCCAGGACTTCGACGCGTTCGTCGCAGAGGCGGCACAGCACGATGTGGAGATCGCCCTGGACTTCGCCGTCCAGTGCTCGCCGGATCATCCATGGGTGACGCAGCACCCGGACTGGTTCAAACACCGAGTGGACGGCACGATCCAGTACGCGCAGAACCCGCCCAAGCAGTATCAGGACATCTACCCAATCGACTTCGACACGCTCGATTATGAGAACCTGCGCAACGAGCTCAAGCATGTCGTCGAGTTCTGGATCGGCCACGGCATACGGATCTTCCGTGTCGACAACCCCCACACGAAGCCACTGCCCTTCTGGGAATGGCTGCTCAGCGAGATCCGCCGCGAGCACCCCGACGTGCTGTTCCTCGCCGAGGCGTTCACGCGCCCGAAGATGATGAAGGCGTTGGCGAAAGTCGGATTCAGCCAGAGCTACACGTACTTCGCGTGGCGCAACACGAAGCAGGAGCTGACCGAGTACTTGGAGGAGCTCGCGCACACAGAGATGGTCGATTTCTTCCGGCCGGCCTTCTGGACGAACACCCCGGACATCCTCACCGAGTATCTGCAGCTCGGCGGACCGCCGGGCTTCAAGATCCGGCTCATACTCGCCGCCCTGCTCTCTCCGGCTTACGGTGTCTACTCCGGCTTCGAGCTGTACGAGAACGTGCCGCTGCGCCCCGGCAGCGAGGAGTACCGCGACGCCGAGAAGTACCAGTACAGGCCACGGAACTGGAGCGACCCCGACTCTCTCGCGCCGTTCATCGGCAAGATCAACCGCATCCGCCGAGATCACCGGGCGTTACACGATCTGCGCACCCTGTGGTTCCACGAGATCAAGAACGATCATATGCTGTGCTTTTCAAAAACGGAGGCAGACCACACCAATCCCATGCTCGTGGTGATCAACCTCGACCCGCACAATCCGCACAACGCGATGACCTGGCTGGACCTGCCACGGCTGGGCCTGAAGCGCGCGGGCCCGTTCGAGGCGCATGACCTGCTCACGGGCACCAGCTACGTCTGGCGCGGGCCGGAGAATTACGTGCGTCTCGATCCCTCACAGGAGCCCGCACACATCCTGCGGCTCCGTGCCCTGTAAAGTCTGGCGATGCTCGTTCCTGACCCGCTCTGGTACAAGTCCGCCATCTTCTACGAGGTGTCGATCCGCGGGTTCTTCGACTCGACGGGGGACGGCACCGGCGACATCCGTGGGCTGCACGAACGGCTGGAATACATCGAATGGCTCGGGGTCGACTGCATCTGGCTGCTGCCCTTCTACGCCTCGCCACTGCGCGACGGGGGATATGACATCGCCGACTTCATGACCGTGCTGCCCGAGTACGGGACGGTCGAAGACGTCGCAGACTTCGTGGAGGCCTCGCACACCCGGGGAATTCGGATCATCGCCGACATGGTGATGAACCATACGAGCGATCAGCACCCGTGGTTCGCGGAGTCGCGCGACCCCAACTCACCGAAGCGGGGCTGGTACGTGTGGAGCGACACCGACGAGCGCTACGCGGACGCGCGGATCATCTTCGTCGACACAGAGATCTCGAACTGGACCCACGATCCGGAGGCAGGTGGGTTCTACTGGCACCGGTTCTTCAGCCACCAACCGGACCTGAACTACGACAACCCCGAGGTCCAGGAGGCGATGCTCGACATCGTCCGCTTCTGGCTCGCCCTCGGACTCGACGGGCTGCGCTTGGACGCGGTGCCGTACCTGTTCGAGCGCGAGGGCACGAACTGCGAGAACCTGCCCGAGACGCACGAGTACCTGAAGCGGCTGCGGAAGATGGTCGATTCGGAGTTCGAGGGGAGAGTGCTGCTCGCGGAGGCGAACCAGTGGCCCGAAGACGTCGTGGACTACTTCGGTGAGGGCGACGAGTGCCACATGGCCTTCCACTTTCCCGTCATGCCGCGAATGTTCATGGCGGCACGGCGTGAGGAGGCCCGCCCGATCGTGGAGATCCTCCAGCTCACCCCGCATATTCCCGACAACTGCCAGTGGGGGATATTCCTGCGGAACCACGACGAGTTGACGCTCGAGATGGTGACCGACGAGGAGCGCGACTACATGTACACCGAGTACGCGCGCGATCCGCGGATGAAGATGAACGTGGGGATCCGCCGCCGGCTCGCGCCGCTGCTCGACAACAACCGCAACCTGTGGGAGCTGTTCCACGCGCTGCTGCTCTCGCTGCCCGGCAGCCCGGTCATGTACTACGGCGACGAGATCGGGATGGGCGACAACATTTTCCTCAGGGACCGTGACACCGTCCGCACCCCCATGCAGTGGACGGGGGACCGCAACGGCGGGTTCTCCCGGGCAGACTTCGCGCGGCTGTACCTGCCGCCGATCATGGATCCGGTGTACGGGTTCAGCGCGATCAACGTCGAGGCTCAGCAGCGTGACCCTTACTCGCGCCTCCACTGGGCCCGCAACATGGTGCGGGCGCGCAAGCAGTATCCGGTCTTCGGCCATGGGACATTCCATGCGCTGGAATCGACGAATCCGAAAGTGCTCGCGTTCCTGCGCCAGTACGGCGACACCACCGTCCTGGTCGTCGCGAACCTGGCCGCGACGGCCCAGCCGGTCGAGCTGCATCTCGGCGGGTACAACGGCCGGGTCCCGGTTGAGCTGCTCGGCGGCACGCACTTCCCCCCGATCGGGGAGCTGCCGTACCTGCTCACGCTGGGCGGGCACGGCTTCTATTGGTTCCAGCTCGTCGAATCGGAGCACGCATGAGCGGTCTGGAAGCGTGGCTGGCCAGCTGGCTGCCCGAGCAGCGCTGGTTCCAGGGCAAGGCCCGGACGATCCGGGCGATCGAGGTGGCGGACACCGCGCTGCTCGATGGGCGGGTCTTGGACGTGATCGTCGAGGTCGAGTACACCGACGGGCCGTCTGAGCGCTATCAGGTGCCGGTCCTGTCCGGCGCCTCCGGCGAGGACTGGGGCATGGTGGACGCGACGGACGATGCCGCCGCCTGCCGGCTGCTCGCCCAGCTGGCGGTCACGCAGACTCCCGCGCGCACCGCCGCCGGCGCTCGGCTCGTGAGCCGGTCCGTGACAGGGACTCGCCCGGTCCTGGACGCCCCACACCGGTTGAGCGGGGACCAGTCGAACACCTCTGTCGCCTTCGGCCAAGAGGCCATCCTCAAGGTCTTCCGGCGTCTGGAGCCCGGAGTCAACCCGGACGTCGAGGTCACAGGGGCGCTGACCAGAATGGGCTTTCCCCACGTGCCGGCCCAGCACGGCGTGCTGGAGCTGGAGGGGGATCCCTCCACGACGCTCGCGATGCTGTCCGAATTCGTTCACGGACGGGACGGGTTCGAGGCCGCGCGTGCCGAGGCAGGAGCGGGCACAGCCGAGACGCCGGTGCTCAACGCTGTCCACCGCCTGGGCGTGGTGGTCGCCGAGCTGCACGAAGCGCTGCGGGAGGCGTTCTGCCAGACCGAGGGCTCTGCCCGCGCCGCGGCTACCCGGGCCGCCGAGATGCGGGCCAGGGCCGAGCAGGTGCTCTCGCTGGCCGCGCTGCGCGCGCCGGCTGCCGTCGAGGTGCTGCTCGCGCGCCGGGACGAGCTGCTGGGCGGCCTGGACGCCCTGGCCGCAGTAGGGGATCTGGGGCCGCTCGTGCGCGTGCACGGCGACCTGCACTTGGGCCAGGCGCTCCTGGCCGAGAGCGGCAGCTGGAAGCTGCTCGACTTCGAGGGCGAGCCCGCCCGCCCGCTCGCCGAGCGACGCGCGCGCTCCTCGCCGCTGCGGGATGTGGCGGGCATGCTGCGGTCGTTCGACTACGTCGCCGGCGCGCAGCCGAGCGAGGCCGCGCTGCGCTGGCGGGACCAGGCGCGTGAGCGGTTCCTGGAGGCATATCTCGACCGTGCCGGCTCGTCAGGTCTGCTGCCGAGGGATCCCGAGCCGGTGCTGGCCGCGTTCGAGCTGGACAAGGCCGCCTACGAGCTGGGCTACGAGCTGATGAGCCGGCCCGATTGGGTTGCGATCCCTGTCGCTGGCATCACGCGCGTGCTGGACGCGGCGAAATCGCCCAGGTCCGTCGCGGCGCGCTCCTCTCAGACGACGGATTGGCGCGCGCATCCTGATGATGTGCGGGCGCTGATGGCCGGTGAGTACGCCGACCCGCATCGGATTCTCGGCGCGCATCCCGTGAGCACAGGCGCGGTGGTGCGGACCCACCGGCCTGACGCGGAGCGGGTCGACGTCCTCATCGGCGGCAGGGCCGTCGAGGCACGGCAGACAGTGGCGGGGTTCTTCGAGGCGCTGCTCGACAAGGTGCCCCTCGCGAGCGAGTACCGGCTGCGCGTGACCTATCCCGGCAAGCCAGACAACGGCGTGTACGAGCTGGTCGACCCGTACGCGTTCTGGCCGACGCTGGGCGAGATCGACCTCCACCTCATCGGGGAGGGCCGCCACGAAGAGCTGTGGCGGCGGATGGGCGCCCGACCCATGCGCATCGACGGCATCGACGGCACGGCATTCTCCGTCTGGGCGCCCAACGCCCGAGCGGTCCGCCTGATCGGCGACTTCAACAGCTGGGACGGCCGCCTGTACCCGATGCGGCTGCTCGGATCGTCGGGCATCTGGGAGCTGTTCATGCCCGGCGTCGGGCCCGGCACGCTCTACAAGTACGAGATCATAGGCGGGGACGGGCGGCTGACGACCCGCGCCGACCCCCACGCGTTCGCCGCCGAGCTCCCGCCCGGCACCGCGAGCCGCGTGTTCCGCTCGACGTATGCATGGAGCGACGAGGCGTGGCTGGACGATCGCTCCCGGCGTGCGCTGGCCACCTCGCCGATGTCGATCTATGAGGTGCACCTGGGCTCGTGGCGGCGCAAGGACGGGCTGCCCCTGGGCTACCGTGAGCTGGCTGTCGAGCTGGCCGACCACGTGATCGAGCTGGGCTTCACCCACGTCGAGCTGCTGCCCGTGGCCGAGCATCCGTACGGCGGATCGTGGGGCTATCAAGTCACGGGCTACTTCGCGCCGACGGCGCGGTACGGCAGCCCCGACGACTTCCGCGCACTTGTCGACTGCCTGCACCAGCGCGGCATCGGCGTGCTCGTCGACTGGGTCCCAGCGCACTTCCCACGGGACGCGTGGGCGCTCGCGCGGTTCGACGGCACCGCGCTCTACGAGCACGGCGACCCGCGGCAGGGCGAGCACCCCGATTGGGGGACGCTCGTGTTCAACTTCGGGCGCCACGAGGTGCGGAACTTCCTCATCTCCAACGCCCTCTACTGGCTGAACGAGCTGCACGTCGACGGGCTGCGGGTCGATGCGGTCGCCTCGATGCTGTACCTCGACTATTCACGCAACGAGGGCGAGTGGGTCCCGAACGTGTACGGGGGCAGGGAGAACCTTGAGGCGATCGAGTTCATCAAGGAGATGAACATCGCCGCCTACGGGCGCAACCCGGGCATCGCCAACGTGGCCGAGGAGTCGACCGCCTGGCCTTCGGTGAGCCGCCCGACCCATTTGGGAGGCCTGGGATTCGGGTTCAAGTGGAACATGGGCTGGATGCACGACACCCTTGAGTACTTCTCCAAAGACCCGTTCCACCGGCGGCACCATCACAATCAGCTCACGTTCGGCTTTCTGTACGCATGGAGCGAGAACTTCATCCTGCCGCTGTCCCACGATGAGGTCGTCCACGGCAAGCGCAGCCTGCTCGACAAGATGCCGGGCGACCGCTGGCAGAAGTTCGCGAACCTGCGCGCCCTCTACGGCTGGATGTGGGGCCACCCCGGCAAGCAGCTGCTGTTCATGGGCGGGGAATTCGGCCAGTGGCGCGAGTGGGCCGAAGGGGGAGAGCTGGACTGGCACCTGCTGGACGAGACCGACCACGCCGGTCTGATGCGCCTGGTCGGCGACCTCAACCGCATCTACCGGGCACAGCCCGCGCTGTGGGAGCGCGACGCCGACCCCAGCGGCTTCCAGTGGATCGACCCGGACAACGCCGACGAGAACATCCTGGCCTTCCTGCGCTACGGCGAGGACGGCTCGCCACCGCTCGCCTGCATCGCCAACCTGTCCCCCGTCCCCCGACCGAGGTTCCGCGTCGGCCTGCCTCACCCGGGCGTCTGGGACGAAGCGCTCAACACCGACGCGCGCATCTACGGCGGCACCAACACCGGCAACGGCGGCTCCGTGACCGCCACGGACATCCCCTCCCACGGCCTCCCCGCCTCCGCCGAACTCACCCTCCCCCCCCTCGCCACCCTCTGGCTCACCCCCCACCGCTGACCGTCTCGACCGCAGCCATGGCGTCATCGTAAGAACGTGTTTGAGAATCGCGGCGCTTGAGTCGCGGGCGAAGCGGAGCGGAGCGCGGTTCAGGCGGCCAGGGGGTCCGGGGGAGTCCCCCGGATACAAGGC
>JBOGEA010000060.1:0-20814 GCA_050743205.1 Egibacteraceae bacterium | reverse complement strand
TAGCCCAGCCCGCACGTGCCCCTGTCAACGCTTCGCCCCCGCCCTCGCGGACACTGACGCATGACTCGGGTCACCGTGGATCGCTACTCCTTCGGTGTAGAGCTCTCTCATCTCCTTCTCCATGCCGCTTCATCCCGGCGCTCCGAACGTCCACAAAACCGCAGTCGAACCGCCGCCTCGCGATCTTGAACGGCGAGTTTCCGTCACATCCGACGGAAAGCTGGCGGGGAACGCCTGCGACTGGCTCTGCTTCACGATTCGCCAATGCGCGCTGATTAGCAGGCGAACTAATCAGCAAGCAGTTCCCGCAGCGCATTGTCGATGGCCTTCCTGTCCTGATCAGACGGGACCAGCGTCGCCATGTGGCCGAGAGCAGTATTGATCTCGTGGTATCGTGCGTGCGGGATCTGGTCCGCGTTGAGCCTGCATTCTTCAGGCGGGAACAATGGGTCGCCAGTGAATGCGATCACCGAGGTCTTCGCCGTGATCCGGCGCAGCGCCGCGGCCAGGTCGCCGTCAGCGCTGGGTTCGGAAGAACGAGCTTTCCAAGACTGAGAAAGAATGTCATTGGGATCCACGCTGAGCCAGAAAGCCTCCCAGAAGCGGGCTAGAAAATCGTCAAGGGAAGCGAACCCGAAGGAGCGCCAGAGCTCTTCACGGTAGAACCCGAGCGGGGGCGACGTCAGCGCCGTACCGTGCCCTACACGGCGCAATCCGCCCTGCACAGCCCGCGCGTCCGTATAGGCACCGTTGTTCCACGCTGGGTCAGACATGAGCGGTTCTTCGATAACTGTGCGCAGCCACAGCATTGTCCACGGCACGGGCTTGGGAGTACCCGCGATGGGCGCGATGCGCTTGACCATGTGAGGAAAGCGGAGCGCCCACTCATAGGTCTGCATCGCACCGGTGGAGGTGCCGAGAACCAGCTGCAGCTCCTGAATGCCGAAGTGCTCGGTCACGAGCCGCGCCTGCGCGATCACATCATCAGGGAAGCGGACTGGCGGGAAGGACCCACCGTCGAATGGCGGTGCGGTGTTGCTGGGCGAGGAAGAGGAGCCATTGCCGAACTGCCCGGGCATGATAATGAAGTACTTGCGCGGGTCCAGCGCTCGGTCGTCGCTGACCCACCCGTCCAGGGCGTCCGGCGAGCCGCCGATAAAATGCGGGAAGAGGATCGCGTTGTCGTTCTGCTCGCTCAAGCGACCGTGCGTTTTATACGCCAGCTTCGCGCCCGGCAGTGTGAATCCAGTCGAAAGCCGAAAATCACCGAGGTCAAAAATCTCCATCGTCTATGCCCCCTTCGTGGCGTCGATCTTGAAATGGCCGGCCCGTCAGGATGAAGTGATCACGCCGACCTGTGTGAGAAATTCGAGCTGATCGTAGCAGAGATGGTATTCAGCGATCAGGCCGTCCTCCAGCCGCAGGAAACCGGCAGCGGGAATGTCGATGGGCCTGCCGCTGGCGGGCACCTCGCCGCTGGGCAGCGTGAGTGGGCAGCCGTTGGTGCCGGTGGCGCGGACCTCGAAGGCGAGCAGCTGATCCGACTCCACGGTGAGACCGCAGATCTTATGAATGAAATCCGGAATAGCGCGGAACTGCGGCAAGCTCCACTCGCGGAAGGCCTCGCCCCCAGTGAACGACGCACTCGGGGTGCGGACGTCGGCTGACGGGCTGATCATGGCGGCTACCGTGTCGAAGTCCTGCGCGTTGAGCGCAGCGAAGAACCGCTCAGCCTGCTCGAGCACGGACATACGAGTCCCCTTCCCTTCACGGATCCTTCTGTTGGGCAGTCATTGCTGCCAGACCCGACCGCCGCATGGACCCCCTCCTTCGCCAGCCATGCGAGCCACACGAGCGGGAGGTTGCACGGCGTGACCTCGTTCCACGAGCTGGCGACGCCGATATGCGGCTTGCCCCAGTCCTCGTCGGTCATCACTACCGCGCAGCATCGCCCGCACCTACAGCTTGCCCTCGGATATGGAGGAAAGCCGTGGGGCATCGGCGGCCCTCTCGATCGCAAGTCGATATCGATTGTATTTTAATGGCACGCACCGCGCTCGACGCACGAACGTGCGACGCACACCTGAGCGTCGGGGCTTTCCACGACTATTAAACTGTGCCGCTGCTACCCCAGGACGGCTTCGAGATACGAATGCCAGAGGGCACGTTCAAAGGTCGGAGGATTCAAACGTTTCTACGAGGGATGAATCGGACGTTTCTTCGACGAGGCCCATGAAGTGAAGCAGCTCACTGTTGTGTCCACAGGCGGCAGAGCAGACGCGTCGGTCCTGGCATGCCAGAATAGATCCGATCGCGGCACACGCCGTGTGATGACGGCAGTTGAGCGATAAGCCAACAGGGGCCAGCGCGGCTTCTGCGCCAGGATTCTCCGCTGCCCAGCACAACCTCGCAGCGATGTTTTGGTCACCCCCGCCAGGAGCAACACAGACGGGCATGCATCCTCGCCTGCGGCTGTTTCGTCCCACACCGCAGCAAGCGCCATGACCACAAAGGCGGCCAGGCGACGCCGGCGGCGGTGAGGGTCAACAGCGTGCTTCCAGGCGGCATGTACACAGCGACCCCGGGCACGCACCCGCACAGCACGGCACGCTGTCCGGTGGTGTCAGTGCGGGCGGCGTGCAGACACTTGGCAACCGGGCCAGGCGTCTCACTGTGCACCCGAGCTTGATCACAGCGAAATCATCGGTGTCGAGGGCTCGTGCGTCAGCATCGGCGGCGCCAGACGGGCGGTCGCCTGCGCTCTGCGCGCGGAAGGGTGATTTGTCGAACAACGGCGAGCACAGGGCCGGCGCCCCGACTTCACCGGGGCGCTGGTGAAGCGTGCCTGCATGGCCCGTGCATAGGTATTCGGGCACTGCCGAGAGGGCCGTCGCATCCCCTGTAGGCGGCTCTGGCCACCATCGTCGGCAGCGGCGAGTCCGGCAAATCCCGTTTCGGATCCGTCCGATGCTCGAAGCTGTCACTATGGACCTTTGCCCATTGCCCAGTTCAAAAGGAGACAGCATGTCGGTGGCAGCGGTATCCGGCGCGAGCGATCAAGACCTGCGTGAGAAGGTCGCGCTGGTCGTAGGCGGAACTCAGAATATGGGTCTAGCCGTCGCCGAAGAATTGGCCGGCCGTGGAGCGGCGGTCGTAGTCAGCTACGCCCACGACGGGCAGGCAGCCTCCGAGGCGGAGCAGCGGTTGAAGGCCTTGGGAGCGCAGGCGCAGGCAGTGCACGCCGACGCTTCCAAGGCCGACGACACTGCCCGCCTGTTCGAGCACGTGATCAGCCAGTTCGGAAGGGTAGACATCGTCGTGCACATGCCCGGCGCGATCCTGAAGAAGCCGCTGGTCGAGTTCACTGACGAAGAGTACGACGGACTGATGGACCTCAACGCGCGCAGCGCCTTCCTGACCTTACGGGAATCAGCGCGGCGAGTGTCTGACAACGGCCGGATTGTAGTGTTATCAACCAATTTGACGGGATCAATCCTCGGCTTATATGGGGTGTATGCCGCCGGGAAGGCGGCAGCGGAAATCATGGTCAAAGCGATGGCTAAGGAGATCGCCTTCCGAGGCGTCACGGTCAACGTGGTGACGCCTGGAGCGGTGGACACTCGGTTCTTTCACAGTCAGGAAACCCCGGAGTCAGTGGAAGCCGTCATCCATTTCACTGCGATGCAGCGCCTGGGTCAGCCGAGCGATATCGCTCCCGTCGTTGGGTTCCTGGTCAGCGACCGGGCCGGATGGATCACCGGACAGATCCTTCGAGCTAACGGCGGTATGTTCTAGTCGTAGGACCTCGTAGTCGCAGGTGCTGACAGCAGCTCTCGCGCCGCTGTCAGCACCTGCTGTGAGGTGCACACTTCGGCCAGCCCCCATGCCGTTTTTGCTGGGTCAGTGTCCGCGACGCGTCACCGGCCGGCGATCGCCCGGGCTGGTTCCCGGGTCGCCATAGGCCTGACGAGCCGTGCTGCGATCTCGGTGGAGGGGGTCCGCAGCGAACATGCCAGCGCGACACACTTCTGCCCTGATCTTTGGTGGCGCATCACGAGCGATGGCTTCCCTGGCTACATCCCCGCTTTGATGAACGCTGCCGCTCGCTCCCCGATCATCACGATGGTGGTGTGCGTGTTCGCCGAGGGGATGGAGGGCATGATCGAGCCGTCCGCAACGCGCAGGGCGTCCACGCCGTACACCTTGAGCTGGGGATCGACGACCGCCAGGCGATCCACGCCCATCTTGCACGAGCCGACGAAGTGATAGTAGGAGCCGGTGTTGTTGATCACCCACTCCCGGAGCTGAGCATCGCCCGTGACCGCGGGGCCCGGGCTGAGCTCCTGCAGACCCCACTCGGCGAACGCCTTGGTGCGGTAGACCTCCCGCGCGATCGCCACCGACGTCACGATCCGATCGATATCGGTCGGCTCCGCTCCGAAGTTCGCGCTGATGTCGGGCGCCACGGTCGGATCACTGCTCCGCGGCCGCACCCAGCCACGCGACAGCGGCCGCACGAGCCCGGGCAGGCTCAGGATGACACGGGGATCCACCAGCTGCTGCACGGGCTCGATGGGCTGCCCGGTCTGGAGCCGCGTGACGACGTTGGCGAAGAACGCCTCCCCCCACGGCGCGCGGTGCACGAGGCAGATCTCCAGATCGGGCGCCACCATCCCTGGCGCCGATCCCCAGAACAGGCCGACCTCGGTCATGTTGCCCCGCGGGTCCGGACCCGGCTCGGCCATCCGCCCGATCGGGCCGATCACCAGAGGGTGGTCGTGGAAGTTCTCGCCGACCCCCGGCAGATCCACGACGACTGGGATGCCCAACCGCCTCAGGTGCTCCGGATCGCCGATCCCTGACAGCATCAGCAGCTTCGGCGACTCGATGGCGCCGCAGCAGACGATGACCTCGCGGCTGGCGCGGGCCGTGAAGCGCTGCCCGTCCACGACGTACTCGACACCGACGCAGCGCTCGTTCTCCAACACCAGCTTCGTCGCAAGCGCCTGGGTCTTCAGCGTGACATCGCCTCGGCTGAGCGCGGGCTGGAGGTAGGCGGTCAGGACGCCGCCGCGTCTGCCGTGCTTGATGTCGAGGTGGTGCCAGCCAACACCGAAATGCGAGGCGTTGAAATCATCGACGAGTGGGTACCCAAGCTCAACACAGCCGTCGATGAACGCCTGCGACACCGGGTTTCCGGTGTCTTTTGCATTGACGACCGTGATCGGCCCGCCCTTTCCCGCCGTCGGGTTGGTGTCGTCGAGCTGGTTCTCCGATTTCTGAAAGAAGGGCAGCGCGTCCTGGAACGACCATCCCGTGCACCCGTTGTAGGCCCAGTTGTCGAGATCAGCAGGCCGAGCCCGCACGTGCATCATGTGATAGACCACCGAGCCGCCGCCTGTTGCCCTACCCGCGGCGGTGTAAATCTGCCGGTTGTTCAGGCCGGGCTGGGGCAGGCTGTTATAGGCCCAGTCCAGCTCGGTGAGCAGCAGCTCGTTCCAGCGGTACGGGACCTCGACCGCCTCAGGGAGATCGCTCCCACCCGCTTCCAAAATCAGGATCGTCGCGCCGGACAGCTCACTCAAACGGTAGGCGAGAGTGGAGCCGGCCGCTCCCGAGCCGACAATGACAAAGTCGAACGTGTCCACCATGATCGATCCTTTAACGCTGATGACTTGCCTTGTTTTCGCTCACCCAATGGATTGCCGAGTGGCGCAGGCCGCCACGCTCATCGGTGTGAGGCTTTACTGCAGGTTCGCACGATACGTAGCAAATCTGGCGAAGCAGTTAATCCGCAAGCAGTTCTCGCAGGGCATTGTCGATCGCCTGCCTGTCCTGCTCGGTCAGAGCGAATGTCGCCAAGTGGCCGGATACGCCGCTGATTTCCTGGAATTTCGCGTTCGGGATGCGATCCGCGTCCAGCTTGCACTCCTCAGGCGGATACATCGGGTCGCCGGTGAACGCGACCACGAACGTCTTTGCCGTGATTCGGCGCAGTGCTGTGGCCATGTCGCCACCACCGCTCGCGTCGGCGGCTTGGGTCTTTCGGATCTGGGTGAGGAGATCATTGGGGTCGTGTGAGAGCCAATAGGATTCCCACATGCCGCTTACGAAGTCGTCAGAGGAAGCGAAGCCGAGAGCGCGCCAGGCCTCCCTGCCCTCACGGTAAAATCCGGGCGGCGGTAACGTGAGCGCCGCCGCGTGCCCCATACGGCGCAATCCGGCTTGCACATCCTGCCGATTCGCGTAGAAGCCGTTGTTCCATGCTGGGTCGGACGTGAGTGGTTCCTCAAGCGCGGTGCGCAACCAGAGCTTCGTCCATGGCGACGGCTTGGGGGCACCCGCGATAGAGGCGACACGCTTAACCATCTGAGGGAAGCGGACCGCCCACTCATAGGTCTGCAGCGCACCTACGGACCAGCCGAGGACCAGCTGCAGCTCTTGGATGCCGAACTCCTCGTCAATGAGCCGCTGCTGAGCGATGACATCATCAGCGATATTGACTGGTGGGAAGGCACCCCTGTCGAACGGCGGTGCCGTGTTGCTGGGCGAGGACGAGTGGCCATTGCCAAAATGTCCAGGCAGAATAATGAAGTATTTACGCGGATCGAGCGGGCGGTCCTCGCCGATCCAGATCTCCAGGGCTTCGACCGGTCCGCCCAGAAAATTTGGAAATAAAATCGCATTGTCCTTCGCCGCGCTCAAACTGCCGTGCGTGTCGTATGACAGTTTTGCGTCCGCGAGCGTATATCCAGTGGACAGCTGAAAAGCCTTTAGATCGAATATCTCCATCGTGTGGGCCCTTTGCCCTCGTAGTCTAGCATTCCGTTATATAGCTTTGAATCAGCGGCTATCTACTAGAGGAGCTGAGGATGAGATATCGCTCCGAGCTGCGTAAAGAACTCGAGCCGATCGAAGTAAAGGTGGTACTCGACGATGAGCCCGTCCTCGAACCGCCAGAAATCGGCTCCTGACATGTCGATGGTTCCGCCGCTGGCGGGCAGTTCACCGCTGGGCAAAACCAGCGGGCCCATGTGGGTGCCGGTGGCGCGAATCTCGAAGGCGATCACTGGGCCCGATTCCGCAATGATACCGCGAATTTCGTGGGTGAAGTTCGGAATCGCATGGAACTGCGGCAAGATCCACTCTCGGTAGGCCTCGCCCCCAGTGAATGAGCCAGTGGGTGTGCGGACATCCGCTGATGGGCTGATCATGGCGGCTACCGTGTCCAGGTCCTGTACGTTGAGCGCCGCGAAGAACCGCTCAGCCTGCTCGAGTAGGGACATACGAATTCCCTTCCTTTCGTGGATCCCTCTGTTCGCCCGTCGTTGCTGCCAGAAGACCTGCCTGGTCCAAACTGGGAATCAGGTCGATGACCAGGAACTCAAGGTAGTACTTTCCCCACATGGTCCGCCACAGCGGAAACTGGGCATCGAACTCCTCCCCGCGTCTGCTGGCCAGATGAACCTCGAAGTCCCAGATCAGGGAGTTGAACTCCGATTCGGTGAACGGAAACCCGAACTCGGCGGCGGCGGCGATGACTTCGTCTTTGCTTTTGACCTTCAGGCTGTCGAGGATATCCGGCCGCGCCGCCACCGTGAGCAGGAACTCGATCATATTCTGAGCGCTCATCCGACCTCCGGCGCGCGTGTTTCAATGAGCGACCACAGCTCTTCGTCCGTGTGCCTCCTCACCACGTGGTCAACGAGATACTCCAGGTGATATCTGCCCCACATCTGGCGCCACAGCCGGCTGCTCCCGTCATATTGGTCTTGGTCCTTGACGAGGATCACGTTTGCCTCCAGCCTGCCCCTCACTTCTGCCATCTCCTCCGCCGTGAAGTCGAAACCCTCATGCTTGGCGTGGAATGGCAGCTGCCCAAGATTTCGCTGGTTGTAACGGGCGAGCATCGCGGGGCTGTCGCGCGCCGCCAGGAGGAACTCCAAGAAGTCCTGCTGCGACATCAGTTTCTTTCCATGCTCAGGGGGTCGCGTTCCTCTGTCCGTTGTATGGGCGAGGCTCCGGCCCGATGATCCAGTGCTCCTGGACGAGCATCCTGTGGATGTACCGATCCTCGGCAAACAGCCGGTAGTCAGCGTTCACGATGTCGGACTGCACCGAGTGCGCAGCGGCGAGCGCGGCGTCCACGTGGTCGAACCACAGCTGCTCGACGCAGTCGAGCACTGCCTCTCCGACCGCATAGAAGCTGTCTCGAACATGGCCCTGGCTGTAGCGTCGCAGTCCCGGCAGCTCGAGCACCTTGGCCGCGTGAGCGCCGAGGCAGTATGAGCGATAGCCCTCCTGCGGCAGGCCCTCCTTGCGTTTGGAGAGGATCAGCAGCTTGACCATGCCGCTGTCACGGGCCTCCGGTGGCCCCGGCAGGATCACGTGCGCCGTCGTGTCCAATACCACGGTGCGCCAGAAGGCTGCCCAGTTCGGCTCGTCGGGACGAGCGAGTTCCAGAAACTCCTTGGACTGCAGCGATTCGATCTGCTCCGCTTCGTTTCGGAGCCAGAACTCCGCGACGCCGCACCACAGTGGATCACCGCTCTCATCGGGCAGCGCGATACGCGTATCGACGAGGTACCGGCGGACCTGCGGAATCTTGCTGGCGTACTCGACCGCGTGCACATCCACCCAGTAGCGCTGGAACTCCGCCTCGCTCAGTCCCGGGCGTGGGTAGGCGAAGATGAACTGATGGATCATGATTGCTCTCCTGCCGTGAGATCAGGGGAGCTCGTCGCCGTCTGGTCGCCGCGGATCAGATCAGCGGCCTTCTCGGCGATCATCATCACGGCGGCGTTTGGATTGCCGTTCACCAGTTTTGGCATGACCGACGCGTCGACGATGCGCAGTCCCTCAACTCCGTGAACCCTCAGCCGGTCATCGACCACCGCCTCGCGGTCCGTACCCATTCTGCACGTGCCAACTGGATGCCACACGGTCCCGGCAACCCTGCGGACATAATCACGGAGTTCGGCGCTGCTCGTGACAGCTTCGCCGGGGGCCAGCTCCCGCCCCCGCAGCTTGTCGAACGCACTGGTGTGGACAAGCTCACGCGCGTACTGGATGCCGTATTCCAACACCGCGACATCCTCGTCATGGCTCAAGTACCGCGGGTCGACACGGGCGAGAGCCGTTGGATCGCCAGATGCCAGCGTCACCGTTCCACGGCTGTGCGGTTGCGTGAGGATGGGCGCAAACGTGAAGCCCGGTCCGCTGGTCATGTATTCCGGCGCCAAGAACTGCACGGGCCCGAAGAAGTACTGCAGGTTCGGTGACGTCTGATGCGACGCTGCCTCAGTCCACATGAAGAGCCCGGCCTCTGCCAACAGCTCTGGTGGATCGAGCGGGATCGGACTCTCGAAGCCGACCCCGAGCAGCAGATGGTCTTGCAGGTTGTTCCCCACGCCTGGCAGGTCAGCCATCACAGCAATGCCATGAGACGCCAGCTGCGCTGCTGGCCCCAAGCCGGAGAGCATCATCAGCTTCGGCGTCTCGAACGTGCCGCAGCACAAGAGCACCTCACGCTGTGCCGCGATGGTCCGCAAGCCGTCAGGGCCCGCATACTCGACCCCTCGGACCCGCCCGTTTTCGGACAGCAGGCGCGTTGCCCTCACCTGGGTCAGCAGCTGGAGGCTGTGACGCCCCAGGGCCGGTCTCACAAACGCGGACGCCGCGCTGGCTCGCACGCCGTCGGGGGTCCGGGTGGACTGATAGAAGCCAGCGCCCGCCTCCTGCGTGGCCGCGTTGAAGTCGTTGTACTTCTGCGCGGCGCCCAGCGCCGCCGCTGCCTCGATGAAGGCGTGCCCCACCTCCGAGGGCTGCTGGTAGTCGATGACCGAGACCGGCCCGTTGTCGCCGTGGTAGGGCGACGGGGGGCCGTGGTACGTCTCGGACTTCTTGAAATAGGCAAGGACTTCGTCGTACGTCCATCCCTGATTCCCGAGCTGACCCCATGAATCGAAATCACGGCGATGGCCACGAATGTAGATCATCGCATTGACGCAGCTGGAGCCGCCCAGAACCCTCCCACGTGCAATGTCAATACGGCGGTCACCCATGCCCGGCTGTGGCACGGTTGCATAGCCCCAGTTCTCGGCACCTGCAGGGTCCCACAGACCGTACATGGCGTTCATGCTCTTGTCATAGATCGCCGGGTTCGAGTCCATGCCACCCAACTCCAGCAACGCCACAGTGACGTGCGGATCCACGCTCAAACGGGCGGCCAGGATGCAGCCGGCGGTGCCGGCCCCGACTATCACATAATCAACGCTGCTGTCGAACACCGCGTCTCCTCGCCTGGCTCAGATTGCTCACGTCATTGGGTGCTTCTTCAAGAAGGCGTGCGCGCCCTCGCCTACCGCGACGGGATTCATGCTGTGGAGCCCGTGCGTGGCATTCGCGATCCCGCATCGTTCTGCCTGCGGAAGCCAGTCCATGAGGAATCGCTGCGTCTCCCTGAACCCGGGCATTGCTGACTCGCTGTCGAGGCCCATTACCGCCAACACCGGCATGCTCGGCTTCTGGGGCACCAGAGTGTCCGCTTCCGACATCCGGAACCCGGGGGTGGCATCACAGGGTCCACCGAGGCATGCGGTGCCAGGCGCCCCCCAGGACGCGATTGCGGGAAAGTCGACCGTGAAAACGGTGTCGCCGCACTCCTCGACCCGCTGCCACACGTCGAGCGGGCCGGTCATCTCGACAGCGCTGAGAAAGCTGGGGCCGCACACGTCCTCCATGTAACGAAACGCTCCCTCCAGCTTGTCCCCGTTCTGGTACAGCTCCATGGCGCGGATGAAGGCATCGACATTGGCCTTCACTCCGTCGGGGGCTTCGCGAGGCAGGTACGGCTCCAGCAGGATCGCGGAATGCGCCCGTTCCGGATAGGAGAGCAGGAACTGGAACCCAATGACCCCGCCGAACGAGAACGCCAGAATATGCGCCTTCTCGATCCCCAGGTGATCCAGAAGCTGCGCGACGTGCTCCGCGCCCTCCTCGATGCTCAAGCTGCTTTTCTCCAACGTGCTGCCGTTGTAACCAGCTCGGTAGTAGCTGATGAGCTTGTACTCCTCGAACAGTGGCGGGTAGAACCTCAGGGCAGTGATCAAGCTGTCAGCGATGTTCGTGCCATGGATGCAGAGGATCGGCTCGCCGCGTCCCAGCACCGCGTACCGCAGCTCGGCATTGCTGACCTTCACTCGTTGATCGTGGTCGGTGTTCCACTCTCGACCGAGATACAGCGTGCTTGTGTTCATTGCTGTTCCTTTCACCGCGCTCAGGAGGGCAGAGAGGCCTCGTCGGGGACGAGCACGAAGTCGGATCCTTTAGTGCTCACGCCCCCAGCGCCTTGGATGACGGACTGGACGCGGTCGTTGGCGCCGACGACGTAGAAGTCGGCGCGGTCGCTGATGGGAAGCTTCTGCCGCAGGAACAGCAGCTCGCGCAACGCGTCCCCGGACATGTCGGTCAGGTCGCTGACGAGCAGGACGATGCGATCTGCCCTGTCGGCGATGGCGCGCTCGAGCTCGCGTCGGAACGCCGGTACCTCATCATCCGTCAGGTTGCCCCTCAGGGTGATCTTGGCGATGCCGTCCGCCCGCTCATACTTCGAGTCGAATATGTCAGCAGTGGGCGCGACGCGCACACGCACTCTGACGCTGTGATCGGTCTGCGGCAGCCGCACGGTCAAGGCATCACGATCGAAGTCGGTGTAGGGCTGGTCGTCCACCCACACGTCACTGAGATAGATGCTGCCCGGTGGGAGCAGGTCCGGTGCGATACGCAGCACGCCATCTGGGAAGGATGCCGGCTTAGGTTTGAAATGGAGTTCGAGCGGCTGTTTGGTGAGCATCAGGTTGGTGTAGACGCAGGCCAGGTAGCACAGTTCGACGGAGTGGTAGCCCGTCGAGTGATTGCCCTTGAGCCGTCGGTCGCCGAGCAGGTATGGGAGGCCGTTCGCCAGTACCTCGAAGTAGATGCCGCCGTCGTCGTGGTCTAAGAAGAAGGTGTTGTAGAACGCGGCGGACTCGCGGGCGTAGCGCCGGTATGCCTCGTTGCCGAGCGAGCCGGCAAGGATGAGGTAGGCCAGGATCGCTTGCTCCTGCTCCCACCAGACCTTCCGGTCGTGCCACACGAACCGGTATGGCGATATGCGCTCGACGGCGTCGTACCAGCCGCCGCGCTGGTAGTCCATGCCGATGGGGGGCATGGCGTTGGCGATCTTTTCCGCCAGATTCAGGTACGCATCCTTGGACCGGTAGTGATACACGCGCATGAGGTTCCACGCGATCTTCAAGTCGTGGGCCACGATCGCGCGGTTCTGCTGCCAACCCCACTCGCGGTCTGGACTCCAGTCTTCGTGAAAACGTTCCTGCACGAAGGGACTGTCCTCGGCTGGGAAGCGCTGCGCGATGGTGTCGGCGGTCTCGATTAGGAACTCACCGAAGCGCGATTCACCGGTCGCAAGCACCAGGTTGATCAGGTAAGCCGGCACGTGATCGCCGACAGAGTTCCAGGTCTTGCGCGCCCTGTTTCGGCCCAGCATGTCGGACCGCGGGTCCAGCGTGACCGGGTCCAGGTGAGAGAAGTAGCCACCGTACTGCTCGTCTTTATAGAATTTGTCGAACAGCGCGATGGTTTTCTCGATGTCGTCCCGGATGCGCGGGTCGCCGGTGATCCGGTAGAGCTGGGTGGGTCCAACGAGCGCATAGATCTGCTCGTATGCGGCGATAGCGTCGAAGTCATCGCCAGACTCCGAAGCGTAGACCTTGCGCTCGTTGGTGCCCTCCACGTCGATGGCGTGGTACCAATAGACGATGCCCTCGGCGGTGTCCGTGCCGCGCATGTGGTCGCGCAGGTAGGCTGTGCCACTCTCGGCAGCCTCAAGAAAGCGATCTTCGCCTGTCAACAGGTAGGCGCTGGCGAACTCATAAACCATCCGGGAGATCTGGTCGGACTCTTGGC
The DNA here is from genome assembly GCA_050743205.1 of Egibacteraceae bacterium. Lineage (GTDB taxonomy): Bacteria > Actinomycetota > Nitriliruptoria > Euzebyales > Egibacteraceae > JBOGED01. Next base: position 7,848 of record JBOGEA010000060.1, on the reverse strand, counting down.
GGAAGTCAGGCCCCAGATAGTCGGGGGTCTTCGTGCCGTTGAGGTACAGCTTCGTTCGGTAATTGCGCCAGTCGTAGTCTCCGTCGGGAAACTGCCCACGCAAGTTGAAGTCGGCGGCGGCGCGCGCCTGGTTGATCCACCAGTCGGGCGCCTCGAAGACGTACTCGTTACCGCGCGCCACGGGGAATTGCACCCACTGGACATCGAAGCGGTGGCCCTCCTCGGTTGGATAGAAGGTCCCAGAGGTGAAGACGTACCGCCCGGGTACGAGCATGTCTTGCATATGGGCGGTCACGTCTCGGTACGGCTCGCCGAGGTTCCGCGCCACTTGCGCAAAGGTGATCGGGGTCAGGTGGCAGCGGAACTCCCGCCCGTCGGCCACCCGCAGCCCGAACGAGTCGTCATCGGTCTCAAAGGAGGTGACGTAGCCGGCGATCGTGTCCGAGAACGTGAATCGCATGTTTTCCGTGGTCATGAGCCCGACCTTTCGGTTGGCTTCGAGAGCAGGACGACCACGCTGTGGCCGTAGGCGTGGCAGGTGTCCCCTTCGATGGGGGTTTCGCTTTCTGGCTCGGAGACGTCGTTCGGGGAGGGCAGGGCGGTGTCGACCGCCTTGAACCACTGGCGGCCCGGGACCTGTGGGAACTCGAAATCAAGACCCAGGGAGAACATGTTGAGGATGACGTGAAGATCAGGGCCTGCGTCAGGGGCGCCGAGGGTGAACGCCAGCGCCTGGCCATCGGGGTCGTCCCACCCCGGGGCGTACAGGCTGGACCCGTGCCACGTGATGTCCGGCAGGCCGCGCTCGTTGACCTCGCCGTTGAAGAAGCTGCGCCGGCGCAGCACCGCATGACGCTTGCGGAACGCGATCATGCTCCTGAAGAACCGCAGCATCTCGGCGTTCTTGTCGACGAGCTGCCAGTCGAACCAGCCGATGGGGTTGTCCTGGCAGTAGGTGTTGTTGTTGCCGAATTGGGTGCGGCGGCACTCGTCACCGCTGAGAATCATCGGCACGCCCTGACTGAGCAGCAGGATGGCCGCGAAGTTCTTGATCTGACGCTGACGCAGGTTCTCGGTTTCAGGGTCGTCAGTCTCGCCTTCGGCACCGCAGTTCCAGCTGTTGTTGTCATTGGCGCCGTCGCGGTTGCCCTCACCGTTCGCCTCGTTGTGCTTCCAGTTGTACGTCACGAGATCATTCAGCGTGAAGCCGTCGTGGGCGGTGACGAAGTTGATGCTGTTGGTCGGCCGTCTCCCGGCTTCCTGGTACAGATCGGCGCTGCCGGCGAGGCGGGTGGCCACCGCGTCGACCAGCCCAGGATCGCCCTTGACGAAGCGGCGGATGTCGTCGCGGTAGCGCCCGTTCCACTCGGACCAACGCTCGCCTGGGAAATGTCCGACCTGGTAGAGGCCTCCGGCATCCCAGGCCTCGGCGATGACCTTTGTGTCGGCCAATACGTCGTTCAGCTCGATGTACCACACCACCGGTGGCATCGGCAGTATGGAACCGTCGGGACCGCGCGACAGCACGGAGCCGAGGTCGAAGCGAAAGCCGTCGACGTGGCACTCGGTGACCCAGTACATCAACGACTCGACAATGAGCTTGACCGAGAGCGGATGGTTGGCGTTGACCGCGTTTCCGGCGCCCGAGTAGTTCATGTAGTACTGCTGATCGCCGCCCGAGAGGAGGTAATAGGAGCGATTGGCCAGACCGCGGAAATTGACTGTGGGGCCCCGATGATCGCCCTCACTGGTGTGGTTGTAGACGACGTCGAGAATCACCTCGATACCCGCTTTATGCAGGGCTTTGACCATGTCCCGGAACTCGTCGAGGTGCCTGCCTTTCCCGGGGTCCACGCAGTACCACAGCTGTGGGGCGAAGAAGCTGTAAGGGTCGTAGCCCCAGAAGTTGCGCAACTCTTGGCCGTCGGGGCCGTGGCGCAGCACCTCGGTTTCATCGAAGTCGAAGACCGGCATCAGCTCGACAGCCGTGACCCCAAGCTCTTGCAGGTAGGGGATCTTCTCGATCACGGCGCAGAACTTTCCAGGATGCGCGCACCCACTGGTCGGCGAGCACGTGAAACCGCGCACGTGCATCTCGTAGATGACGGTCTCGTTCAAGGGCCTGTTCAGCGGCTGGTCGCCCTCCCAGTCGTACGGGCCGCAATCGATCACGACGCTTCGCATCGAGGTCTCGACGTTGTCCTGCGGCCCGACCGCGCTCCCGCGGTCCCAAACGATATCGACGTTGCCGCGTGAGTAGGGATCGATGAGCACCTTGTTGCGATTGAAGCGCTGCCCGGCGCTGGGATCGAACCGGCCGTCGACGCGGTAGGCATAGATCTGTCCCGGCGCAAGCCCTCTCACGTAGACGTGCCAGAAATGAAAACCTCTGTGCGTGTCCGGGTCGAGCGTGATCACGCGCTCGGGTTGGGGCGCGTCATAGGAGGAGAACAGCAGGAGTTCGACGCAGGTGGCGTCCTCGGCGTAAATCGAGAAATTCACGCCGCCGCCGTCGGGGTTAGCGCCCAAGGGCTGCGGTGTTCCAGGAAGGATCTCCAGCACACTTGTGTTCATGTCAATGCTCCTTACCGTCCTATCCTTGCGGTTGAGGGGTGGGCTGCGCAGGCTCGGACAGCATGTCGATGATCTTGCGGGCGAACACGTGGCAGAGGCCCGCGCTGCGCCCGGTCACGAGGTCGTCATCGACCACGACGTCCTCGTCGACATAGGTCGCGCCCATGTTGCGGACGTCACCGAGGAGGTTGTTGTTCGCCACCACCTTGCGACCGCTGACCAGTTCGGGCGCGGGAGCCACCAGCCACAGGCCATGGCAGTTGATGCCCTTGATGATTGATTTTTCGGCGAAGGCGCGCTGCAGGAACTCCGTCGCGGGCGGGAGCTTATCGATGTCGTCGGTCCAGCGCAGCCGGTCAGCCACCATGCCACCCGGGACGATGATGGCTGCGTAGCCGCGGAGCGTCTCGTCGTCCATGCCCTCGAAGCTTTCGGAGACCTCCAAAGGCACGCGCCACTCGTGCCCGTTGAAGGTCAACCGCTCATTGCCCCAAAGCCGGCTGAGCAGGTGAACCTCGGCGCCTTCCTCAAGGAAGCGTCGTTGGTAGTAGAAGATCTCATACTCGGCGTAGTCTGCCTCGACCAGCACGCCGATCTTCTTTCCAACGAGCCCGCCCCCACCGTTAACGGTCAATGCGGCTGCTGTGGACGTCTCCATGACACCAATCCATGCTTGATCTGGAGGAGATCAACGGCGAGCGGGATCACTGCCGGATCTCCATGAATACAGCTTCTACGCTGTGCACCCTTCGTACTGTGCAGCTCCGTCGCGGGGCTTCAGGACGTCGGCGATGTAGGTCACGATCACGGGCTGACCCGAGGTGGGTGAACGCTGGACGATCCAGGTCTGCGACGCGTCGAAGGCGAGCCAGGCGCTCCTGGCCTTCGGCGGGTCCCATGTCCGCCGGTGCCAGTTCACCACGACCTCGACGTTCGCCCTGTCACCGGCGGGCGTGATGCTGACCTGATTGACCTCGTGGACCTCATCGAAGTACCGTCGAATAATTTTATTCTTATACCAACGTTTGAATTCGTCTTCTGTCCGCAGCGTTCCCTCGGGCAAGCGCATCTCCAGTCCGTCCTTGGCCAGCATGGCCAGGAGATCCTCCACCGGAGCATGGACATCCAATTTTTGGAACCAGTCATCCACCAGCCGGTTGACTTCGTTGTCGGTGAGGGGGTTCAATGAGGGCGCTCCTTTCTACGCCACGACTACGTCGATGAGGAATGGGCCGGGGTGCGCGCGGGCCTGCTCGATCGCGGGGGCGACCTCGTCGGGTTTCTCGACGCGGACTGCCGGCACGCCCATGGCGTGCGCGAGAGAGGCGAATTTGATGTCGGGCTCAGTGGGGCTGAAGGCTGCGGGAAAGGCACGCGTCGGAAGGCGGCGCTGCTGCCAGTAGCGTTCGAGGTTGTCCTTCAGGGTGTCATAGCTGCGGTTGTTGCAGATGACGAATTTTGCGTCGATGCGGTGGTGGGCGGCGGTCCACAGCGTCTGCGGTGTGTACATCGCGCCGCCGTCCCCGCTGAAGCCCCACACCTCACGGTCGGGTCGGGCGAGCTTGAGTCCCGCGACGCCGGGCAGGCCGACGCCGGTGGAGCCGCCGCGGAACTGGAAGTACGTGCCGGGCGCGCGAGGGGGCAGGTAACGGGTCACCACCGGTGAGAGGCTGAGGGCATCGTCGAAGACGATCGCATCGTCGGGCAGGTGCGCGGCCAGCTCAGAGGTGAACCGCGCCATGCGCAGCGGCACGTCGTCGCGCGCCTCGTCGTCGAGCGCGCGCTGCTGGGCCAGCCGAATCGCCTTCGCCGCACCCATCTCGCTGACGCGTTGGGCGGCGGCGGTTGCCTGCGCGGACGTGCGGCGCTCCTGCAGCGCTTCGGCCAGCCCCGCGAGCGCGAGCTTGGGGTCGGCGACCAGGCCGAGGTCGACGCGGAAGTTCTTGGCGATCTCGTATGCGTCCAGATCGACGTGGACGATCTTGGCGCTGGGGGCGAAGACGTGGGCGAGGGCGGGGAACACCTCGGGCAGGACGTAGGTGCCGCAGATCAGGACCGCGTCGGCCCGTGAGGTGATCGGCTGGCTGTCCTCGCCGAACATGTGGCCGGTCAGTCCCTGGAAACAGGGGTGGGCCGCGTCGATGTTGACCTCAGAGGAGTCGGCGCCCCAGACCTCGGCGCCGAGCAGCTCGGCGACGCGGGTCAGCTCCTGCTGCGCACCGGAGAAGGCCACGCCGTCGCCCATGAGGATCAGCGGCCGGCGGCCTGCGACCAGCAGGTCGGCGGCGTGGGCGACATCCTCGGCGGTCGGCGCGCTGCGGGTCACCGGCCTGGAGGTGGGAACGATGTCCTCCTCGCAGGGGGCGTCCAGGACGTCCATCGGCAGCGCGACGAACACCGGCGCTGTCGGTGGGGTGGAGGCGATCTTGATCGCGCGGCGCAGCACCCGCAGGGTTGATGACGGGTCCACGACGCGGGTCGCCCACTTCGTGACCGGCTCGGCCAGCGCGACGAGGTCGGCGGACATCTGGGCGTCCATGGCGTCCCAGCGCAGGCCGGCCTCACCCGCGATCACGACCAGAGGGGAGTGGCCGCGTTTGGCCTGGTACATCATGCCGATCCCGTTGCCCAGGCCGACGCCGCTGTGCAGCTGGACGACGGTGGGCTGGCGTGTGGCGCGGGCGTAGCCGTCGGCCATGCCGACCGCCACGGACTCGTGCAGCGCGAAGATGTACTCGAAGTCCGGGTAGTCCCCCAGCGCGTCGAGGAACCCCTGTTCAGACGTGCCCGGGTTGCCGAACATGTAGCGGATGCCGTCGGCGAGCAGCTGCTCGATGATGGCGAAGCGTCCTGCTCTGGGGGGCATGCGGGCTCCTCGACTGCTGCGGGGGGCTGCTACCAGCCGAAACGGGTGAGGCCGGACTCCAGCACCTCGACGATCTTTTCGCCCGTGGGGTAAGAGTCCCTGGCGGTGCGCCCGGTGATGAACGGGTAGTCGACGACCACAGAGACGGGACGGCCGACGTTGCCGTAGAAGCCGCCCTCGGGGCCGGTGGCGTCGCGCAGGATGTACTCCAGGACGAACGGCGGCGCGCCGATGTTGAAGTCCGTGCCCTCGAAGCCTGTGCCGTCCTCCCAGTCGTCCTCCAGCGGGTGGCCAGTGACGTGCTTGCCCCAGATGATCGACTTGCACCTGCGGTCATCCGGCTCGCGGGCGAACGCCAGGCAGGTGACGGCGTAGCACTCGGCGGCGATGGGTTTGCCGGCCCGGTAGAAGGCGAGAATCAGGTCATGGAGGCGGAAGTTGTTCACCATGTCGATGAAAGGCCCGCTGCCGCCGACGATCAGCAGCGCGTCGTAGGTGCTGGTGACCTCCTGCGAGACCTTGGCGAGCGCGGCGTAGTAGGCCTCGAGCTCGTCGAAGTAATCCGTCGCGCTGATGTAGGGCCGGTCAGGGAACCACTCGAACAGATTGAGTGGATTGTCCAGCCGGCCCGACGCGTCGACCTCGCGGACGCGGGCAGCGGTCTCGGGCGAGACCACGCCGTACCCCCGCGGCGGATCGATGTGCTCTGGGTCCAGGCTGGGGGCCAACGGCGGCGCCTTTTTGCCCTTGGGCGTCACGAATGTCACCTCATAACCAGCCTTATCGAAGTGGTCCAATGGGCCCACGAGTTCCTCGCCCCAATAGCCCCACTCAGACAAGACGGTCAATATTTTCTTCATAGTGATCCCTCAGTCTCCTTGGACCGGCCCCACCCTGGCGAGGCCCGCCGTGCTGAAGCACTTGCTTGGAATTCGAGCGGGTCGTGTTGGATGCATACGCAGACAGTGGCTGGACGCCGCGCTCCTGGGTAGTCGCGAAAAGTCCCGACCCTCGTTCATGCGTGGCACGTTTGCGTGTCACGGACTGTTTAAAGGGGTACCAAAACGCCGAGACTCGGTTTACGCTCCTGGGGATGTCGTGGTAGAGACGATCTTCCGCATAGATGAGGACCGCCCGTGCGCCAACCACGCGGGTAGGTAACTAGTATCCCGCGTATTCCGCGCGGTAGGCAACTTGTTATTTCACCTGGACCCGCTGCCACGGAAAAACGCAACCATGAGCCGTAAATTTTGCCAGTTGAACCAGCTCGAACGGGGAAGCGAGACCATGGAAGATCCGCGCAGAACGGGCAGCGGTGCGGTCAGCAAAGAGGGCATTGCGGCGAGAATCGAATCGTCTACGCGCAATCTCCTGCACTGGGCATTGATCGATCAGCAGCGCTGTGGCAGAAATGTCGACGACGCCATCGGTTCGACTGTCCTGCTCGATATCAAAGTCGATGGAGTGCGCTACATCCTCCAACGGGTGGAGTCATCGCCTGTACTGCATTGCGCCTATCTCCTCAGCCCGCGCGAGGCAGAGATCGCGCAGATGGTTGCGGAGGGCCGCCCGAACAAGACCATTGCCTCTGAGCTGAACATCAGCTCTTGGACTGTGTCCTCACACCTCCGCCGGATATTCGACAAACTCGGTGTCAACTCGAGGGCCGCGATGGTCGCTCGACTGCTCGACGACCGCAGCGTGCCACCCGATCCGAGCGCCCGCAACCGCCGCCGCTGAGCACCAGAGCGCGCGAAAAAGCGCTAACGCGCGTCTGCTTGAAGCCCGAAGAGCTGGAAGCTCTGCCGTGGGAGGAAATCATGGTCTCCGACGCGCGTGTAACCGGCCTCCGCAAGGGTCGAGTGGATCCTGTCCGGCTGGGTCGCATGGCCGAACAGGCGGTGCAGACGTATCGGCAGCGCTTCGATCACGGCGAGCCGCCCGGCGGGCCGCAGGGAGCGGGCGAGTGCCGTGAAATAGCGGGCAGGATCGGGAATGTGATGGTACGTGTTGACGAGGAGCACAAGATCCACTGCCTCGGGCAGGCATGGGTCCTCAGGGCCCGCTTCCACGGTCACCACATTGTCCAGCCCTCTGCGGCTCGCCTTGGCAGCGAGAACACGGGGGAGATCCTCATCGGTGTCCACGGCATAGACGACCCCTGAGGGGCCCACGGCTCGGGCCAGGCGCAGGGTGAAGTATCCAGCGCCGGCTCCCAGATCAGCCACCCGGTCCCCAGGGCGCAGGCGCAGCGCGGCGATCACTCGGTCCGGCTGCTGCCAGCGGTCACGACTGAAGCCGGAGTACGCCCACCTCTTCAACCAGATCCGCGCTCGCCGCATGGACCGAGGATAGGCCGGTGGCGCACCCCAAGCGGGGTGTGTCGGCTGGGCTCCGGAATCCGGAGC
>JBOGEA010000059.1:0-20966 GCA_050743205.1 Egibacteraceae bacterium | reverse complement strand
GGTCCTCGGGGGCGGGGTCGGCGTCGTCGCACACTCCGTCGAGGTCGGCATCCGGGCAGGGGCCCGGGTCGGCCAGGCCGGGGGCGGGGGCGGTGTCGTCGGGTGCGGGTGCGGTGTCGTCGGGTGCGGGTGCGGTGTCGTCGGGTGCGGGGGCGGTGTCGTCGGGTGCGGGTGCGGTGTCGTCGGGTGCGGGTGCGGCGTCGGAGCCGGGGTCGGTGGGGCCGGGGTCGAGCAAACGGGCGTTGGGGGTGGGGTCGCAGGAGTTGTCGTTGTCGAGGTCGAGGCAGTCGAGGTCCACCTCGTCGCAGACGCGGTCGCCGTCGGCGTCGCCGGTCAGGCAGACGTCGTCGTCTCGGTTGTCGCAGATGCCGTCGGCGTCGGCGTCGATGAGGCAGACGTCGTCGTCTCGGTTGTCGCAGATGCCGTCGGCGTCGGCGTCGATGAGGCAGACGTCGTCGTCTCGGTTGTCGCAGATGCCGTCGCCGTCCGCGTCCAGGGGGCACCCGTCGTCGTCGCAGATGCCGTCGCCGTTCGCGTCGCCGTTGGGGCAGGCCGGTTCGTCGTCGTCGCAGATGCCGTTGCGATTGGCGTCGCCCTCAGGGCAGGGGGGTGGCTCGTTGTCGTCGCAATAGCCGTTGTTGTTGCGGTCTGGACAGGGTTGGTCACAGTTGCCGTCCCCGTCCGCATCTTTGCATGGCTTATCGCAGAACCCGTCGCGGTTCTCGTCTGGGCATGGAGGATCGCACCTGCCGTCTTGATCGATGTCGTCGCAGGGTGGGGGTCTGTAACCAGGATCACGGTCGTGCTGTTCGCCCGTGTTGATGTTGATGATAACAAAATTATTGATGACCGTGGGTGCCGGCTGGATGACGATGACCTGCACAGGATTGAACCTGACCCACTGGGGACCTTGGTAGACCGGCCTGGTGGCGGTTGGCTTCATTGGAATGAGGGGATTTCCGCACGCGCAGCGCACGCGCGGCACGCCGAACTTATCGACGAGGACGGCGGTGCCGGCCTGGAGCACGGATTGCCGCGGTGTGGGGCGGTCGCCCGCGAAACCATGGTTCGTCACGCGCACGTCGTGACGCAGGACGAGTGGCGTCAGCTCACGCAGGTACAGCGGGATCTGGTCGACTCGTATGCTCTTCCCGCCGCTCCATTCAAGGGTCGGGTCGCCGTTGAGCGCGCTGACCCACGCCCGTCCCTTGTCCTGATTCGTCGTGAGGAAGATCGCGAGCTGCTGGACGTTGCAGTTGGCGTTCTCCCGGGAGCCGCCGTACAGGCCCGGCGTCGATCCGGATTGTGCCGTCACGACATGGCCAACCGTGGGGGTGGGCGTCACGCGAGCCACGGGCGGCGCTGCGCCCGCTGCTCCTCGTGGTCGTGGCACGGTGACATTCGGGGTGAATGGGTCCACACCCAGACTCGCCGTGGCTTCAAGGACGACCTCGCCCTCCGTGTGGTGCCCCCTTGCGCGATTGAACGCGAAGAGCGACAGGAGCCCGCCGACGAGGACCAGCGAGGCAGCGCCCGCGATCAGCCTCATTCCCATGCGAGAGCCACGACGGTGCGGAGGAGGTGGGATAGCGCCCCACCCCGGTGGGGGCGGCGGTGCTCCGGGGGGTGGGGAACCGCCTGCTCCCGCAGGCGCCGGAGTCCGCTGCCTGTCACCACCGGGGTGGGGGCCGGGGGAGCCAGCGCCCGCTTGGTAGGCGGGTCGGTCCCCCTCGGAAGCAGGAGAAATGGGAACTGCGGACGTGCGCTGAGCTCGGAACAAATGGAGCCTGGAGAGCGCCTGGCTCATCGACACCGCGTCCTGATACCGCTTGTTCGGGTCCTTCTCGAGCGCGCGCATCATCACGGCTTCCACGTCCGGCGGAATCGCGGGATTCAGCTGGCGTGGCGGCCGGGGAGGCGTGTTGATGTGCTGCAGCAGGACCACCGGAGGCGTGTCGGCCTCGAACGGCACCTGGCCGGTGAACAGCTCGTAAAGGATGACCCCTATCGCGTAGAGGTCGCTCCGGGCGTCGACCCGCTGGTTTAGCGCCTGTTCAGGCGACATGTACGCCAGCGTGCCGATGGCGACGCCGTGGCCCGTGAGCCGGGTCGCTCGGTCCGCCAGCAGCTTGGCCACGCCGAAGTCGGCCAGAAGCGGCCAGTCCGGCTCGCCGAGCAGGACATTGCTCGGCTTGACGTCGCGATGGACGATCCCCCGCTGGTGGGCATAGGCCAGTCCGGCGAGCAGGTGCCGGACGAGTTCGATCGCCCGGACAGGGTCGATCGCGCTTTTGGACAGATCGCCGAGCGTGCGGCCGCCTTCGACATACTGGACGGCGAAATAGAGAAGTCCGTCCTGATCGCCGAAATCGTAGATGGGTAAAATATTGCGATGCTGCAGTCGCGCGATCGATTCCGCCTCGCGCCTGAAACGAGCGACCAGGTGCGGATCATCGAACCCGTCGAGGGTTTTGACCGCGACGAGACGATTGAGAGCTGGCTGGTAAGCCTCATAGACAGTGGCTGTTCCGCCTCGGCCGATGACCTTCTTGAGTTCGTATTGGCCAAGGCGACTCCCGCTGAGGTCTCGCATGTCGCCCATCTCCCCAAATATTCCCGCCCGCCCACCGCTTTCTGCCCACTACAGTAGCGCGTTTCAATAACCTAAATCGTGGTCGTGCCCAGAACTGACGGCTAACGGCCCTGATGTTCATCCTGTTATTACCGATAAGAGGAGAGCGGCAGTTATGGATGGTGTCGTGAGATGCCAGGCGGGCAGCGGGAGCCGGTCCCGCACGCGCGAAAAACCACGCGAACGCCCGAATGGCCCCCGGACTGGCTTTCCGCACTTCTCGTCCAGGTTGCGGGCCTTTCGCCTCCTGCAGCCCATTGGAAAGAGTTTGTGGAGCATCCGCGACGTATGCGTCGCGGATGCTCCGGTCGAGGTGGCAAAGCCGCTCGCCCGACTGTGGGCTTCGGCCCGAGCGCGTGTCTGCGGCTGCTGCCCGGCCGATGCCGTCCATAGCCGGCAGTTGCTGCGCCTGCGCCAGCTTCAGGCTCCTCTGCAAATACGAGATATCGGCTCCGAGAAGTGCGGAAAGCAAGCCCGGAGGGCCAAAACCTGGTATTGCGAGCCGCCGACCGGAGTTCGGGCCACCCAGGCACGGCTCGACCAGGGTGTGCGCTACGGGCGGGCGGACGCCGGGTGCTGGGACGGGCCGGAAGGTCAGCCGGCCGGCAGCGGCAGCGGCTACCGGCGCAGCGGCAGCGCCCACAACCGCCGAAACGCGGTCACCAACACCGGCGCGGTCGGCCAGTCATGCTGGACCCGCAGCCATTCCCAGCACCCGCCGTCCGGAACGCACAATCCGCGCCGGAGCGTGCAGCAATTGATGGCGCAGCGTGGCCGTCAGCTGCCCGCAAATGGTCGTCCAACGTCAACACCCGCGCGGCTGCCATCAGATCCTGGCCCATCATCACGCACTGCGCCACACCCGGTTTCGCTGCAACGTCTCACACGGCAGGTTGCCCGTCCCGCTGTCACAAGGCCTGCGCGGATGTGATTACGCATCCTCCACCCGCGCGTGATGGCGCACGTCCCGGCCGGCCACATCCGCGTCCGGCTGATCGGTGCGCAAACGCGGTGAACCGCTTTGGTCTTCACCTTCCGGGTGAGCCCTCCTGTTGGGATCCAATCTTCTTCACGGACCGGATTATCCCAGGCCAGGAGGGCTTTCCTGTGCGTTTCACCCGTTCACAAGCCAACCCACGTGAAACATCCAGGTTAGCGGTTGGTGGTATAGGCCACCACGATCCCGACCCGGACGGCCCAGACGCGATCTGGTCTTGGTTCAACAGGTCGAGAGCTGCCAGGACGCGTACAACCTCGTTACCGTGGCGGCCCCGGCTCCCTGCTGTAACTCGGTCAGCAGGTCAGGCAAGGGATGCACGAAGGGAGGCGTCCCTTTCCAAGGGGGCGTGACGACCCCTTGCGCACCCCCTGGCCCGTGGCGGTATGGTCTCGCCCCGGCGGAAGACCGAGGGGATTCATACGATGTGATTGAATCGTCTGGGATAGACCGATACGGGGGAACGTAAGGATGCCACTCAAGCCGAGAGATCAGTGGGTACCAAATCCGAAGCTGCAGGCTGCCCGGGAACGGGTCTACGGCCGGAAGAGCCGCACGCCCTTTGCCAATGCGGTCAAGCGTCGCTGTGAGGCCCGGTTCGGTGGGCACTGCGGCGTAGATCACCGCAAGATACGTCGGTGGGAGGAAGGTACGTGTGTTCCCGATCTTTGCCATCAGGAGGTGATCTGCGACCTCTTCGAGGTGTCGTGGGAGGAACGGGAGGAGCTGGGGTTCGGGAAGCTGAAGACGAAACAGGTCCCGCCCGGCATCGAGGCAGCTGATTCGCCACCTCAGTACTTTGTTGTCGTCAAGGGGCAATGCGCAGACTTCACCGCCGAAGCAGCTCACCCAGGTCGCGTTCTTTCGGGGCAGCTTCAGCTTGACGACCCACGCGCGAACGAACATCCTGCTATCGTTACGCCCGGCTCATCTGTGGGGTTGACGGTGGCGCTCAACGGCTCAAGCAGGCTCGATCCGGAGCTGCTGAGCGATCTGGAAGCTCTTGTTAATATCTATCGACGTATCGATCGTAAACTGGGGGCTCCGGTCATCGTCGGAGAGTTGAGTCGTTATTTTGAACGCTTACCAACGCTCAAGAACCTGTCGGCGACGCTCAGGATGAAGCAGCGACTGGCCGCCCACGCCGCTGACGTTGCGACGCTGGTCGCCTGGCAGCTGCTCGACATGGGTCAGGTAGAACAGGCGTGGGGCTATTACCAGTCCGCTCGTGAGGCCGCTCAGGAGGCCGGCGGTCCCGAACTGCACGCCTTTGTTGTAGCCGAGATGAGCTACGTGCCGCTCCTGGCGGGCTATGTCCGGGAGGCATCGACACTGGTAGCCCATGCTGAGCGGCTTTCTCAGAGTTCGGTCTCACCGGCGTTTCGCGCCTGGTTGACTGGCGTGCGAGCCGAGGTCTGCTCATTAGGCAGGGACGAGGTGAAGTGTCTGAGGATGGTCGACGGGCGGCAGTGATCCTTGAGGGCTCAGTCCCGGGAGAGGGTTCACTCCCGCCTATTTCGTACTTCGATCTATCCCATCTCATCAGGTGGCAGGGACAATGTCTGGCTCAACTCGGCAAAGGTACGGAGGCGCAACCCATCCTCGAACAAGCGCTGGCGGTCGTTGCTCCCTCCTTTGTCCGAGCCCGCTCCGGCATCAGTCTGGATCTCGCGAACTCATACCTGCAACAAGATGGTCTGGAGCCAGCCTGTGATATGGCCAGACAAGGACTGGTGCTGGCCCGGGCGACCCAGTCGGTGCGCTACCAACAGCGGGTGATAATGTTTCGTGTCCAGCTTGAGCCTTGGGCGAATGATCCGGCCGTCCAACGGCTCGATACTGAGTTGTGGCGTCCCACGCAGCGCTGATCTTGTCGTGGTTAATCCTTGGCCTTTGGCGCCGGCGGGAAGGCCAGCACGTGCAGGAGACCGACCAGCGTGGGTCCATCACACAGCTGACCGTTTGAAATGAGTTGCTGTACGTCGGAGAGTGCAGTCCATTCGATTCGATCGGACTCTGTGGTGTCAGTGGCCGTGCCTTGATAGGCAGCGCCATCGGCTCGGAAGAGGTGGTGGCGCGAATCACTGATACCGTTGCTGGGTTCGTAGGAGATGAGCGGGCTCAGCGGACCCGGTCGCCAGCCTGTTTCCTCTTCGGTTTCTCTGGCTGCTGTCTGCGCGGGTGTTTCACCGTCCTCGACGATCCCCATGGGGATCTCCCACCCCCAGGTGTCCGTGATGAACCGATGGCGCCACATCAAGAGCACTCGCTCACAGTCGTCAATGACCACCATAGCTGCCACTGGTTGCAGGCGGATGGCATGGTGTTCAAAACGGTGACCGTCTGGAAGCTCGACGTCGATCAGGTGGACATTGATCCACTGGCTGCTGTAGATCGGTCGTTCTCCGTGGATCTTCCACTGCATGGGCGTCTGCCTCTCGCTCTGCGAACCGAGATGGATTTCTCGTCTGCCGGATGTGAAGCGTACTGGCTGGGCTGGTCGGAGGAGCCATCGGCTGGGCAGGCAGGAACGAACAGAGCCGCTCGGCGCTTGGTCTCTTGTCTCTAGCACGATGAGCGAGCCGATGCGTAACCGTCCATGCGCCTCATGAGTGGGGTCGCCCGCGAGTGCCTTGTGTTGAACTTGGGCACTTTCGGCAGCGCTCATGTCGCCTGTTCAGCTGGATCGCTCTCAATCTCGGCGACCAGCGCCTTCAGCTCCTCCTCACTTTGCATGTCTGTATTATGCCAAGGCGAAATGGGGGCTCTTGACGTGGCCGTCAGCAGCTCCCGTGCCCCGCTAGCGCTGACTTTTGTGGAGCATCGGGTGTGACACGAATGCATGAGGAGGCGTGATGTAGAAGATCATGGCCGCTGAGTGTGGGTCTGTGCAGGAGATGGAGGTTTGGCCCTCCGGAGCCGCTCTGCAGGGGGAGGCTTCAAACCACCGTAAGCTGCGTCGGTCAAGAGCCGGGGTGGTGAACGTTGCGGAAAGGCGCGCCGTGAGCGTGTCAGGTGTGAGCCAAGAAGACGAACGCGAGTGAACCACCGCTGAGGTGTCGAAATCACATAGACGACATCAAAACCAGGGTACCCGATGCATCCTGGGATGAGCCTGGCGGAATCCTGTGTACTGGCCAGGCGGTGTCCGGCATGGAGGTGGCGTGAGCTTGGCTTGGGCTCTTGTACGGAAATCGTGGAACCTGTCGCCCGTAGAACAGACATGCCACAGGCCGTGCGCGGCGTGAGCCGCGGCCGGGCTGGGGTTGTCGAGAGGGAGCGTCCCAATCAGCAGAATCTGGGAGGGATTGAGTACCGGTTGCGGGGCACAGGGGCGGACCGTCTCGTAGTAGCTGTGAAGCCTGGTAATGCGGGTGGAGCCAAGGGGACGGGTCATCCGGTCGAAGACGCCGGTCAACCATCCAAGGGTGGGAGGAGCCGGTGGACAAGACAAAGCCTTTGGGCTGGGTGACAAGAGCCGTGTGAGTCGAGAGGCTCACGCACGGTTCTGTGAGGGCCAGGGGGTGCGATCCCCCCTGGCCACTCGACCGACATATACGTCGCCGATGCTCCACAAAACCGCCGCCAACTCGGCGCGCCGCCGTCCCACCCGTCCACGACTCGTCGGCCCGGGGCGCAGCCCCGCTGGACATCGATTTACTAACGGCCTGTGGCGTAACCGTGCAGCCCGCGCGGGGTTGCGGCTGCCTTCAGCAGGCCGAGCGACGGCTCACGGCCGGCGGCCGTGATGCGGCCGAGGGACCAGCCGTCGCGAACGGTGACGCGATGGCCGCGGGCGCGCAGTTGGGCGATGACCTCGGGAGCGAAGCGGCCCTCGATCACGATCGAGCCGGGATTGGATTGGCGGGGGTGGAACGAGCTGGAGACGTGCTCGGTGTGGAACATCGGGGCGTCGATCGCGGCCTGCAGGTCCAGGCCGGCGTGGACGTGGCGCAGGAAGAACGTGAGCGTCCACTGGTCCTGCGTGTCCCCGCCGGGCGTGCCGAACGCGAGGCGGCCTTCGCCGTCGCGCATGGCGATCGACGGCGACAGCGTCGTGCGGGGCCGCTTGCCCGGGGCGAGCGCGTTGGGGTGCTCGGGCGCCAGCCAGAACATCTGGCCGCGCGTCCCCAGGCAGAAGCCGAGGCCGGGCACCGTGGGAGAGGACTGCAGCCAGCCGCCGCTGGGGGTCGCCGACACGAGGTTGCCCCAGCGGTCGACCGCGTCGACATGGACGGTGTCGCCCGGGGTGGGGGCGGGGCCCCAGGGGGTCCGGGCTCCGCCGAGGGGCGGGGATCCGGGTTGGGTGGGGGCGGGGCCGCAGGGGGTCCGGGCTTCGCCGGTGGGCGGGGATCCGGGTTGGGTGGGGGCGGGGCCCCAGGGGGTCCGGGCTTCGCCGAGGGGCGGGGATCCGGGTTGGGTGGGGGCGGGGCCGCAGGGGGTCCGGGCTTCGCCGGTGGGCGGGGATCCGGGCGGTGGGATGGCCGGGTCGCCCCAGCTGCCGTGCGGCGTCGGGGGCGGCAGTACGGGCTTGCGGCCGGCGACGCTGCCGGGCCGCAGCTCGGCAGACGCGGTGCCGTCGATGAGCGCGCGCCGGGCGTCGGCGTAGGTGGGATCGAGCAGTTGGCCGAGCGGGACGTCGGCGTGGTCGGGGTCGCCGTACCAGGCCTCGCGGTCGGCCAGCGCGAGCTTCGCGCACTCGACGACGGTGTGGACGAACTCGGGCCCGTCGGTCGCCATCGTGTCCAGGTCGAAGCCCGCCAGCAGGGCGAGCTGCTGCAGGAACACCGGGCCCTGGCTCCACGAGCTGGCCTTGCACACGGTCCAGCCGTGATAGTCGAACGTGACGGGCGGCTCGATCCGCGCCCGGTGGCCCGCCAGATCGTCGCCGCGCAGCAGCCCGCGGTGTCGGCGGCCGGTGCTGTCTGAGATCTCGGCGTGGTCGAGGAAGCCGACGATCGCCTCGGCGACGAAGCCGGCGGACCACGCCGCCCGCGCGGCCTCTATTTGGCGCTGCCGGCCGGCGCCGGCGGCTTCGGCCTCGGCGACGATCCGGCGGTAGGTGGCGGCCAGGTCAGGGCTGCGCAGCAGGGTTCGGGGCTCGGGGGCCCTGCCGCCGGGCAGCCACGTGCTGGCGGAGCTGGGCCACTCGGCCCGGAACAGCGCGGCGCAGCCGTCCACCGCCTGGTGGAGTTGGGGCAGCACCGGGTAGCCGTGCTCGGCGTAGAAGATCGCGGGCGCCAGGACATCGCGCACGGCTTTCGTCCCGTACCTGGCCAGCAGCAGCATCCACGCGTCGAACGCGCCCGGCACGCAGGCGGGCAGCAGGCCGGTGCCGGGGATCAGGTCGATCCCCAGCTCAGCGAAACGCTGGATCGTGGCGGCCCGCGGAGCCGGGCCCTGGCCGTTGATCACGGCCACGTCGCCGCCGGCCGGCGCGACGATGATCGGCGCCTCGCCGCCGGGGCCGTTGGCGTGCGGCTCGATGACCTGCAGGACGAAGCCCGCCGCGACGGCCGCGTCGAACGCGTTGCCGCCCTCCTCCAGCAGCCGCATCCCAGCCGCCGACGCCAGCCAGTGCGTGGAGGCGACCATCCCGAAGGTGCCGAGCAGCTCAGGTCGGGTGGTGAACACGGGCGCTTTCGGTCTGGGTGAGGCGGTGAGCCCAGTACAGCAGGGGGATCTGCAGCGGCACGCGCGCCCAGGCGACCACCGGCGAGCCGAGCAGCCCCGCGCGGCCGGGAAGGCCCCCGTCCAGCGCCATCTGCACGTTGGCGGGCCAGACGGCCAGGAACAGCGCGAACGCGCACCAGCCGCCGATCCGGCGGGTGCGCGGGGCGATCAGCAGCACCGCGCAGCCCAGCTCCGCCGCCCCGCTCGCCCAGACCAGGGCGCGCGGCGCCGGCAGGAAGCGGGGGACGATGAGGGCGTAGAAGTCCGTGGCCAAGAAATGCGCGGTGCCCGTGACGCCGAGCAGCGCCCCCAGCACCCGCGCCGACACCCCTGACTCACCCCGTGGTGTTCTGCGCATTGCACGAGGCTACCGACTCCATCCCGTTGCGGGAAGCTCAAGGAGCCTGTGTGCTGGATACCCGACGTATACGTCGGGTATCCAGCACACAACCTCGGTCAACTCCGCGCGCGACCGTTTCTCCCGTCCATGCCTCGTCGGGCTGGGGCGCAGCCCCGTTAGGGTCTGTGGCAGCCTGGACGTCCATGACAGCAGGAGGAGCGTGATGGTTGCCGACGAGTTGGAGCAGCAGGCTCGGGATCGCCTCACACGCACCGCGTACGACTACTTCGCGGGAGGCGCCGACGACGAGCTGACCCTCGCCGACAACGTCGCCGCGTGGCGGCGTCTCCGCCTGCGCCCGCACGTGCTGCGGGACGTGTCGAAGGTCTCGACCGAGACGACGGTGCTCGGCACGCCGGTCGCGGCCCCGGTGCTCGTCGCGCCGATGGCGTACCAGCGTCTGGCGCACGACGAGGGCGAGCGCGCCACCGCCCGCGGCGCCGCCGAGGCGGGCACGATCATGATCGTGTCGACGCTCTCGACCGTGTCGCTGGAGGACGTCGCGGCCGCGGCGCCGCGGGCCACGCGATGGTTCCAGCTGTATGTGCGCCTCGACCGGCGGCTGACCGAGGAGTTGATCACCCGCGCGGTGGCGGCCGGGTATCGGGCGCTCGTGTTCACCGTCGACGTGCCGGTCCTGGGGCTGCGGCGGCGTGACGAGCGCAACCGGTTCTGCCTGCCTCCCGGGATGGCGATGGCGAACTTCGGCGAGACTCCGCTCAAGGTGGACGGCTCCGGTCTCGCCGTCTACACCGACGACGAGATCCAGCCCGCCCTGACGTTCGCGGACATCGAGCGGCTCAGCGGTCTCTGCGACCTGCCGGTCCTGGTCAAGGGCGTGCTCCGCGGCGACGACGCCCGCGTCTGCGTGGACGCCGGCGCCGCGGGGATCATCGTGTCGAACCACGGCGGCCGCCAACTCGACACCGCGATCGCCACAGCCGACGCGCTGCCCGAGATCGTCGATGCGGTGGCCGGGGAGGCCGAGGTACTCGTCGACGGGGGCATCCGCCGCGGCACCGACATCGTGAAGGCCCTGGCGTTGGGCGCCCAGGCGGTGCTGGTCGGCCGGCCCGTGCTGTGGGGGCTGACGATCGGCGGCGCTGACGGCGTCCGCGCCGTTCTGGGCGCGCTGAGCGACGAGTTCGCGCGCGCCCTCGCCCTGTGCGGGACGCCCTCGGTCGGGGAGGTGACGCCGGACCTGCTGGCGTCACCTCCCTCCTGATTCTGCGGCGCCTCGACCCCGAGGATCTCACGCAGCAGCGTGAGATCCTCGGGGTTTGACGACGTGGGGAATCACGCGCTGGCGCAGGGCCTCAAGACGGTTGAGCCCGCTCATCCCCGGGACACCGGCCTTGGCGAGCCGCTCCATGATCCGCCCGATCCGCCGCGGCTCGGCGGGTGCTTGGGGAAACTTTGCCCCACCATGTGGCGCAAAATTTCCCCCAACACTGCCCGTCGACGATCACCAGCGTGGTGCGGCCCTGGCGGGCGTAGGCCATCCGCGCTGCAACCCCACCTCCAGGCGCTCGTCCGCCAGCAGGTTCCGCCTGGATGGTCCGGCATCGTGGTGAGCCGTCCTCAGCAGATAAATCGGCTCTTGGTATGCACCCGTGGGTGGTGCCGCCACCAGTCCTGCTGACGCTGCAGGGCGAACGTGCTGGTAGAGGGCTAAAGGTGCAGGGATCCCACCCGTTGCAGTGTGCACTTCCGGGCGAATGAGCAGTTCCTGCCATATCTGTCACGATGTGCTCATCACCAGGCCTGGGCGCAGCCGGACCCCTTGCGGCTACGCGACGCAAGCCAGCAAGACGGCGTCTAGAGCGTCGGCCCGACATCATCGCCAAGCCCGCGCTCACGACCGCAATCCGCTCCGGCGTCCGCCAGGATCGCGCGTAGCCGAGCGGCGTCCTGGGGCGCCTCCTTGAGCTCCAGGAGCGGGAGCAACTCTTCGCAGATGCGTTGCTGGTCAAGTCCAGGACCCTGCCGCATGGCGATACCTCGGATGACCGCCCAGTCACGATCCCGTCGCAAATGCTTTGAAGACGACCAGATCCTCTGCACTGCACGTTCGCAGCACCACATCATCGTCGAACTCGTAGTCCGTGGCACGCTCGACAGCCCGTTCCTCGAACGGCACGGCGCCGAGGGCGATGTCGATCGGAACACCGTTGCTGGCTTGCGCCAGGACCACTCGTGAACGCAGCGCAAACGCGCCAGCGCCCGCGAGTCGGGGCTCGAACCGGCCGAGCAGGGCATCGACGAAGCGCTGCTCACCGCCGAAGCCGGTACGCAGCGTGAGGTTCACATCCTCTGTGTAACGGGGCTCTCCCCACCGCTGAACCGCGACTCCACCGATGAGCAGAACGCCCAATCGTGGACACTTCGAGTGCTGCTGCGTACAGCGGTGTCACGCTGATTTGACGTGGAAGAGCCGCTGCTGTTCGACCAGACCGGACAAACCTCGTCTGGGCGAACGGGGAGCGGGGCCGCTCAGAAGCCGGCGCAGGATCACCCTTGCCTCGTGGTCGGTCAGCGTCCGCAGTTCCTCGCGGCGCATGTCCTCAAGGGCAGCCGCCGCGTAGCGCCACTGCTCCATCCAACGGCGTTCATCGTCGCTGCAACGGGACATGGACCCAGCGTAGCGGCGGGCCATGGCTTCCCCCGGAACGGCGCGAACGCTTCCGTTCCTACACCGTAAGGGAACTCGTGATGCCCGCGCTCGGCGTTGCCCGGGCCAGCCAGGGAGCGATGAGCGTGTTCGGAGGAAGATCCAACCAAGCCGACGGTGCGCTGCCGCCCCATAGGACCGATCAGCTCAATTGGCATCGTCGGCAAGGCTGTGGGGGTCACCAAACGTCGAGGTCAATTCGTGCTCGTAGTTGAGCAGTGACGTTTGCGCGTAGCCTGCCGAGGCGACGTCGATGCCTTCGCTGTACCGGTGCTCGATCTTGTTCCGCAAAGCGATGGTGAGCTCGACGGGCGCCACTGCTCCAGCAGGTGGCCCATCCACGACTTGACGTGGCGGCGCGCGATGCGCGTGACCTCGACGGGCAGGCCGGACCCCTCGAGGAAGGCGGCGAACTGCATGGCGGCCTCCTCGTAGCTCTGAAAGGTCCGCTCGGACTTGTTCTGGGCCTTGAGGTGGCGCTTCCAGGAGGGGATGAGGGCTCGGATGTGAGCTAGACTCGCGTGGGGTTCGGACCTCTACATGGCTCCCCAGTCAGATGGTGAGTGAGCGCTGTGCTAGACTTCCGACAAGGCCTAAGGATAGCATAATCGCAGGTCAGGCCCCATAAACCGGCGCCGGTAGCTCAGTGGAACAGAGCATCTGACTTCGGATCAGACGGTCGGGGGTTCGACTCCCTCCCGGCGCGCCAGCATCACCGCAGGTCACAGGGCTTCCCCCTCACTCGCCGTATCGCCAATCTCGACATCTTGATCGTCTGGGGACCCAATCGGGGACCCACTTGCTGCGTCCAGCACGGCGAGGCTCGTGATCATCACAACGGACCGGTGAGGCGTAATGGCCCTCAGGGCAGTCGCAGCCGAGGCTCATGACGCCACCGCCTCAGCCAGCGGCTCGTCGTAAAAAGCGTACGAGCGGCACCACGCGCCGCCGAACTGCACCGCGTCGAAGCCGAACGGCGTTTCCCATGACACGCCCTCGACCTGTCCCAGCGTGACCTGGCCGCGGCCGGCGCCGAACCGCTGGTCAGCCCAGAACACCGCCGCCGGCAGATGCTTCCAACACACCGCCCGCCGCTCCGCACAACCATCAGCGGCATCCACGGATACGGCGGTGACCGCCCACCGCCAACAGTCGTCGCTATCCTTGACGGCCTCGCACGCCTCACACGAGCCGGACAACGCCCTGCACGGGGACGCACTGGCTCAGCGGGATTCGATGCTCGACCGAGTCAGCGTGGTCGTCCTCGGGGTCGAACTCGAGCACGATCGCGACCCGGACCCGATGCTCCCGGGCGAACCCGTCGACGAATCCGTACACCCCGGATGTGGCCGTAACCCAGTCACCGCCACAGACCGGCTTCGAGGCGCGCCGGTCAACAGGGACCGCCGGCTTGGACAAGGGCAGGGCTTGAACAGCTACAGTCACAGCAGCACCCTCCGTGGGGCAGCTCGTGGGACCGCCCGTCTTCCGTTTGCCGACGACGCGGGCGGTCCCTGCTTTCGTGGACTTCCCTGCCGAAGCACCGGCAGGGAAGTCGTGGTGGGCGGCGATTGGCGCGAGGTGCGCGGCGTCGCTGCCGTGATGTGGTGGACTATCGCGATGCCGTCCTCTGCCCTGGAGCGCTGGCAGCGCGAGCGTTCGGACCGTCTCGACAAGCTGTTCGAGGCTCATCGCCGCGTCGGTGGAACGCAGCCCGGTCGGCGGGCGCTGGCCGACGAGCGGATCAACCAGCAGATCAACGCTGCGCTCGTGTTGCAGCTGTCGGCCGAGTTCCAGGGTTCGCGCGTGAGCTGTACGACGACCTGGCCGACGCGGTCCTCGCCGAGGTCAGCGGTGCGGAGCCTTGGGGTGCGGATCATGCTTGAGCGGTACCTGGACGAGACAAGAGCGCTCGATCGAGGCAACGCGCACCCCGGCGCACTCGGCAGCGACTTTGGCCGCTTCGGGATCAAGCTGTGGCCGCGAATGATCGAAAGAGACCGGCGGACGACGGCACGGCAGACGCACCTCGAGCGACTGAACACGGCCCGCAACGCGATCGCCCGCAGCGACGAGGCAGAGCTGGCGAAGCTGCGCCGCGACGGCGTCGGTATCACCCTGGCCGCGGCGCGCGGCTGGAGGCAGGCTCTTGACCAGCTCGCGGTGGGGATGGACGCTACGCTGGCCCAGCATTTCGCCGCCGAGTTCGGCGGCCGGTGCCCGTGGGAGGGGTGAGTCGATGGTGGAGCGAGCGTTACCCGATATTGGCGACACCGTCGTGATCGCGTGGGCGGGCATGGTGGAAGAGGCGGAGATCGAGGGGATCTACGGGCCGCCCGACAAGTTGCGCCTGCGGGTGTGGGTGCCGGTGCGCGGCTCTAGTGGGGAGGTGCTGGAGCGCCACCTGTACAACGTGCCGTTCTCGTCCGTCCAGGAGATCCGAGCCGCCTAGCCGAGCCGTCCCGGTGGGGACCCAATCAGGGGCCAACCGCGCGACCTGCAGCGGACGAAGTCGGACGCGGGCGACCGGTCGCCCCAGGCCACGCACCACGCCGACCGCGCCTGGACCCGCGCCGACGCCTACGGACCAGACCGTGGGGGTTCGACTCCCTCCCGGCGAGCCACAGAAATCGCAGGTCACGGGCGGTTTCATTGGTCAGTTCGATGGTCGGGCAGCAGTCTGATGTCACCAGACTCTCTTTCCGCACTTCTCGGGAGTGATATCCCCGGATTCCCGATTTGCGAAGGAGGGCTTACGTTGGCGCAGGTGCAGCAGCCGATGGCCGGCGCTGACCGGGGCGGGGGCCCTTGAAGACGCACGCTCCACCGAAGGCTTGTATCGTGGCGAGCGTCGTTTGACGATGGTGTTGTGGAAACTTTGGAGTGACCGGCAGCTTTCCGTCGGATCTGACGGAAACCCGCAGGTCAACTCGGCGAGACGGCGGTTTGACTACAGCTTTCCGTCGGATCCGACGGAAAGCTGTAGCTGACGCGGCGAGCGCAGGCATGCGGTCCGACCTGCGTTTTGCAACAGCCTCCATCCGAAGGAAAACTGCGGCCAACCACATCGCTGAGCCGCCTGAGGCCCAGGGTTCGGCGAACCACGCGGGGCCTCGGCGGGAAATAACGCATAAAACCGACAGAAGGGGGAGGACCCCGCCCTCTACCAGGACATTCATCCCTCTCGGTCGGGGGAGCAGATCCGCGCCGACCTCGGCGCAGACGTTCTCATCGAGTGAGAACGTGCGCAGGGATCGCCGCTTCTTGACGGCCACCCACGAGGGTTCAGCAGAAATTATTTGATCCACCTGAGTGGGATGCGTCCACTTGACCCAAGCATCGGTTCGCCCGACGACGTTCGGCCTGAACCTGGTGACCTGAACCCCACCGACCAATGCCTTTATCTCTAGCTTCCCGCCCGTGGGATCGTTCGTGCCCCTGAGCTTGACGCCAACGGATTCACAGCCGGGAAGCGCCAGATAACGGTCGACCCGCGACTCGGGATCGACGGCACGCCCGTCCAGAAACATTCAGTGATCGACTCTGGGAGGATTCCAGGGAAGAACCAGCGGGACTCGGCACTGTAACGCATTCGAATCTTCCTCTTCCACCGGGCGGCAGCAGTGTAGCTCACCCTTCTCAGCGGCGGGTGGGGCTGGTGGGGCGGGCGTCGGGCCAGTCGAGGCGGCCGGTGGCGATGGCGCGGGCGACGCGGGCGACGCGGACGGTGGCGCTGACGTCGTGGACGCGCAGGGCGCCGGAGCCGGCGAGCACGGCGGCGGCGGCGCAGGCGAGGCTGCCCTCCAGCCGGTCCTCCGGTCCGCCACGCCCCACAGGGGCGCCCAGGAAGCTTTTGCGTGAGGCGCCCACCAGGACGGGACGGCCCAGGCCGCGGAACTGGCGCAGCGCGTGGAGCAGCTCGAGGTTGTGGGCAGGCGTCTTGGCGAAGCCGAGACCGGGGTCGATGAGGATCCCGGCCGGGTCGATGCCGGCCTGGTTGCAGTGGCTGAGCCCGTCGGCGAGGAACTCGTAGACCTCGGCGACGACGTCGTCGTAGGTCGCCAGGCGCGCCATCTCCTCGGGGGTGCCGCGGGTGTGCATCAGCACGTAACCCGCGCCCGCCGCGGCGGTGACCTCCAGCAGGCGCGGGTGGGCGCCGCCCGAGACGTCGTTGACGATCGCCGCGCCAGCGTCCAGCGCCGCCCGCGCGACGTCGGGGTCGCGTGTGTCGATGCTGCACACCGCCCCGTACCGCGCCAGACCCTCGATGACGGGGAGCACCCTGCGCAGCTCCTCGTCCCGGTCGATCGGCGCGGCGCCCGGCCGGGTCGACTCGCCGCCGACGTCGATGACGTCGGCGCCCTGCTCGAGCAGCAGCCGCCCGTGGGCGATCGCGGTCTGGGGGTGGCGCTTGGGGTAGAGCATGCCGCCGTCGGAGAACGAGTCGGGCGTCACGTTCACGATCCCGACGATGATCGGGCGGACTCCTGTCTCCAGGCGCAGTCCCGCGCACCGCAGTGGCGGAGGCGGCCCGGTCCATGCGGCGATCGTCTCGCGCAGGATGCGGTCCAACGAGGCAGCCTCACGGGACTCCAGCGATCGGCCCGCCGCTCGCGCGAGCGCGTCGACCGTCGTCGTCGCGTGCAGCCGTCCCCCCACCCGTTCAAGCGCAGCGCCGGAAGACGCCCACGCGCTGCGCAGCCTTCCCAAGTCACTCACCCTGCTCACGACAAGCCGCACCTGGGCGTCACCGCCGAGACTCGCCTCCTCGACCCGCACGATCGGCAGGCCGTTCATGTCCCCCCCTCCCTCGACGACAGCAGACGACCGCCCTCGCCCGCCTCGGCGCTATCCCCTGCCAAACCCCCGATGCCCGAAGACCAGGGCCATGGCCTCTGCCCGCGTCCTCTGGTCGTCTCGCATCAGCCCCCGAACGGCGCTCGTCACAGTGACGGCGCCGGGTTTTCGGACTCCCCTCATCGTCATACAGAGATGCTCGGCCTCGATAATGACAATGACACCGCGCGGAGACAATGCTTTCTCGAGAGTTTCTGCGATCGTGGTCGTAATGCGCTCTTGCAGGGTCGGCTGCTTTGCGACTAAATCCACAAGCCGCGCGAGTTTAGAAATTCCGGTGATCTGCCCCGCAGTGTTCGGGAGGTACCCGACGTGTGCATGTCCGACAAACGGGACGAGATGATGTTCGCAGATACTTGCGAATGGTATATCCCGCACAATCACGATCTCGTCGTGGCCCTCCTCGAACATCACATCGAGCACGTCCAGCGGATCGACGCGCAGCCCCGCGCAGATCTCATCGAACATCCGAGCGACCCTGTCGGGTGTTCCCGCTACGCGCGGAAGGGACGGATCGATCCCCAGCCCCTCGAACAGCAGCCGGACGCCCTCACGGATCTTCTCGTGATCGAAGGGATCCGCCTCGCGAGCCGAAGCACCCGGGACGGTGTCCGCCAACGCGCTAGTCCTCCAGCGCTCCCCGGCTTGACGGAGATCGCCGGCTAGGCGCGCGGCTGATCGCGGCGGGGTCCTCGACACGGCGCAGCTGCGTGACGACGACGTGGCCGCTGACCATCGTCTGATCGCCGTTCATCAACGGCTTGATCTTGCGCGACGGGCGTGGCGTGACCTTGGCGAGGACCGCGGCCAGCTCGTCCTTCTCGACGGTCTCCTTCTCCATGAGCGCGTCGGCCAGCTCTTCCAGAATGTCGCGGTTCGCGACGAGGATCTCCAGCGCTTCGTCGTGCGCCTGGTCGATCAGCCCCCGCACCTCGCGGTCGATCTCGACCGCGACCTCCTGCGAGTAGTCCGGCATGTGACCGAAGTCACGGCCGAGGAACGGCTGCGACTGCTTCTCACCGAAGGTCATCGGGCCGAGCCTCGCGCTCATGCCGTACTGGGTGACCATATTCCGGGCGGTGGCGGTGGCGCGGGAGATGTCATCTGACGCGCCCGTCGTGAAGTCGCCGATGGTCAGCTCCTCCGCGACCCGGCCACCGAGCATCATCGCGAGCTGGTCGATCAGCTCCCCACGCGACACGAGATGCTTGTCCTCGGTCGGCAGCGTCAGCGTCCAGCCCAGCGCCCGCCCCCGCGGGATGATCGACACCTTGTGGACCGGATCGGCGTGCGGCAGCGCGTGGCCCACGATCGTGTGCCCGCCCTCGTGATAGGCGATGACGCGCTTCTCCTTCTCGCCCATCAGCCGGGTCTTGCGCTCGGGACCTGCGATGACGCGGTCGATCGCGTCCTCCAGCGCCGCCATCGAGATCTCGCTGAAACCCTTGCGGGCGGACAGCAGGGCGGCCTCGTTGATCAGGTTGGCCAGGTCCGCGCCGGTGAACCCAGGGGTGCGCCGGGCTATCACGTCGAGATCGGCGTCTGGGCCCAGCGGCTTACCCCGGCTGTGGACCTTCAGGATCGCCCGGCGGCCGATCAGGTCGGGATGGTCGACGACGATCTGCCGGTCGAAGCGGCCGGGCCGCAGGAGGGCGGGGTCGAGGATGTCAGGACGGTTGGTCGCGGCGATCAGGATCACGCCGGTCTTCATGTCGAAGCCGTCCATCTCGACGAGCAGCTGGTTCAGCGTCTGCTCACGCTCGTCGTGGCCACCACCCATGCCGGCGCCCCGGTGGCGGCCCACGGCGTCGATCTCGTCCATGAAGATGATCGCCGGCGCGTTCGACTTGGCCTGCTCGAACAGGTCCCGGACGCGGCTGGCGCCGACGCCCACGAACATCTCGACGAAGTCCGAGCCCGAGATCGAGAAGAACGGCACCCCCGCCTCGCCCGCCACCGCGCGCGCGAGCAGGGTCTTGCCGGTGCCCGGCGGCCCGAAGAGCAGGCAGCCCTTGGGCACCTTCGCGCCGATTGCCGCGAACTTCGCGGGGTTCTCCAGGAACTCCTTGATCTCGCGCAGCTCCTCGACGGCCTCGTCAGCTCCGGCGACGTCGGCGAACGTCACCTTGGGCTGGTCTTTGGAGACGACCTTCGCCCGGGACTTCCCGAAGCTCAGGACCCTGTTGCCGCCGCCCTGCATCTGGCTCATGAAGAAAAAGAACAGGGCGAAAATCAGAATGATCGGCACGAACTGCACGAGCAGCGAGACGAACAGATTCCGCGGCTGGTTGTTGACGTCGTACCGCTCGATGCCTTCGGCCGCGCTCAAGAGCTGCCCGAGCTGCAGGCCGTTGATCTCGGCGTTGTAGGAGACCCGGTAGCTGTCTCCGTCGACCAGCTCGCCCTGAAGCCGATGGTCGTCGGCGAAGTCCGTGACCGTCCTGACCTGGTTGGTCTCCAAAAGCTCGACGAAGCCGTCATACGAGATCTGTCTGGGGCCCCCGGATCGACCCACGCCCGACAGGAAGACCACGGCGATGACAAGCAGCACCGTGATCCAGATGAACGGGCCGCGCACCAAGCGCTGGAGATTCATGCAGTTCCTCGCGGCACGGGCAACGGTCATTCCTCCACGCGCAGGGGCTCGACGCCCCACCGCTGCGCTACGGAGTCACTGTAGCATCAGCCCGCGTTCAGGCTTACGTATATATCTCAGGCTTGAGGGTGCCGACATACGGCAGATTTCGGTACCGCTCGGCATAGTCCAGCCCATACCCGACCACGAACACGCTCGGCACCGCGAAGCCCTGGTAGCGGATCGAGATCTCCACGCGGGTCCGCTCGGGCTTGCGCAGCAGGGCGAAGACCTCCAACGAGGCAGGGCCGCGCGCCCGCAGGTTGCGCAGCAGGTAGTTCAGCGTCAGCCCGGAGTCGACGATGTCCTCCACGACCAGCACATCCCTGCCCGCGATGTCCAGGTCGAGGTCCTTCAGGATCCGGACGACGCCTGAGGTCTTGGTCGCCGAGCCGTAGCTCGACACCGCCATGAAGTCGAACTCCACCGGGACGCTCAGGTACCGGGAGAAGTCGGCCATCAGCACGAACGCGCCTTTCAGCACGCCCACGAGCAGCACTTGCCGCCCCGCGTAGTCGCGATCGACCTCACCGGCCAGCTCTCGCAGCCGCTGTTGGATCCGGTCCGCGTCGATCAGCACCTGGTCGATGTCGTCGTGCAGGGACTTCGGGGGCAACGGGTTCCCTTCCAGCGGATAACCTCCCTCTCGACGTTCCGACAGCAGGCGGTAGGAGGGCTGGCGGTATGAGCAGCGCCCAGGATCTTGCCACGCGGACATGCGGCACGTGCGCTCCAGGCACCGCGCCGCTTGACGACGCCCATGCCGCCGAGCTGGCGGCGGGGATCCATCCGGCCTGGGAGCGTGAGGGCACTGCCCGCATCCGCCGGACCGTGAGGTTCCCGAACTTCCGTGATGCGTTCGCCGTCGCCACGAAGATCGCGCTGCTGGCCGAGTCACAGGGCCATCACCCCGATCTGGAGGTGGGCTGGGCAAGGCTGGCCGTGACCTTCACCACGCACGCGGCGGGTGGCCTGACCGAAAACGACTTCGTCATGGCCGCCAAGATCGACCGCTTCCTGCCAGCCGCAGCGTAGGAGTGGACCCCTGCAGATTGGCTCGCGGTCGCGGTTCAGGCGGCCAGGGGGTCCGGGGGAGTCCCC
>JBOGEA010000058.1:0-21049 GCA_050743205.1 Egibacteraceae bacterium | reverse complement strand
CACCCGCGCTCCGCTTCGCTCCGCGCGCAAGTCAAGGCCGCGCTTTCTCAAACACGTTCTTAGAGGCCCTGCCCTGGAGGGGTGGCTATCGCGAAGCGGCGTGCGCTCGCCCGGGCCAGGCATGCCCCCAGCCGCACGGCCCCAAGGGTGATCTCAGTGACCTGCGGCATAACCTCATCGGCCCCTGCCGGGCGAGCAGCGTCACAGTAACGCACGCCGGACGCGGCGACAAGGCCCGGGCGGTCGGGCCGTCTTGGCTTTCGTTCAGCGCCCTGACTAAAGTCAGGCCATGGAGCTGGAGGCGTTTCAAGCGCAGATGCGGACGCTGTACGGGGCGCGGGACCGGGAGCGCGGGTTGGCGCGGACGTTCGCGTGGCTGGTCGAGGAGTGCGGGGAGCTGTCGCGGGCGCTGTTCCGCGGCTCCCACGAGGATCGGGTGCGCGAGTTCGCCGACGTGCTCGCCTGGCTCGCCTCGTTGGCGGACCAGGCGGGCGTGGACCTCGCCGCTGCGGCGACGCGGTACGCGCGGGGTTGCCCGAGGTGCGGGTCGACGCCGTGTGCGTGTGAGTCGTCACGGTGTTGACGGCAGTTTGTGGAGCATCCGCGACGTATATGTCGCCGATGCTCCACACAGCCAGCCGATGAGCCCCTCCTGCTACCCTGCGGCGATGTCCCGCTCCACCCGAGGAGAGAGCTTCCCATGACACCGGCGGACTGGACGCCTGAGGAGTACGGGGACGCGTGGGCGCCAGTCTACGACCGGTTCCACGATCCGAAGCTGGACACCGAGACCGCCGTCGAAGCCCTGGCCAGGCTCGCCGGCGAGGGCCGGGTCCTGGAGTTCGGAATCGGCACGGGGCGCCTGGCGCTGCCGCTGGCCGCGCGCGGGCTGGAGGTGCACGGCATCGACGCCTCACAGGCGATGGTGGCGCGGCTGCGCGCGAAGCCGGGCGGCGGGCACATCCCGGTGGTGATCGGCGATTTCGCACAGGCTCGGGCAGAGGGCCGGTTCGACCTGGTCCTGCTCGCGTTCAACACCCTGTTCAACCTGCCGTCGCAGGACGCGCAGTGCAGGTGCTTCGCGAATGCGGCCGGCCATCTGACGCGGCGGGGCGCGTTCGTCGTCGAGGCATTCGTGCCGGATCTGCGACGGTTCCACGACGATCAGTCGGTGCGGGCCGAGGAGATCGACGACCAGAACGTCGTGTTGGAGGTCGCTCGTCACGACCCCGTGAACCAGCAAGTCGTCAGCGCCCGGGTCATGATCGACGACGGTGTCCAGACGCGGCTGGTCAAGATCCGCTACGCCTGGCCGTCAGAGATCGATCTCATGGCCCGTCTCGCCGGGCTGGGGCTGGCCGAGCGCTGGGGCGGCTGGTCAGGCGAGCCGTTCACCCGCGAGAGTCCCACCCACATCTCGGTCTACCGCGGTCTCAGACGATGAGGCGGCGGCGGAACAGGCTGATCGCCGCCGCGGCCAGCAGGCCGGGGGCGATGAACAGCACGTAGTCCCCCTCGACCTGCTGGCCGATGCAGAGGCCGAGACCGAAGCCGACGGACAGCCCGTTACCAAGCGGGCCTGGTCTGCCTACCGGCGCGTTGTGTGCTGGATCCCGGCGCTATGCCGCCGATATCCAGCACACAACCACCGCCTGCGTTGACGATGTGGCGCGGAACCGTTGGCCGTGATCTCCGCGCTCAGCCTGCCCTTCGCCCCTCGACCGTCTCGTGCCGATGCTCGCCGGCTGCGGGGCGGCGCCCGGTCACCATCGAGCGCAAGTTCGGCAGCACAGAGATCCCCGCCGAGCCGCAGGGGGTGGTCACGGTGGGTGTTGCCGAGCAGGACCCGGTCCTTCGCCTCGGGGTCAGGCCCGTGGGTGGTTCGGGGCGGCCGTTCGCGACCTGGGCGTGGGCGCTGGGACACATGCGCAACCTCTGCGCCGCCGAGCGCGCCGGCCTGCGCTTCGTCGCCCCCCTGCGCGCCGACACCGGCTGGGCCGACCGCTTCGACGCCGACGTCGGCACGCTCGACCGGCTGGCCGCCCTCGACTACACAGCCCAGCGCGAACAACAGCTGGCGCCCGAACGGCGCACCATCTGGCGTGGGCTGCTGCGCGACACCACCGTGACCGATCCGGCCACCAACACCCCTGCGACCTGCGCGTGGCCTACATCTGGTCGTTCCTGCCCCTCGGCTTTCCGTCAGAGCGATGGCGGGTCAGGGCGGCTCTTCGCGGGTCGGGACCCGCCAGCCGATGTACCCGGCGCCCACTGCCCCCAGGATCACCACCGTGATCCGCCACGCGGGCGACGACAGGAGGAATCCGGCGCTCACCGCGACTGCGGCAAGCATCACGCCGATCGCGGTGATTTTGGCCCGTCGGGGCATGCCCAGGCCGGCCCGGTGGTCACGGACGAGCGGGCCGATCTTGGGCAGCTCGAGGACCCAGCGCTCGAAGCGAGGGCTGGCGCGCGCGAAGCATGAGGCGGCCATGATGAAGAACACGGTGGTCGGGAGGCCCGGCACGACGATGCCGATGCTCCCCAGCGCGACGGACAGCCACCCCAGCGCAAGCCACAGCCAGCGAAGTCGTGTTCGCCGGGCCCGCCCCTCCGGCGGGGATCCGCTCCCCATGCCCGCGGCTAACCGAAGACGTCGACGACGTCTTGGGCCAGCAGCACCAGGATCAGCGTCACCACGACCGCGCAGATGGCCGTGTAGGGCCACCGCCACCGGTGATCCGCCAACCAGAACCGGCGTACCGCCACGAGGTTGGCGGCCAGCGCGACCGATCCGAGGACGATCCCGAGCACCGGATTGACGGTGACCAAGCCGACCAGCGGCGCCAGCAGCGGGAGCACGACGTAGCTGAGCAGGCACCGAGCGGCCGACAGCAGCAGCGACGCCCCCACCACCCGACGCCCCTCGAACCCCGGCGTCGGGCCTTCGGGAATGGCCAGCAGCCGGCGCATAGCGACGTCGGGACGCGGGCGAGGCCGAGTTGTCGGCTCGCAGGTGACGGCCGGATGATCCATAGGCCCCGCAATCTACCGGCCCGGCCGGCGGCTCGGCCACGCGATGTGCCAGGCGCAGGTTTCCGCCGGGACGAGCCTGTTGCAAAACCCGGTTGATCAGTTGACGGTTGATACGGGGTCAGATGCACAGCTTTCCTTCGGATGTGAGGGAAAGCTGCACCCGAACCGGTGTCTTGGCGCGTTTGCCTGCGGTAATCCTGGCGCGTCCGAAGGAAAACCGCGCCCGACACGCCGCCGCCGGCCACCTTGCCCATGCATGAGATCGGCGCAGAACGGCCCCGCCGGCAATGTTGCAACAGCCTCGGACTGACGGATTTCTGCGGGCGACCTGGACTCGGGCGTCGTTGGAGCGCAGGAAACCGTCAGATGTGACGGTTTCCTGCCGCAAGGGACGCGTAGCCCTCGACACAGCCGGAAGCCCTCTGCGTCAACGCCGGCCTGGTCGCCGGCGTCATCCACCGCTCGCCTGGGAGATCCCTACCCTGCAGCAGAGGGGCCGGGGCACAGCGACCTGTAGGGCCGTCCCGGTAGGTATGCGGCCCATTCGTCTCTGGTCAGGCCGCGACCCGCGATCGCGCACAGCTGCTCGCGCACTGATGCGGCGTCGACGTCCCACAGGATGATGTTTTGGCCGCCGCCGACGGAGGCGAGGGTGTGTCCGTCGGGGCTGAACGCCACGCTGAGCACCGTCTCGGTGTGGCCGGTCAGCGTGGCCAGCCGGGTGCGCCGGGCCACATCCCGCAGGAGCACCCTGCCGTCGTTCCCGCCCGCTGTGGCGAGGGTGTGTCCGTCGGGGCTGAACGCCACGCTGAGCACCGCCCCGGTGTGACCGGTCAGCGTGGCCAACTCGGTGCCCTGGGCCATATCCCACAGCACGACCTCGCCGCCGTCGCCACCGGAGGCGAGCAGGCGCCCGTCAGGGCTGAACGCCACGCTGTTCACCGCCCCGGTGTGGCCGGTCAGCGTGACCGGCTCGGTGCCCTGGGCCATATCCCACAGCACGACCTCGCCGTCGTCGCCACCGGAGGCGAGCAGGCGCCCGTCAGGGCTGAACGCCACGCTGTTCACCGCCCCGGTGTGGCCGGTCAGCGTGACCGGCTCGGCGCCCCGGACCACATCCCACAGGACCACCGAGCTGTCGCTGCCGGAGGCGAGCAGGCGCCCGTCAGGGCTGAACGCCATGCCGCTGCCTTCCTCACCGGCGTCGCCGAGCAGGGTGGCGCGCTGAGTGGGCTGGGCCGTGTCCCACAACACGATCTCGCCGTCGAAACCGGCGAGGGCAAGCAGGCGCCCATCGGGGCTGAACACCGTGTCGGACACTGGGCCGATGAGACCGGTCAGGGCGGCGGGCGGGGTCCGTTGGGCCACGTCCCACAGGATCGCCTCGCCGTTGCCGCCGCCGGTGGCGAGTGTGCGGCCGTCTGGGCTGAAC
Organism: Egibacteraceae bacterium; assembly: GCA_050743205.1. Classification (GTDB taxonomy): domain Bacteria; phylum Actinomycetota; class Nitriliruptoria; order Euzebyales; family Egibacteraceae; genus JBOGED01. The sequence continues at coordinate 16,581 of JBOGEA010000058.1, read as the reverse complement.
GCGACGCTCAACACCCTGTCGGTGTGGCCCGTCAGGGTGTCCAGCCGCGCGCGTTGGGCCACGTCCCACAGCAGGACTTCGCCGTTGCCGCCGCCGGTGGCCAGGATGCGCCCGTCAGCGCTGAACCCGACGCTGGACACCCTGTCGGTGTGGCCGGTCAGGGTGTCCAGCTGGGTGCGCTGGGCCACGTCCCACAGGATCACCCCGCCGCCGACATCGCCGGTAGCCAGCGTGCGTCCGTCAGCGCTGAACGCTGCGCTGTTCACCGCGCTGGTGTGGCCAGTCAGGGTGGCGAGTTGGGCGCGTTGGGTCACGTCCCACAGCACGACCTCGCCGTTGCCGGCCCCGGTGGCCAGGACGCGCCCATCAGCGCTGAACGCCGCGCTCGTCACTGCCTCACCCACGCGCACAGTCAAGGCGGGCGCTGTCCGGGCCATGTCCCAGATGATGACCGTGCCGTCTGCGCCGGCCGCGGCCAAGGTGCGCCCGTCGGGGCTGAAGGCGATGCTCACCACCACGCTGGTGTGGCCGGTCAGGGTGTCCAGCTGGGTGCGTTGGGCCACGTCCCACAGCAGGACCTCGCCGTTGCCGCCGCCGGTGGCCAGCACGCGCCCGTCTGGGCTGAACGCGACGCTCGACACCCTGTCCGTGTGTCCGGTCAGGGTGTCCAGCCGCGTGCGTTGGGCTGCGTCCCACAGGATCACCGCACCCTCACCGCCGCCGGTGGCGAGCAGGCGCCCATCAGGGCTGAACAGGACGTCGCCCACCGGGTCGGTGTGGCCGCTCAGGAACCGCTCGACGCCTTGGAGGCGCTGCCGTTGGTTCAGCAGGCTGCTGTGCGCCTCGGCGGTGTCCGCCACGTCGAACGCCGCCACGCTGAGCAGGGTCGCCAGTTGCGGGTCGCTGCTCGTCGCGCCCTCAGCCTGCGCCGCCAGCTGCCGGGAGGTGGCCAGATCACGTTGCTGCCGCGCGCTCTGCCGCTGCTGCACCGCCACGATCAACAGGATGGCCAGGACCGCGGACAGCGCGCTCAAAAGGCGGCTGCGACGCCGGGCGGCGGCCAGCTCGTCTCGCTCGGCGTTGCTGCTGGCGGTCAGGAACTCGCGCTCGAGATCGTTCAGCCTGGTCTCGTGACTCTGCGCCCACTCGCGCGCGGTGGCCAGCCGGACACCGCGATACAGCGCGCCGCGATCGCGCGCCAGCGACTCCCACTCCAGGGCCGCCTGCGTCAGACGGCGTTGCGTGTGCAGCCCCTCCCGGTCCTCGGTCAACCACTCTCCCAGCGCCGGCCACTCGCGGATGAGCGCCTCATGGGCGATCTCCACGCTGTCCTCACCCAGAGTAAGCAGCCGAGCCTCGGCCAGCCGATCCACCAGCCGGTCCACGCCCTCTGCGTCACGGTCGGCCAACAGCTCGCTGCGCCGCACGCGCCGCCGGGTGTCTGCGGTGCCTTCGCCCAGCGCGATCAGCCGCAGGAACACCTCTTTGACGATCGCTTGGCTCGCCGGATCCAGCGCGCTGTAGACCGCCTCGGCCGTCTGCGCGATCGCTCGGCGCACCCCTCCCGCATCCGCATAGCCCGCCCGTGTCAGGGTTCGGCCGCGGCGCCGCTGCCACGTCGCAAACAGCGCGTGCGACAGCAGCGGCAGCGACCCCGGCTCCTCGCCCAGATCGGCGAGCACCGTCTCGACCAGACCCGGCTCCAAGGTCAGGCCGGCGCGCTCCGCCGGGCTGGTGATCGCTGCGCGCAGCTCGGCGGCCGTCATCGGCCCCACCAACGCCTGGTTGTCCTCAAGGATGTCGATGAGTCCGGGATAGTCGGCGCAGCGGTCGTAGAAATCGGCCCGTAAGCCGAGCACCACGGTGGCGGGACTGTCAGGGTCGCCGACCAGCGCGACCAGGGCTTGAATGAACTGGCGTCGCTCGGCCTCGTCGTCGCACAGCGTGAAGGTCTCCTCGAACTGGTCCACGAGCAGCAGCAGCCGCGTATCCCCTGGCGCCTCAGCCACCGCTTGGCGCACCGCCAGGCGCAGGAGCCCCGGGTCGGCCCGCAGATCAGCCAGCAGCGAGCCGGGAGCCACCCCGCGCACCAGCGCGACACGGACGGCCAACTCCTCCAACGGATGCGCGCCCGGGGTCAGCACGACCGTGCTCCAGCTGCCCGCCCCCGCCACCATGCCGCCCCAGACCGCCGGCAACAGCCCCGCGCGCAGCACCGACGACTTGCCGCTCCCCGACGGGCCGACCACCGCCAAGGACGGCCCCTCGGCCAGGCGCACGGTCAGCTCAGCGACCAGCTGCTCACGCCCGAAGAACCACTGCGCGTCCTCGGCCTGAAACGCCGCCAATCCCATATATGGAGGCGGCCCAGGCGCCGGGAGCGAATCCTCTTCCTCCACCGCCTCAGCCAGAGCGGTCGGCGCTGGCGCGATGGCGGTCGCGGCTGCCTGGCGCCGCATGAGCAGGTTGATCTTGACCAGGGTCTCGCGGGCCAGGTCGGTCTGGTGCCGCTGCTCGCGTTGGATCTCCGTCAACGTGTGGCTGGCCTGGTCCAGCATCCAGCCGAACTCGTGGAACGACGCGCCCAGCTCCGTGAACGCCGCGGCCAGCGCCTGCCGCACATCCGCGGAGGCGGCCTCCAGCGCGGCCTGAACCCCTTGGACGCTCTCCAGCAGCGCCGCGACGTCGGCACGCAGCCCGGCGGCGCCCTCGTCATCGGCCTCCAGCCTGACCAGCAGCGCGCGCTCAAGCTCCTGTTGGACCTCGGCCTCGGATTTCGGCTCACCGTCCTGAGGGCGCAGGCGCTCGACCGCGTCCTTGATGAAGTGGCTGATGTAGCCGCCGCCGGTCGAGCCGAGCAGCGCGACGATCCCCTTCAGCGACTCGGGCACCGCCGTGCCCAGCAGCGGCCACACGATCGGCATGCAGGCCGCGGCGACCAGCGCGGCGACGACCGCCGTCGGCGCGGCAGCCCTCAGCCGCGCGCTCTGGCGCCGCACCGCGTCGCGAATCGCGCCGCGGGCCTGATCGTGCTCGACCAGCGCCTGCGTCACGGCAACCCCCCGGCTCGGGCCTCAGAGCCGTCTTTTATGGGATAGCCGTGGCTGTCCGGCGGTCAGTGCCGAGGCAATGAGCAGACGGGTCTCCGCTCAACAGACCACGCAGGCAGGGCAACAAAGACGCATCTCCTCCCTCGTGCCAGAATCGCAGAGCCTGCAGGCATTCATACAACCGCCGGGGCAGCGATCGATTAAGACATCGGGTCCCGACGCGGCGCTTGCTTCGAAGCCGCGGTCATGAGGCGGTCTGTTTCCATATCGTGGGTGGTACGAGCGGCTCGTTTCGTAGAGTGAGGCTGCCGCGGTGAATCCTGGCATCGTCATTGTGGATACCTCCTCTTCGGTGGCGCAACGACCTGGGTTATTTCGCGCGCCACGGCGTGAACACGATTCGTCGATTGAGCGCGGCTGCGCGGCGCGCGCAGCCGCCGCAGGGGCGGACACCCACGGCGGATGTGGCGCGTTTGACCACATCGCCGAGGCCGACCTCTTCGTCTTTCACGAAGCCTGGCAGGCGCACCCGGTAGGGTGTTCGTCGTGCGTGTTGGCTCCCTCGCTCTTCCTCGGCGCTCATGAGACCCCTCCTCACCGCCGGAAGTACGGCGACAGTTTTGTGACGAGAAATGGGAACTGACCGGTGACGTCCACCCGCGTGAAGAAGGATTCCGTCACATCGGTCCCACGATGGGTGAACGAGAAGATCACGTCGACGATGGTGCGGGCGCCGCTCAACCGCGAGGGGCGCACCTCCACACCGCTCAATGACTGGTTGCGCCCGTAGGCTCGGGCGGTCTCGGCGTAGATGGTGGGATAGCGGACGGCGAGATAGTTGAGGGCCCGGTGCTCGTCGGTCGCGCCGGCGTTGTCGGCCAGCTGGACCAAGCGTGAGAACAGCTCCTCGGATGACAGCTGGAACTCTGAGGCGGGCACGTCGTCGGGGCGTGGAATCGACTCCATGAGCGCGTCGATGTCGAATGAGTAGATCTGATCGAACGCCACCATGGGAACCATCAGCCCGTTCGCGACCTCAGGTGGCGCTACAGGGCCTTTCACGCCGATCACGACGTCGATGTCGGTGCTGCGGGGGGAGGGCCGGGCCGCCTCCACCAGCAGGTCAAAATCCCCGGGGTCGCGCGGTGTCAGAAGATAGGTCTCCAGCCCTTCGATTTTGAGGATCCAGTTCATCTGGCGGACCAGGTAACGGTTCTGCCGATCAGAGAACACCTCATGAAGCGCTTGGCGATCGGTGAGGCCCGCGGTCTCCGACCGGCCCATCACCTGCGCAAGCTCTTTTTCGACCTCCAAGGACGGGCAGCGCGACTCGATCCTGCCCAGCGCATAGACATAGGGCGGCGCCGCCGCGTTGCCATTGAGGTCGGGCGCGAGCGCGGTGTCGGGCAAGTCTGTCATTGACATTTTCCCTCATTGTCAGGCGTGACCTGCGATCATCTGGCCATATGCCGTTCGAGCGTTCAGCATGGGAGGGAACACGGTGGCCCGCCGCTGCGGGAACGGCTGCAGGAGGGCGAGCCTCACGTGCTCGGAAGGGGCCCGGGGAAACAGCGACCACAGCAGCGCGGCGGCGCCGGTGACGAAGGGAGCGGCCACGCTGGTGCCGCTCCAGCTCACTGTCCCGCCACCCGCGTTCAGGCTGCTGATGTCCGCGCCAGGGGCCGCCAGCCCACGGCGCCCGATCGTGCCGCTCACGTTGGCGTCGCGCAGCGGTCTGCCGGCAAGGTCACAGGCCGTGACCGGAATGACCCCTGGATGCCGCGTGACGGCAGAGCTGCCCACCCAACCTTGGTTGCCGGCGGCGGCGATCACGATGACGCCTCGCCGAGCCGCGTAGTCCAGCGCCTGCTCGACCTCTCGCTCCCGGTCCGGCAGGGGCGTGCCCGCCGCGGCGCTCAGGTTCACGATCCGAGCGCCGGCGTCGACGCAGTCGATGAGGGCTGCAGCGAGCGTCTCGGGGGTCGCAACGGGCATCGGGTGACCCAACACCGGACGTACGACGAAGCTGCAGCCGGGACAGATCGCTGGCGCCGCGCTGTCGCCCCTCGCCCACAGCATCCCGGCGACGAAGGTTCCATGCCGGCACGCCGCGCTGTCCGGTTGGGCGACTGGTGGATCTGCCGGCAGGACCCGGACATCGGCATCACTGAGGTCGGGATGTGCGGCTACAGGCCCGTCGATCAGGGCCACGCAGACCTCAGGCCGGCCAGGCGTCAGGCTCATCAGCTCCGTCAACCCGGCCAGCTCCAATGCGGCGGCTGTGGAGCGATCTCGCTGCTTCTCCAGAAGCGCGGAGACTTGTGTCATGGAGTTCACGACTGCGCACTCCCCTCATCCGGTCGCTCCTGCGTGTCGGCGACCCGGCTCCTGCTCGTAAAACTCACAGAGCTGGAGCAAGAGCCCAGAGTATCGTCATCGCCCACCTGCTGGCGGGATGACGCCGCTCCTGATGAGGTCGCTCCGCCGCTGCCCGCGGGCTTGACGATGCACACTGGACGGCGTGCGAGAAGACATGGTGGACGACGAAGCGAAACATCAGGGTGACAGCGCCGGGACGCAGCGGCTGATCCGGGGGGAGCGGACGCTGGTGCGCGTCCGCTGGGCGGGCGCCGTCTTTGCCGTGGTGCAGGTGCTGACGTACTACATGCCCTACCCCAGGGGCGCTCGCGCGGCGGCGCTCGCGCTGGTGGTCGTGGTCGCCGCCGGCAACGTGGTGACGCAGGCGGTCCTCGGCCGGATCAGTACGATGCCCCAGGCCAAGGCGCTCACTGTAGCGACGCTGTCGCTCGACGTCGTCGTGGTCATGGGACTGGTGTTCGTCTACACCTTCGACGTCGACACGGCGGTGTGGGCTGCGGTCTACATCCTGCCGCTGGAGGGCGCGATCAAGTTTCAGCTCGCCGGCTCGCTGTGGACGATGGGAGCCGCCACCCTGCTGTACAGCGTGCGGGAGGTGCTCGGGGCGGCGGTCTACGGCAACCTTTTCCTGCTCTCGTCGATCTCGTTCCGTATGGGCATCGGGTTCATCATCGCGGGTGTCGCGGGGGCGATGGCGGGCAGCCTGCTGGCCGAGCGCAACGAGTTGGCCGCGGCGAAGTCCGAGCTGGAGCGCGCGGGGGAGTTCAGGGACGACTTCCTGGCGATGACGAATCACGAGCTGCGCACCCCGCTCACGACCATCCTCGGTTACACGGCGATGCTCCAGCGCCGGTGGACCTCGCTGCCCGACGACTCCAAGCTGAACGCGATGGCACAGATCGCGCAGCAGTCCGAGCGCCTGCGCGACCTGGTCGAGGACCTGCTCACCATCTCGTCCGTCCAGGCCGGAGCGCTGCAGGTCGAGGTCGAGCCGGTTGCGCTGGCCATGGCGGTCAAAGACGCGCTCGCCCACCTGCCACCGGACATCGAGGTCGTCAACACCTGCCCTGACGGTCTGTGGGTGCTGGCCGACAGGCGTCGCCTGGGACAGATCCTGTCGAACTACCTGTCGAATGCCCGCAAGTACGGCGCGCCGCCCTTCGCGGTTGAGGCGAGGGAGGATGGGGGGAGCGTCGTGCTGAAGGTCGTCGATTCAGGGGCTGGGGTGCCTGCGGCCTTCGTGCCGCGCCTGTTCGACAAGTTCAGCCAGGCGAGCGTCGGCGCCTCTCGCACCGCCGAGGGCACGGGGCTTGGCCTGGCCATCGTCCTCCAGCTCGCCGAGGCTCAGGGAGGCCACGCCTGGTACGAGCCGAACACGCCGCGGGGGGCGAGGTTCTGCCTGCGGCTGCGCCCAGCCCCTCCGGCGCCAGGAGACGCCGGTGACACGCCCTCACCGGGATCTCGGGCAGATCTCGGCGTATGACGGGCGTGTCTGCACGCAGTCGTGAAGGGTCGCGCCTCGTCGGGTTCCGCTCTTCCTTCGGGGTGGGTGGGTGGGGGAGGTTGGTGCGGTCGGTCGCTGCACCCGACGAGGCGCGACCCCATGCTCCCTACCAGTCGGGTGTTTTGATTAAAGCTGAGCGGTTCAGGCGCACTTGTATCCGGGGGACTCCCCCGGACCCCCTGGCCGCCTGAACCGCGCTCCGCTTCGCTTCGCCCGCAAGTCAAGGCCCCGATTCCCAAACAGGTGCTGAGCTGCTGGGCTGTGGGTTCCCCCCTCGCTTGCCCTGGCTGGCTCGCACATCCTGGGCCAGTATTGTCGGACGGGGACCTGGGGGTGATGATGGTGCTTGATGAGCGATCGCGACATGAGCTGTACGCACGTCTCATCGACGTGCTCGGATCCGGTGAGGCGACGACGCTGATGGCGCATCTCCCGCCTGTCGGATGGGCCGACGTTGCCACCAAACAGGACCTTTTGGCTGTTCAGCGCACGCTGCGGAGCGAGCTGGGTGGCAAGATCAGCTCGCTGGGTGGCGAGATCAGCTCGCTGCGCAGCGAGCTGCATGGCGAGATCAACTCGCTGGGCGGCGAGATCAGCTCGCTGCGCAGCGAGCTGCATGGCGAGATCAACTCCCTGCGCAGCGAGTTGGGTTCTCTCCGGACTGAGATGCATGCTGTGGTGACGGGCGCGAAGCATGAGGTGCTGGCGACCATGCGAGCGGAGATGATCAGCCAGACCCGCATGTTCGTGATGGCCTCGTTGACGAGTGTGCTGGCGACCGCCTCGCTCGCCTTCACCGCGGCGCGCTTCGGCTGAGCCGCAAAGGTCAGCTGATCGTGACCCCGAGGAGGGTGCCCAGCCCGTAGGTGGCTGCCGCCGCCGTGCCGCCGATGGCCAGTTGGCGGAGGCCGCGCCTGCGCAGCGAGCCGCCGGTCAGGACGCCGGCGGTCGCGCCGGCGGCGAACAGCGCGGCTCCGGTGAGGACCACCGCGCCGGCGAGGGCGCGCCCACCGTCGGCCATGAGGTAGGGCACCACTGGCACCACCGCGCCGAGCGCGAACGCCGCGAAGCTCGACAGCGCGGCTCCCAGCGCCGAGCCGACGACCTCCGCGGACTGCCCCGCCTCGTCATCCCGATTGCGCAGCAGCGCGGCGGCGAACGGTCCGGCCTCCTCGTCGGGCATCCCCTCAGACCGCAGGAGGCCGGTGAGCCGGTCGATATCGCCGCTGGCCAGCGCGCCGAGCATCGCAGGCTCGACCACGCCGCCGCCGCCGGAGAGCAGCTCGCGCTGCGAGCGCACCGACACGTACTCACCGGCCGCCATCGACAGCGCGCCCGAAAGCAGTCCCGCCAGTCCCGCGAGCAGCACGATCGGGCGCTGCGCGCCCGAGCCGGCCATGCCCAGCACCAGCGAGACGTTCGACACGAGCCCGTCGTTGATCCCGAACACCGATGCCCGGAACAGGCCTGAGGCTCTGGCGCGCCGCCGCCGCGCCAGGCCCTCGACGATCCACGCGTGGATGCGCTCGTCGGCGGCCATCTGGGCCGTCGCCTCGGTGTTCGAGTCGTAGCTGCCGTCCAGCTCTGCTCGCTGGACGACGGCCAGCACGAGCAGCGAGCTGATTCGCCGGGCGATCCAGCCGAGCAGCCGCGCTCGCGGCCCCAGCCGAGAGGGCCCGGACGCGGCGGCCTCGCCGAGCAGTCCCACCCAGTGCTGGGCGTGCCGCTCCTCAGCGCGGGCCAGCGCCACCAGGCTGTCGTGCTCCTCGCCGCTGCGCAGCGCCGCGAGCGCGCGGTACACCGCCGCGGCCTCCAGCTCGCGGGTCAGCTGCCGCCGGTACCGGCTGTGCGCGCGTGTTCTGAAAGTGTTCATGGGCTCTTTACGCAGTCTGGGCGTCAGATGGGCTGGCCCAGGTCGTCACAGGGGAAGCGGTTGGGGCCGTAGTCGGTGACGTACTCCGCGGCCACGTCCTCCGCGGTGTCGAGCATCGCCGTCGGCGGGATGCTCACCAAGCCCTCGAACGGGCGGTCGACGTCGCGGATGAGCAGCAGCGACAGGGTGAACAGGCCGGCGAGCAGGAGCAGGGTGAGGATCTGGGTGCCGTTGCGCACCCGAGGCAGCGAGAAGGCGAATCCCATGACGGTCGCGGCAAGCGTGAGGAGCATGAATAAGAAGATCACGTTCGGTATCGCCGGAACAGCCTCGGACAGCCGCCGGCCGCGCCGTTCGGACCGCTCCTTGTCGGCCGCGATCAGGATCTCAAAAAGCAGGGGCTCGTCGTCGGCTATCTCCCCGATCGGCTGGCGAAAGGCAGTGGACCACACGCGTGCCACGCGCGAGACGCTGCCCTCCCTCATCGTCATCCACTCCAGCTGAGAGATAGCGCGCGCGTAGCAGGTCACCTGTCCCAGCAGCTGCTGGCGCTGTGGCTCGGGCAGGTATACGGCCACTTCGGACATATGGTCGAGGACCTCGGCCTCGGCATCCGCCGCGTCGTCCGCGTCGTCGAATGAGTCTGCGGCCACCACGAGCACAAAGGCGAGCAGCAGGACCGTGAGCGTTTCCATGGGGCTGATCAGATCCCGGACAGACGAGCCCTCCTCGTCATCGGCCATGACGCGGGGGCGGAGGTAGCGATTGGCCAGCAGCCCAGCGATCAGCCCGATGGCGACGACGGCCACGACGGTCACCGCGGAGATCATGCGCTCGCCCTTCTCGCTGTGTGCGTCCGAACCTGTTCGACCTCGACGGCGAAGATACGCGGTGGAGCGATGCGAGCAGGCGCCACGCGCTCCTGACCAGTGCGGGCGACCAGTTGGCTGCCCGCCCACCGGACGCCGTGCCCGGTTGGCACCCATGAGGGCTCAGGGAGAGATCCGGCCAGGCGAGGGCTTCGACCTCTCGTCGGTGATCTCTGCGGAAGCGGGCCATCGGTCGCTCGACAAGCCGCTCCTCGCCGATCGGGCGCTGGCACATCTCGCAGCGCCCGTAGGTGCCGGCTTCGATGCGCTGCACGGCCTCATCGATAAGGCTCAGCTCGCCGTTCAGGCCCTCGACGAGTGATGACTCCAGCTCCCGCTGGAACGTCTCGCTGCCCATATCGGCCGGGTGCTGATCGTAGTCCGCCGACTCTGAGCCAGAATTGGCCTCTTCGAGCAGCCGCGTGTCAGGTGCGTCTTCATTCGCTGCCGATCGGGACCGAGCCGCCAGCGCGCATGTGCAGCAGCCGGTACTGCGGCATCCCTCAATAGACCCCTAATTCTGCAGCGGTCGGCTCGTGGCCGTGGCCTCGCGGGGGGTGATGCGGCAGGGCACGCCAGAGGCGGGGCGCAGCGTGATCTTGGTGGCCAGGGGGACCCTGTCGGCCATGGCGGTCAGCTCGTAGGCCTGGAGCACCATCGCGATCACGATCACGGCCTCGAGCAGCGCGAAGTGCTGGCCGATGCAGGCGCGGGGGCCGCCGCCGAACGGCACCCAGGCGTAGCGGTGGCGGGCCGTCTCCTGCTCGGGAGCGAACCGCTCGGGGTCGAAGCGTTCCGGGTCCGGCCAGAACGCCGGGTGCCGGTGCGTGGCCCAAGGACTGACGAAGAGGTCGGAGCCGGGCGGGATCTCATAGCCGTTGATGCGGTCGCCCTCATGGGCAAACCGGCTGACCACCCACGCTGGCGGGTACAGCCGCATGGCCTCTTTGAGCGCCATCGTCGTGTAGCGCAGCGCCGGGGCGTCCTCGGCGCTGGGGGTCCGCCCGTCCAGGACCTCATCGACCTCGGCGCGGGCTCGGCGCTGGACGTCGGGATGCCCGGCGAGCAGGTGGAGCGCGAACGTCAGCGCGCTCGCCGTGGTCTCATGCCCGGCCAGCATGAACACGAGCACGTGGTCGCGGATCTCGTCGTCGCCCATCCCCCTCCCGTCGTCCCGCGCGGCGAGCAGAAGGCCGAGCATGTCCTCTTTTCCAGGGGCGGTCGCGCGCCGGCGGGCGATCAGCGCGTCGCAGACGCCGTAGAGCGCCCGCTGCGCCTTTGCCGCGCGCCGGTTCGCGGGCGTCGGCCAGCTCCGTGGGGTGCGGACAGGGGACATGCCCCGTTTCTGCACCTGCTCGCCAAGGACGGGGAACGCGTCCCGGACGATCGGGATGGCCTCGTCGACCTCCGAGCCGAACAGGACCCGTCCCACGATCCGCAGCGTCAGCGAGGTCATCTCGGCATGCAGGTCGATCACGCCGCCGCCGTCGTCGTTGGCCTGAGCTGTGCGCCAGCGGTCGAGCAGCTGTGTGGTCTCGTCGGCCATCGTCGCCGCGTAACCGGCGATGCGCCCGCGCGTGAACAGCGGCTGGATGAACCGCCTCTGCCGCATCCAGAGATCGTCCTGGCTGTTCAACAGCCCGTCCCCGATCGCCGTCCGCAGCTCGGCGTAGAGCTGGTTGTCCTTGCGGTAGCCAGCCGCGTGGCTCGCGAACACGCGCTGGACCCCGTCGGGGTGGAACAGCGCGTAGATGGCCAGCCGCGCGCCGGGCGGGCCGGCGGCGATCCGGACGACGTCGCCGTGCTCGCGCATCGCGCGCTCCAGGGTGCCGAGCGGGTCGCGGCGCAGGTCCAGCGCCGAACCGATCAACGGCGCGCCGCGCGGCCCCGGCACGACCTTGGTCTGCTCATAGATTTCCACCAGTTCACCCTCCCAGGCTTCGGGCCTTTAAGCGTATTTCCGGGCGGATGAGCAGTTCCAGCCACATCGGTCACGATGTGCTCATCACCAGGTCGTGGCTGCGGGCGTCGCGGGCGGTGATGCGGCAGGGCACGGCAGAGGCGGGGCGCAGCGTGGTCTTGACGGCCAGGGGGACCCTGCCGGCCATGGCGGTCAGCTCGTAGGCCTGGAGCGCCATCGCGATCACGATCACGGCCTCGAGCAGCGCGAAGTGCTGGCCGATGCAGGCGCGGGGGCCGCCGCCGAACGGTATCCAGGCGTAGCGGTGGCGGGCCGCCTCCTGCTCGGGAGCGAACCGCTCGGGGTCGAAGCGCTCCGGGTCCGGCCAGAACGCCGGATGCCGGTGCGTGGCCCAAGGACTGACGAAGAGGTCGGAGCCGGGTGGGATCTCATAGCCGTTGACGCGGTCGCCCTCGCGCGTGCGCCGCCCGAGCGCCCACCCCGGCGGGTACAGCCGCAGCGCCTCTTTGAGCGCCATCGTCGTGTAGCCCAGCGCCGCCGCGTCCTCGGCGGTGGGGGTCCGCCCGCCCAGGGCCTCATCGACCTCGTCACGGGCTCGGCGCTGGACGTCGGGATGCCCGGCGAGCAGGTGCAGCGCGAACGTCAGCGCGCCCGCCGTGGTCTCATGCCCGGCCAGCATGAACACCAGCGCTTGATCGCGGATCTCTTCGTTGTCGAGGGCCTGCCCGTCGTCCCGCGCGGCGAGCAGGAGGCCGAGCAGATCCTCTTCTCCGGTGGCGGCCGCGCGTCGTCGGGCGATCAGCGCGTCGCAGACGCCGTAGAGCGCCCGCTGCGCCTTTGCCGCGCGCCGGTTGGCGGGCGTCGGCCAGCTGCGTGGGGTGCGGACAGGGGACATGCCCCGTTTCTGCATGTGCTCGCCCAGGATGGGGAACGCGTCCCGGACGATCGGGATGGCCTCGTCGACCTCCGAGCCGAACAGGACCCGTCCCACGATCCTCAGCGTCAGCGAGGTCATCTCGGCATGCAGGTCGATCACGTCGCCGCCGCCGTTGGCCTGAGTCGTGCGCCAGCTGTCGAGCAGCCGTGCGGCCTCATCGGCCATCGTCAACGCGTAACCGGCGATGCGCCCGCGCGTGAACAGCGGCTGGATGAACCGCTTCTGCCGCACCCAGAGATCGTCCTGGCTGGTCAGCAGCCCGTCTCCACCCGTCGCGCGCAGCTCGGCGTAGAACTGGTTGTCTTTGCGGTAGCCAGCGGCGTGGCTCGCGAGCACGCGCTGCACTCCGTCGGGGTGGAACAGCGCGTAGATGGCCAGCCGCGCGCCGGGCGGGCCGGCGGCGATCCGGACGACGTCGCCGTGCTCGCGCATCGCGCGCTCCAGGGTGCCGAGCGGGTCGCGGCGCAGGTCGAGCGCCGAACCGATCAACGGCGCGCCGCGCGGCCCCGGCACGGCCTTGGTCTGCCCACGGGATCCCACCGCTCTCACCCTCCAGACTCCCAAAATCGGTGTCCGTTGCCGCGCACCCCGCTTGGTGTCATGCTGGCGGCACGACAGAAAGGAGGTGGTCCTGCGCAATGACTTCTGATAGTACCTGCGTGACCGTCGAGGTGATGAGGCGCTAGGCCCCACCGGTCCTTCCTGCAGGCATCCCGGACCGGCGTTGTGGTCGGGCGGGGTCTTGCGAGTCCAACCTCTTCACCTGCTCGCACGTCTATGGGAGCTGGTCACACCCAAGTGGTGAAGACGACGAGTGTTGGATGCCGGCCGCCCGAGCTGATTGGCTCGGGCGGCTTCCATTTCCACCCCTAAGGAGCTGTCGTGCAGGGCCATGACCTCATCCCCGACGACCATGTCATCGTCATCTTCGGCGGCAACGGCGACCTCGCGCGACGCAAGCTCCTGCCGTCGCTGTACCACCTGCACGCCGAGGGGCTGATGCCGCGGGAGTGGCGGATCATCGGCACCTCACGGCGCGCTCTGGCCGACGGCTCGTTCGAAGAGGTCGCCCGGAAAGCGGTCGAGGAGTTCGGGCGCTGCGGCATCGACGAGGACGCTTGGCGCGCGTTCGTTGGCCGTCTTTCGTACGTCTCACACGAGTTCACGCCCAAGAGCCCGGGAGCGATCCGGGAGGCGGTGCTCCAGGCGGAGCACGAGATCGGGGGGAAGCCGGCGCGGCTGTTCTATCTGTCCGTGCCACCGTCAGCGTTCGGCACGATCACCGAGGCCCTGGGGGCGTCAGGGCTCGCCGACCGGTGCAGGGTGGTGTTCGAGAAGCCGTTCGGGGTCGACCAGGCGTCGTTCGAGGAGTTGGACGCGACGGTCCGCTGGGTGCTGGACGAGGAGCAGATCTACCGCATCGACCACTTCTTGGGGAAGGAGACGCTGCAGAACGTGCTGGCGCTGCGGTTCGCCAACGGCATGTTCGAGCCGGTCTGGAACCGCAACCACATCGACCACGTGCAGATCGACGTCCCCGAATCGCTGGGGATCGGCACTCGCGCGTCGTTCTACGAGCCGACCGGCGCCCTGCGCGACATGATCGTCACCCACCTGTTCCAGGTCCTGTCGGTCATCGCGATGGACCCGCCGATCGCCCTGACCGCGAAACCGCTGCTGGACGAGAAGGCCAAAGTCTTGGAGTCGATCGCGCCACTGCGCGCCGAGGATGTCGTCCTCGGTCAGTTCGAGGGCTACACCGACCTTGAGGGCGTCGCGCCGGACTCCCGGACTGAGACGTACGTCGCCGCCCGCGTCAACATTGACAACTGGCGTTGGGCGGGCGTGCCGTTCTACCTGCGGACCGGCAAGCGGATGGTCGCCAGCCGCCAGACGGTGACGCTCGTGTTCACCAAGCCGCCCCGCCAGATGTTCCCCGACACGCCGCTGGACCACCTGTCCAACGACCACCTCACGCTCGACCTCGCCGGCGACGAGGGCATCACGCTGTCGTTCCTGGCGAAGATCCCGGGACCGTCGGTCCGGCTGGGCCCCGCAAAGATGACGTTCTCGTACGAGGGCTCGTTCGGCAGCGAGTCGATCGGGCCCTACGAGCGGCTCCTCCACGATGCGCTGATAGGCGACCGCACGCTCTTCACCCGCGCCGACGGCATCGCGCGCACGTGGGAGTTGGTCGCCGACGTGCTCCGCAACCCGCCTCCGCTGCACCGCTACGCGCAGGGGTCATGGGGACCGAGCGCGGCCACCGACTTGATCGCCCCCCGCCGCTGGCACCTCCCAGATCGCTGACGAACGCTCCTTTGTGTGACGTGCCCTGCCGTCAGGCCGGGCTCCTCTGGGTGTGGTGGGTGGGTCGCTGGATCCGCGCAGCATGCAGCGCGGTTCCAGCACAAAAGGGTGGGCGATCGGGCCGCCCAGGCGGGACACTGGCACGGTATGGATGCCTTCGACGCGGCGCTCGGCCGTCGCCGGCCGTCGCGTACGGCCGCCGGTTTCACGGCGATGGGGCTGTGCGGCCTGGGTGTGCTGGTCGTGGTTCTGGCGACCGGCGGGCCGGTGCCGCTCGCCCTGGCGGCGACGTTGGCGGTCGCGCCGGTGCCGCTGCTCGTGGTCGTCGTGCTGGCGCTGGATCGGCTGGAGCCCGAGCCTATGCGCAACCTCGTCACTGCGTTCCTGTGGGGAGCGACCGTGGCGGCGATCGTGGCCGGGATCGTGAACACCATCGGCATATCTGCCGTGTCCGTGCTGCTGGGGGCGCTGGGTGGGACCGCCGCCTATGTCACGCTGGGTGCGCCAGTCGTCGAGGAGACGCTGAAGGCGCTGGTGCTCGTCGGTTTCCTGCGCTATCGCGGTCACGAGCTGGACGGGCCGACGGACGGGATCGTCTACGCGTGCATGGCGGGGCTGGGCTTCGCGCTCAGCGAGAACCTCCTCTACTACACCGCTGCGCTTCTGGAGGGGGGCACCGGCGTGCTCGCCTTCACGTTCGTCCTGCGTGGGGTGCTGGCGCCCCTGCTGCATCCCCTGTTCACCTCGATGACCGGGATGGCGTTGGGCTGGGCCGCGCTGCGCCGCGGTGGCGCCGCCCGCGTGCTGGTCCCGATCGCTGGGCTGTGCGCCGCGATCGGCCTGCACGCGCTGTGGAACGGCAGCGTCAGCATTGGGGGGCCGCTCGCGCTCGCGCTGGTCTATCTGCTGGTGATGCTGCCGGCGATCGTCATGGTCGTGCTGGTCGCCTGGGCCGACCGCGGGCGCGTCGCTCGGTTGATCCGCCGGCTGCTGCCCCAGGTCACCCCGGAGGGGCTGGTCACCGAGCATGACCTCCAGATGCTGTCGAGCCTGAAGCGCCGCAGGGCCGCTTGCACAGACGCGCGGCGGACCCACGGCCGCCAGGCCGCCGACGCGATGCGGACGTATCAGCGCGCGGCGACCGAGCTGGCGCTGGCCTACGACCGGCTGGAGCGCGGCGTGGCGGACGAGCTCTGGGTGCGCCGCCGCCGCGAGGCCCTCCTGCCCCTGATGGCCAAACCCGCCGTGCGGGCGGCGCCTCGGACGACAGGTCGGGCGTCGTGGGCAGCCCAGCCCCCAAACGGACAGTGACCATCGCTGATCGCGCGGAGGGTTTCGGCGGCCTCGCAGGTCAGGCACGCGCTGTTGGGCTTGAGGCGCAGCTTCCCTCATATGTCGGAGGAAAACTGCATCTTTGGCTCGAGCGCCCCGACTGGCGGGCCCGTGAGATTTTGCAACGGGTGCGGCTCTCCTGAAGTGACGTCGCGGCGTCCTCCCACCTCCCTGCCGCTGTCTCGAACTGCCCTGCCAACGGTTCCACGCCACATCGTCAACGCAGGCAGTGGTTGTGTGCTGGATAACGGCGCTATACCGCCGATATCCAGCACGCAACGCGTCGGTAGGCAGACCAGGCCCGCTTGGCAACAGGCCGGTCACATGCCCAGCGCGACGCCGACGACCGCATCCCCCAAGCAGCGCGAAGTCCCTTCAGCAGAGCCACACCCGGCCGCTTGTGTGC
>JBOGEA010000057.1:0-21093 GCA_050743205.1 Egibacteraceae bacterium | reverse complement strand
GCTCGACCGCCCGTCGGTCGCCCAGCCGACCCAACGCCGCTGCGACCGCGGCCCGGACGTCCACCTCGGTGTCGTCAAGCCGAGCCAGCAACGGCTCTACGGCGCGCGCATCACCCAACGCGCCGAGGGCCGCTGCCACAGCGGCTCGGACAAGGTCGTCCAGATCGGTGAGCCGCTCCAGAAGCGCCACAACCTCCCGATCGCCCCCCAGCTTGCCCACCGCCCTTGCGACGGCCAACCGGACTCGCCCGTTGGGATCGCCAAGCAGCTCCAACAGCGGGTCCAGCGCCCGACCATCACCCAACCCACCCAACGCCACAGCCGCCCATCCCCGCACCAGCGGGTCAGCGTCGATCAGCCCCTCCAACAACGGCTCCACCGCCCGCCCATCACCCAAGTCACCCAACGCCCCAGCAGCCGGCCCGCGCGCCTTCGCATCGATGTCGCCCAACAACTCCACCAACGGCTCCACCACCCGCACATCACCCAACCCACCCAACACCTCAGCAGCACACCAGCGCACTGTCACATTGACGTCGTCCAATAACTCCACCAACGGCTCCACCACCCGCACATCACCCAGCCAGCCCAACGCCACAGCAGTACGCCAACGCACGCCCGCAACGTCGTCACTCAGTAGCTTCAGCAGCGGCTCTACCGCACGATGATCACCCAACCGACCCAAAGCTTCAGCAGCATTCCAGCGCATCACCGGATCGGCGTTCCCCAGAAGCTCCAACAGCGGCTCGACCGCACGCAGGTCACCCAACCAGCCCAACACCCAAGGCGCACGCCCGCGCACCGCCGCATCTGTGTTGAGCAGCCTCAGCAGCGGCTCCACCGCCCGCACGTCGCCCAATCCGCCCAAGGCCACAGCAGCCTGCCCGCGCACGTCCGCGTCGGGGTCACCCAGCAGCCCCAGCAACGGCTCCACCGCCCGCACGTCACCCAATTGACGGAATGCGCCCACAACCGCCTGCCGCATCTCGGCATCGGGATCGCCAAGCCGCTCCCGCAACACCTCAAACGCCCGGTGCTCGCTCAAGAGACCAAGTGCCCAGGCCTCCCAGAGCGTTGTGTCCGAGCCGGCGAGCAGCGTCAAGAGCGGCTCAGCCGCACGATGGTCACCCAACTCGCCGAGGGCGACGGCGGCTTCGCGCCCCACGTCAGCGTCCGGATGGCTGAGGTGGCGCACCAACATGGGGGCCGCCAGAACGAAGTCGCGCTTCCCGAGGATTGAGACGATGCCGGCGAGTGCGCCTGCGTCGACGCTCGGATCGTCGAGGTGCGCAAGGAGCTGGCGCAGGTCCAGCGTCGTCATCCACGAACCGACGTAATAGGGGGAGACGAGTCGCTCCAGGGCCAAGGCGGCGGCATGCGCCACTGGGCCGGCGCGATCAAGCGCCCCCATAAGGACAGGGCCGGCCTCAGGTACTGGGTGAAGGGCGAAGGGTTGCCGGTCAGCAGCACGGCACACGCCCAGCGCAGCGGCGATCGCCTCGGCGTCGTCGTGGGAGGTCAGCCTTGCGACCTGCGCGCGGAGCCAGTCGGCCAGCGCGGTGTCGTCGTCCGGGAGCAGGACGTCGGTCACCAGCCCGTGGACGGCGGCGACGGTGGTGCGGGCGGCTGGCGGGCGGGATTGGAACTCGTCGCAGAGACGGCGCTCCAGCGGGCGCGCCCACAGGTCGGACGCCGCCAGCTCGCGCACCGCGGTGTCGAGTGTGGTCCCGGCTCCGTCACGGCCGTCTTCGCCCCCGATATGCCTGACGAGCGCCTGGAGCACCGACTCGGCGACGCCCTCGGTGACGTTGGGCTCGTCCGCCAGGCAGCGGGCAGCCTGGACGGCGCGGGCGCGGGCCGTGGCAGCGGCGTCCTCGCCCTCCGCAGGCAGCAGCACGGCCAGCAGTGCGCCGTCGACGTCGTCGTGGTTGCAGGCGGCCAGGCACAGCCGCAGCGGCTCCCGCCAGCTCTCGGCCACCGCGGCCTCGCCGGTCTCGGGCGCGCTGATGCGCCCGGCGAGCGGCGCGACGCGCTCGTCGAGGCCGCCATCCCGGCGGCCGGGAATGTGCCCGCAGACCAGCGCGAGGCCCGCCAAGTACTCCTGAAAGGTGAGGTGGCGGAACTCGTAGACCGGAATGAGGCGGCCGTCGTGGCGGACCTCGCCGGACTCGACAACGATGCCGGTGCGGCGCTCCAGCAGGCGCAGGAAGTCCTCCGGGTCGCGGCGGGCCACGGGCCACAGGTGCGGATACTCCCGCCGCAGGTCGCCGAGCAGCCCGACGACCTGGTCGTGGCGCAGCTGCTGAACGCCCCGGTCGCACATCGCGTAGGCGAGGTAGTGCAGCTGGGGCAGGGCCTCGTCGTCGTCGAGCGGCTCGTCGACCTCGGCGCGCCAGTTGAGCAGCACCTCGACGGCTTTCTCGTACAGGCTCACACGCCGGTTGGGCAGCTTGCCGACGCGCCGGCGCACCAGCGCCATGGTGGTCAGCAGCATCGGGTTGCCGGTCAGCTCCTCGATGCGCGGGCTGCTGTGCAGGTCACGGATGAGCCCGGCCTCGGCCTCCGCCCGCCGCTCCGGCAGCTCGGTCAGCGCGCACCAGCGCACGGCGAAGCCGTCCTTCTCCTGGCGCGTCAGGTCTGAGAGCACCACGTGCTCGAAGCCCCGGCCGATCCGAGCGCCCAGCTCCCGGTAACCCACGATGCGGGAGGTCACCACCATCGGCGCCTGCGGATACGCGACGTGGAACTGCTCCAACTGCCGGCAGAAGCGGGCCCGCAGGGTCGGGTCGGCGATCTCGTCCAACCCGTCGACCAGCACCAGCGCCGTGCCCGCCTCCAGCCGGCGGCGCACCGCGTCCAGGACGGCGTCGCACTCGTCGGGCGCCAGCTCCAATTTGTGCAGGCTGTGGCGCAGCGCGTCGCCGACGGATCCGTCGGCGTGCGCCTGGCCCAGGTCGCGGCAGCGGACGAGCACGGGCAGCCAGTCGTGGTCGGGCAGGCTCGCGGCGTCCGGCAGCTCGGCCAGGTCCGAGTCCTGCCCCAAGCGCAGCAGGTAGGCGGTCGCCAGCCAGCGCAGCAGCGTCGTCTTGCCGGCCCCCGGATCGCCGAGCACCACCAGCCGCCGGGCTGAATCCAGGCGCTGCCCGACCGGGACACGCCGCCGCCCGTCCGTACGGGAGCGGAGCAGCCGCCCGAAGCGCCGCTCCTCCAGCGCGAACAGCTGCGCCTCCTCCAGCCCCGCCTCGGCCGGCACCTCGACCTCCACCTGCAGGGCCACGTAGAGCCGCCGCAGCTCCAGCTCGCGGGTGGCCAGATGCCGGTCGTTCTCGGGCAGGTTGGCCAGGTCAACGATGTCGAACGCCCGCAGGGCCAACTCCCGGTAGCGCCGCTCTGCCGCGCCGCCAGCGGCGGGCCCCACGCGCCGGACCCGAGCAGGAGCGCGGGTGCCCAGGCCGCGCAGGAAGCCGGCGAGGTCCTCGTGCCTGGCGCCGCAGGCGACCACGATGATCCGCTCGCGCGCATCGTGCCCGGCGCGGACCGCCTCGACGTCGCCGTCGAGGACGAGCCGGTAGTGCCGGTACTCGCTGCCCGCGTGGACACCGGCCATCCACGAGCGCAGCGCGGCGAAGTTCGGGTCGTCCAGGCCGGCGCCGAAGCCGACGAGCAGGAACGAGCGGAAGGTCGCCAGCGCCCTCAACAGGGCTTGGGCTGCCCCGTCGCGCAGGACGTCCTCGTAGGAGCGGATGCCGAGCACCACCGACTCGGGCTGCGACCAGTGCCCGTGCAGGTGCACGATCCCGGCCTCGTCACCGCGCAGGATGCGCTGCACCCGCGGCCCGTCGCGCCAGGTCACGGGATCCAAACCGGTCACCTGCTCCAGCAGGCCGTCGTAGTTCGTGGTGACCAGCGGGATGCCCAGCCCCGCGAGCGCCTCTGGCACCGCCGGGTCGCGCAGCTCCAGTTGGCCGACGGTCTCCCGCAGCCAAAGCCGATACTCCCCGGCCTCCCGCCCGCCGAGCTTGCTGGTCACCTTCTCGGCGGCCGACAGCAAGTCGTCGAGATCGCCCGAGCAGATCTCATCGCGGACCCGCCCACCCCAGCGGGGCGGAAGCCCGCGGACGACCTGCTCGCAGCGGTCCACCCCCGAGGTCAACAGCCCCGTCCACGACGCCGCCGGCGCGCCGCCGCTGGCCGAGATCGACACGCCCGCCCCGACCACCGCCACAACCTGGCCGGCCGCGATCTGCGCCACGAGGTCCTCCACCAGAGCACGTTCGCCCATCACCCACCACCCGTCCGAAGCCGCTCGGTCGCCCCGTACCCATCCTCGCCGGCCAGGGTCGAGCGGGTGTGCCGAAGGGCATGGATTCCTGAAGTCCACCCCGTCGACGCCGGGCAGGGGGCGCACGATCTCGCCCTCCGGGACATCACGGGCCTGCGCCCCGGCCCGACGAGTCATGGGCGGGTGGGGCGGCGACGCGCGGCCGTCTTCGCGATTTCTGGGTCTTCTCACGTTTCCGTGGGCGGTCGGGTCTGTCCGGGCGCAAGCAGAGTCACGCTCGCGGTCCACCTGGCTCAAGATCTCCACCGCCGAGCATGGCCGCGCACGGGTCAGCGGACTCGCGATCCGCACGCGACCAGCCCACACCCTTGGAGGGCCACCGCGAACACAGCGCCACCAAGCGGCACACACAATCCACGCAGAACGGAAACACAGACAGGACCAGATAACCCCATACCACCACCCATTAATCTGCGAATGCCCTTGCGCAGCCGTCCCCGCCATGCCATAATCAAACATATGTACGAGACGGTGGTGTTGGGAGAGTGCCAGGCGGCGCGCGGCGCCGTCGATGCGCTCGCGCCGCCGCTCGACACCCTCGCCGCCGTCGCCTGGGACGACCTCGACGGTGACACGCTGAGCCGCTGCGTGATCGACCTGACACGCCACCGCGACCGGCTCGACGGGCTGTGCACCCTCGCCATCGCCGCCCACGACCGGGCGCAGGCGTGGAAAGCGGACGGCTGCCGGTCGGAGAAGGAGTGGCTGGCGACCCGCTGCCGGACCAGCATCGGTGAGGCCGCCGGGCGGGCAGAGACCGCCAGACGGCTGGGCCAGCTACCGGCGACCGCCCAAGCGCTGGCCAACGGCACGATCCGCCCGCGCACGCGCGAGTGGCCGCCAAGGCCATGCGTGGCCTGCCCGACGAGGCGGTCCAGGGTTTGGACCAGTTGGTCGCCGAGCAGGGCGCCCACACCGACGCCGGGCAGCTGCGGGAAGCGGTCGACGACTACGCCCACCGCGTGGCGCCCGAGAGTCTGCAATCGCGGCAGGAGCGGGCGTGGGCGACCCGCCGGCTGAATGTGACCCGCACCGGTGATGACGGCGCGCTGCTGGAGGCCAAGCTCGACAAGGTCGGCGCTGAGACGGTCCTGACCGCGCTCGCGCCGCTGGCCGCCCCCCACGGTGAGGGCGACGAGCGCACGGCTGAGCAGCGGCGCGCTGACGCGCTGGTCGAGCTGGCCCGACGCAGCCTCAACGGCGGCGACCTGCCCGACACCGGCGGTGTGCGTCCGCATATGACCGTGATCGTCGACCTGCCCACCCTGCTGGGCCAGCCAGGCGCGAAGGCGGCAAGGCTGGACCGCCTCGGCGCGATCAGCGGCGAGACCGCCAGACGGCTCGCCTGCGACGCGGCGGTCTCCCGGGTGATCGTCAACGGCCCGTCCCAGATTTTGGACGCCGGCCGCGCGACCCGCACCGTCACCCCCGCGCAGCGGCGCGCCCTGACGGTCCGCGACAAAGGCTGCGTCGGCTGTCAAGCCCCGCCCGCCTGGTGCGAGGCGCACCATATCGTGCCGTGGGCAGTCGGCGGTCCGACCGATTTAAGCAATTTGACCCTTCTCTGCTCTGTGTGTCATGGGAATGTGCATGAACGGCGGTGGCGGCTGGCTCGGGAGCCTGACGGACGCTGGCGGCTGCACCCGCCGGACCGCCAATGACCACCAGGCCGGCCGGCAGCGAGCTTGGACCCGTCCCGGATGTCGCCGGGACAGGTCCAAGCTGGAGTAGCCCCGGATGTCGCCGGTGGCCTCGCTGAGGCGCGGCCACCGGCACCGGCTGCGCGCGAGCCGCAGTCGGATCCGCCGGGTCTGCCAGCGTCCCACCGCGAATGTGAGGTCAACCGCACCGGCTGCGCGCGAGCCGCGGTCGGATCCGCCGGGTCTGCCAGCCTCCCACCGCGAATGTGAGGTCAACCGCACCGGCTGCGCATGGTCGCGGTCGGATCCGCCGGGTCTGCCAGCGTCCCACCGCGAATGTGAGGTCAACCGCACCGGCTGCGCATGGTCGCGGCCGGGTCCGCGGGGTCTGCCAGCGTCCCACCGCGAATGTGAGGTCAACCGCACCGGCTGCGCATGGTCGCGGCCGGGTCCGCGGGGTCTGCCAGCGTCCCACCGTGCGCCCGCGGACCTTGCTCCTGATTGTGCGACAGCCCGCGTGCACAGGGGCATCGGCAGGAAGCGGCTGCTGCCAAGCGTGTCGGCGATCAGCCGCCCACGGAAACGTGACAAGAGCCACAAAACTGCCGCCAACTCGCGCGGCCGTCTTCGCGATTTCTTCGCCCACTCTCCTACGTCAGCGCGGCTGGCAGGGCATGCCGGTCAGCCGGGAGAGCTCGCGCATGAGCTCTCCCATGACCTGGTCCGAGTCCTCACCTGGCAGGACGTATCTGGGCGGGCCGAGGCGGATCCGCACCCGCGGGCGGCGCCACGGCCGCCACTCGCGCAGCCGCAGCCCGGCCGTGCCGATCATGCCGGTGGGCAGGACGGGAGCGCCCGTCTCCGAGGCGATCCGGGCCGCGCCCCGGCGCGGGCGGCCGGTGATATCGGGCGAGATCCGTCCCCCGGGCACGATCCACACGATCCCGCCGGCCCGCAGATGCCGCCTCGCGTTCTCCGCGGCGCCCCTGCGGGTGAGGAACGCGTCCAAGAGGTAGTACGTCGCGCGCACGAGCGCGTGCGAGTTGGGTTTGGCGATGACCCGGACCCGTGGCGAGAGGAAGAACGCGAGGGGCCCGTCGAGGTAGCTCGGGTGGTTGGACACCAGGATCGCGGGGCCCTTCGGCACGTCGCCGTCGATGCGGATCCGGCAGGTCAGGGTCAAAACGACCCACCCGATGACCCAGCAGCCGAGGAACACCAGCCGACGCCACGCCGGTCGATGCACTACCGCACCGCTTTCGTCACACGGCCGCCTGTCCCGGCCTGGCGCTCACGCATGGGCTCATGGTCACACACCGCCCGGCTCTTGCCCAAATCGCAGCGGTGCATAGAGGCACGAATCGCCCATCCTCAGGTGTGGGGCGGGAGTCAAACAGCGTGACTAAACTTGCCGCCGAGTATCCGGAGCTGACGCGGTCGCTGTGTGGTCTCAAAGCGCGTCCGCTTAGACTTCCGGGTCAACAACCAGCGCTGACATGGAGGAACGGATGAGGGGACGTCCCCCAGCGTTGCGGGGGTGGGCGGCGCTCGTCGGGCTGGCGCTCGTCGCCGCCGGCTGCGCGGCTGCTGGCGATGGCGCGCTGCCGCAGAACGCGCTGGACCCGGCGGGTGAGGTCGCGAGGATTCAGGACCGGCTGTGGGACATCGTGTTCCCGGTGGCGGTCGTGGTGTTCGTCCTGGTGCAGGGGCTCATCATCGTCGCGGTGGTGAAGTTCCGCGACCGCGGCGAGGACCGGCCTCCCAGGCAGGTCTCCGGCAACACCCGGCTGGAGCTGCTCTGGACCATCATCCCCGCGCTGATCCTGGTGGGAATCGCGGTCCCGACCGTCGCCACGATCTTCCGCCTGTCCGCACCACCCGCGGACGACGCGCTGACGGTCCGGGTGATCGGCAAGCAGTACTGGTGGCAGTTCGAGTACCTGAGCGCCGAGAACAGGGAGCCGGTCGTCCGCACCGCCAGCGAGCTGCACATCCCGACCGGCCGCGAGGTCTACATCGAGCTGGAGGGCCGGCCCAACGAGACCGAGGACGTCGTGGACGTCATCCACAGCTTCTGGGTGCCCCGCCTCGCCGGCAAGCAGGACTACGTGCCCGGCCACCAGCGGACGATGAGGATCCAGGCCGACGCGCCGGGCACCTACGAGGGCCAGTGCGCCGAGTTCTGCGGCCTGTCGCACGCGGACATGCGCTTCGTCGTGATCGCCCATGAGCCCGCCGATTTCGACGCGTGGATCGCGGCGCAGCAGCAGCCCGCCGGCGAGCCGTCCTCCCAGCTCCAGCTCCAGGGCGAGCAGCTGTTCAGCCAGCAGCAGTGCTTCGCCTGCCACACCGTGCAGGGGAATCCGGACGACGCCGGCGCGCGGACGGGCCCGGATCTCACCCACTTCGCCGCGCGGCTGAAGTTCGCGGGCTATACCTATGACCGTACGGATGGCCACCTCCGCCAGTGGATCGCCAACCCCCAGTCCCTGAAGCTCGGCGCCCAGATGCCTCCCTACGGAGGCGGTGACGCGCTGAGCGAGCAGGAACTCGATGCACTCGTCGCCTACCTGCAGAGCCTGGAGTGACGGATGACCGCGATCGCAGATCCCAGCAAGGCCGTGGCCCGGCGCCCGTTCTTCGCGCGGCCGACCGCGACGACCGGCTTCTGGAGCTGGTTCACGACCGTCGACCACAAGAGGATCGGGATCCTCTACGGGGTCACGGCGTTCACGTTCTTCATCATCGGAGGGCTCGAGGCGCTGCTGATCCGCGCCCAGCTCGTGAGGCCGAACGGCACGATCCTCGACGAGAACCTCTACAACCAGATCTTCACGATGCACGGCATCACGATGATCTTCTTCGCCGTGATGCCGCTGTCGGCCGCCTTCTTCAACTACCTGCTGCCGCTGATGATCGGCGCGCGCGATGTCGCGTTCCCGAGGCTCAACGCGTTCAGCTACTGGGTGTTCCTGTCGGCGGGCCTGTTCCTGTACTCAAGCATCCTCTTCAGCGGGATGCCGGACGGCGGATGGTTCAACTACGCGCCGCTGAACGTCATCGGCCCCGACCCGCTCGGCTACTCCCCCGTACACGGGCCGGACATCCACCAGGCGCGGATGCTCTACTACTCTCTGGGCCTGCAGATCGCCGGCGTCGCGTCGCTGGCCTCGGCGGTGAACTTCATCGTCACCATCCTGAACATGCGCGCGCCCGGCATGACGCTCATGCGGATGCCGGTGTTCGTGTGGATGACGTTCGTCACGTCGTTCCTGCTGCTGTTCGCGATGCCCGTCATCGCCATCGCGCTGTGGCAGTTGATGCTGCAGGTGCGCTGGGACGCCCCGTTCTTCAACGCGGTCAGGGGTGGCGACCCGGTGCTGTGGCAGCACATGTTCTGGCTGTTCGGGCACCCCGAGGTCTACATCCTGATCCTGCCGGCGTTCGGGATCGTCAGTGAGATCCTGCCGACGTTCGCGCGCAAGCCGATCTTCGGCTACTCCGCGATGGTGTTCTCCGGCATCGCGATCGGCTTCCTGGGCTGGGGCGTCTGGGCGCATCACATGTTCACCGTCGGCCTGGGCCCGGTCGCGAACACCGCGTTCTCGCTCACGACCATGTTCATCGCGGTCCCGACCGGCGTGAAGATCTTCAACTGGATCGGCACGCTGTGGGGAGGCCACCTGCGGTTCAGGACACCGATGCTGTTCGGGATCGGGCTGATCGCGATGTTCACGATCGGCGGGCTGTCGGGCGTGACGCACGCGGTCGTGCCCCATGACACGCAGCAGCAGGACACGTACTACGTCGTCGCGCATTTCCACTACGTGCTGTTCGGCGGCGCGATCATGGGGCTGTTCGGCGGCCTGTACTACTGGTGGCCCAAGGTCTTCGGCTGGATGCTGGACGACCGCCTCGGCAAGGTCCACTTCTGGATGATGATCGTCGGGTTCAACCTGACGTTCGGCCCGATGCACATCCTGGGACTGAACGGCATGCCGCGCCGGATCTACCGTTATGACGTCGGCATGGGCTGGAACCTCTGGAACCTCGTGTCCACGATCGGGGCGGTCCTGATCGCGCTGTCGATCCTCGTGTTCCTGGCGAACGTCTCCCGCAGCCGCCGCACAAAGATCCCGGCCGGCGACGATCCGTGGGATGCCCGGACGGTCGAGTGGATGACCTCATCGCCCCCGCCCCCGCACAACTTCGACGAGGTCCCGGTCGTCACGTCGCGTGACGAGCTGTGGCATCGCAAGTACGCGGGCGACGGCGGGCAGAGGGTGCCGGTGCTGGCCGGCGCCTCGCAGGACCATGACGCGCACTCCGGACACGGGATCCACATGCCGTCCCCGTCGTATTACCCGACGATCGTCGCGGCTGGGATGCCGATCGCGGCGTACGGCGTCTTCTACGAGGGCCCCGGGATGATCATCCTGCTGGCCATCGGGGGGGCTGTGATGCTGTTCGGGATCTTCGGCTGGGTCCTGGAACCGACCGCGGAGGCGGGGCACTGATGGCAAGTGAGGCATACGCCGCCGAACAGGCGGATGTCACCCACCACGAGACGGCCCTCGGGGTCTCGAACCCCAAGCTGGGCATGTGGGTCTTCATCGGATCCGAATGCCTGTTCTTCGGCGCGATGATCTCGACGTACCTGCTCTACGTCACTCGCACGGAGAGCCGTGGGCAGCCCGGGCCGAGCCCGGGCTCGACGTTCGATATCCCGTTCACGTCGGTGAGCACGTTCATCCTGCTGATGTCGTCGCTGGCGATGGTGCTGGCGCTGGCCGCGGTGCAGACCGGGGACATGCGCCGGTTCCGTGTCTGGATCCTGGCCACCGCCCTGCTCGGCGGGACATTCCTCTCCGGGCAGTTCTACGAGTTCGCGATCTTCGTCGATGAGGGCATGAAGCTCGAGACCAGCCCGTTCACCTCGTCGTTCTTCATGCTCACCAGCTTCCACGGGCTGCACGTGGCGATCGGGATCCTGATGCTCGTGGCGCTGTGGGCGGCGTCGATGGGTGGACGGGTCAGCCGGGAGAGCTCCGAGGTCGTCGAGAACATCGGCCTCTACTGGCACTTCGTCGACATCGTCTGGATCCTGATCTTCACCGTCATCTACCTGATCCCCGTCGGCTGAGGGGGGGCGCGCGCCATGGTTGAAAAGGAAGAGGGCCACTCCCACCCGGGCGTCGCCCAGTACGTCGAGATCGGCGTGATCCTCGCGGTGCTCACCGCCGTCGAGGTGACGATGTACATCTACCGTGAGCCTCTGGGCAGCGCGATCACGGTCCCTGCGCTGCTGGCGCTGACCGCGATCAAGTTCATGCTCGTCGTCCTGTGGTTCATGCACCTGCGTTTCGACCACAAGATGTTCCGGCGCGTGTTCTTCTTCGGGGTCGCGCTCGCCACCGTCGTGTTCGGGATCGTCGGCGCCATGTTCTACCTGGGAGGCATCGGGTTCTAGTGCCTCAAGCGCCGATGCCGGCCTGGCAGCCGCACCCTGACGTGTGGCTGCTGGTCGTTGCGCTGCTCGGCGGCTACGCCTACGCGCTGTCGGCCTGGGGGCCGCGGCACGCGCCCGGGCGGACACCGGCGACCCGCCGCCAGCGCGTCTACTTCACGCTGGGCGTGCTGGTGCTGTGGGCGGCGGCGGAATGGCCGGTGCACGACGTCGCCGAGCGCTACCTCTACAGCGTGCACATGGCGCAGCACATGGCGTTCCAGTTCGTGGCGCCGCCGCTGCTGATCCTGGGAACCCCCGGGTGGCTGGTCCGGATGCTCGTGCGGCCGAAACCGGTGTTCGCCCTCGCCCAGTTCCTCACCCGGGCCCTGCCCGCGCTGGTCACGGTCAACCTCGTCGTCGCCGTCTCGCACACACCGGCGTGGGTGAACGCGACCGTGCACAACGGCCCGGCGCACCTCGCCGCCCACGTCCTGATCGTGAGCGTGTCGCTGCTGATGTGGTGGCCAGTCCTCAGCCCGCTGCCCGAGCTTCCGCACCTCTCCTACCCCGGTCGGATGGCGTACCTGTTCGCGCACTCGATCGTGCCCACCGTGCCGGCGTCATTCCTCACCTTCGCCAGCGGTCCCCTCTACACGTCCTACACCGAGGCGCCGCGCCTGTACGCCTGGCTGACACCAGTCCAGGACCAGCAGATCGCGGGCCTGCTCATGAAGATCGGCGGCGGCCTGATCATCTGGTCCGTGATCGCCGTCATGTTCTTCCGCTGGCAGCACGAGGAGGAGTCCGGCGGCCCTGACCTGCTGTACTGGCGTGACCTCGAGCCGAGCGTCCACACCCCGGAGCCCACCCACCGATGAGCCCAGAGTTCCGCGCACGGGTGTTCACCCCTTTCATCCTTCCCCTGACCGCAGTCGGCGTGATCCTCATATTCGCGATAGCGCTGAGCCGCGTGCTGCTGGCCATCCCCGAGGTCGCCTCGACCCTCACCGCGATCACCGTGGCGAGCTACGTCCTGCTCGTCGCGTCGTTGGTCGCCGCCCGGCCGACGATCACCCCGCGCGCGCTGGGCGTCGGGCTGGTCCTCGGCTTCGCGGGCGTGCTCGCGGCCGGCGCGGTCGCGGGCTCGGTCGGGACACGCCCGCTCCACGAGGAGGAGGAGGCCGCCGCCGAAGGCGAGGCCGCGGCGCCCCCGGCCAGCCCCGAGATCCCCGCCGGCGCGCTCCTGTTCACCGCGGACACGCAGCTGCAGTTCCTCCAGGCCCCCGCCACGGCGACGGCCGGCGAGGTCACGATCGCGTTGGACAACCAAAGCGGGCTGCCCCACAACGTGACGATCGAAGGCGTACAGGGCGACCAGCCCATCGTCGAGGCGGTCAACGCCGTCGAGGTCGGCACCGTGGAATTGGAGCCGAGGACCTACACCTACTACTGCTCGATCGCCGGTCACCGTGAAGGCGGGATGGAAGGCCAGCTCACGGTGCAGTAGGTGGGCTGCTCTCGGTTCGCCCATCGCACGTATTACGCAGACGACCTGCGCATCGACGATCTCGCCGCGCGGAAGCGGGCGGCCGGCCTGCGGGTCAGTGTCGTGCTTCCCGCCCGCAACGAGGCTGAGACGATCGAGGCGGTCGTGGCGTCGGTGACCCAGTTGTCGGGAACCCTCGTCGATGAGGTCGTCCTGCTCGACGGCGGCTCGACCGACGGCACGCGCGAGCGGGCAGAGGCCGCGGGCGCGACCACCTACGGCGACGACGAGGTGCGCGCCGACCTGGGACCGACACTCGGCAAGGGCGATGCCCTGTGGCGCAGCCTGTCCGTGACCTCAGGCGACCTCATCGTCTTCATCGACACCGATATCCGCAACCCCGACCCCAAGTTCGTCTGGGGTCTGCTGGGCCCGCTGCTGCTCGACCCGAAGGCGCAGCTCGTGAAGGGGTTCTACGAGCGGCCGCTGAAGACCGGCGACACACTGCACCCGACCGGCGGGGGGCGAGTCACCGAGCTGACCGCCCGCCCGCTGCTGAACCTGTTCTGGCCAGAGCTGGCCTGGATCGCCCAGCCGCTCTCCGGTGAGTATGCGGGGCGGCGTGCGCTGTTCGAGTCGATTCCTTTCTTCACCGGCTACGGCGTGGAGATCGGCATGCTCATCGACACGCTCGCCATCGCCGGTGTGGACGCGATCGCGCAGGTCGACCTGGGCGTGCGGGTCCACCGCAACCAATCGATCGACGCCCTGGCGCGCATGGCGTTCGGAGTGGCCCAGGTCGCGATGCGCCGCCTCGCCGAGGCCGGCCGTGGGCCCGCGGATGCGTTCCCCCACCGTTTCGTGCAGTTCGAGCGGCGGGACGACGGACGCCTGGAACCGAAAGAGCAGCAGGTCGCGATCGTCGAGCGCCGCCCGATGCGGGACTTCACGCTCTCTGTTTGAGCCAGCGGACGCCGTACGGCGCGACGTCGACCTCGACCTGCCCGTCCGGGGCCACCTGGACGGTGTAGCCGGGGGCGCACAGGTCGTCGAGCACACCGTTGGCATGCACCCCCCGGGTGGGACCTGCGACCACCGTCTGGCAGCAGCCGGACAGGTTGTGGACGCACAGGACGCGGCTGGAGCCGTCAGGCGACGCTCGCGCAACCGTGAACAGCGGCGCGGGGCCGTCGATGACCGTCTGCGGGCCGTTCGGATGGAACGCCGGCTCAGCGACACGGACCCGGATGCGATCGAGCAGCCTTGAACACACCTGGTGACGCAGGGACGACGGGTCGGAGAGTTCCGCCTCCAGGCTCGAGCGGTCGAACTTCTCCCGGTTCACCGACCGCGGCTGCCCGGACGCGGTCACGCCCTCACTCCAGTTGCGGCTGCCGAGCAGCGAGTGGATGTAGATGCCCGGGATACCCGCGAGCGCCAGCAGCACAGAGTGGGCGCACACGAAGCGGTCGACCTGGCGCTGCTGGGGCTCTGTGTCGTCGGTCAGCGCGTCGAAGTACATCACGTTCAGCTCATACGGGCTGAGCCCGCCGTCCGGCCGGGCCCGGTAGGACACGCTCCCCCCTCGCGCGATGGCGAGAGCGCCCAACTGCTCGATCTCAGCTGGGGTCAGGATCCCCTCCACCGGCCGGAGGCCGATCCCATCGTGTGAGGCGAGCACGTTGAAGAACGTCGTCTGGTCCGAGGGCGCGCGCAGCCCAGCCGCCCAATCGCGCAGCGGCCCCGCGTCCGTGAGGTGGAACGCGGCCAGAACGAGCGGTGGCAGCGCGAACTGGTAGACCAGATGCGCCTCGTCCGTCCCGTCGCCCCAGTAGCGCAGGCTCTCCGCGTGCGGGACGTTCGTCTCGGTCAGCACGAGCATGCCGGGCGCAGCCGCGTCGAGCACCGCTCGCCACAGGCGGATGATCGCATGCGTCCGCGGCAGGTGAACGCAGGATGTGCCGATCTGTTTCCACAGAAACGCCACCGCGTCGAGCCGCACCATCCCCGCGCCGCACCGCACGAAGTCGAGCAGCGTCCGGACGCTTTCGATCAGGACCCGCGGGTTCGCGTAGTTCAGGTCGATCTGATCGGCGGAGAACGTCGTCCACAGATGCCGCAGCCCGTTGGGGGTCTCCACAGGCGTGAGCGGCGACGACGTCCGGGGCCGCGTCACCGCCGACAGGTCTGTGGCGGGGTCGACGACGTGGAAGAAGTCACAGCGCGACGGATGGCCGGCGAGCCACTCCTTGAACCACCTGCCACGGGCCGAGACGTGGTTGAAGACCCCGTCCACCATCAGACGGAAGTCATCCGCGATGGCGCGTACGTCCGGCCAGCCGCCCACCGCTGGATCGACCAGCCGGTAGTCCATGACGGAGAAGCCGTCATCTGACGAGGAGGGGTGGAACGGCAGCAGGTGCACCCCTGAGATCGCGCCGCGGACGTGGACCCGCAGGAACTCGCGCAGCGTCTGGAGGGGTGGACGACCGGGCTCGCGGATCTGGTCCGCGTAGGTGATGAGCACGACGTCGGTCTGATCGAACAGCGCCGCCCGGCCAGCGAGCCGGTGCTCGCGGGTGAACCGCTCGATCAGCAGCGCAAGCCGCCGATGCGTGCGCGCCGCGACATCGGGGGGATACAGCGCGTCGAGACAGCGGCGGATACGTGCGCCACCCGCGATCACGGCCGAGGTCGAGACAAAAACAGCCACACCCCCCAGCATGGCGCGTCCTGCCCTTTGTGTTGACGACACCGTGCCCGCCCCAATACAGGAGGATGGGTCTCCCCGCAGCGCGTCGCACCATCGGGTCACCGCCTCGACCGGATGCGCGTGGGGCTTGCGGCGGGGATGGGCTTGCACAGCACCACCCACCGACAGCTCATGGGTGAGCTGGTCGAGCACGAGCGGGCCGCGCGCAACCAGCCGGGCGGCTACTGGATCGCCAGCCACAACCCCAACGCTGCGTTCGAGGCCATCACGGGAACCGTCCCGATAGGCGAGGAGCCGGGCGCTGTCCGGCGTGTGGTCCTGCTCACCGACGGCGCGCAACGGGCCGTCGCGCCCTTTGGCCTCCACCAGTCGTGGGACGGCCTCATGCGCGCCCTCGTCACCGACGGCCCCGCCCGCTGCATCGAGGCGATCCGCGCCGCCGAGACCAGCGACCCCGACGGACGCCGCTTCCCCCGCGGCAGACCCAGCGACGACGCCACCGCGCTGCTATGGCATCTCATCGACCGGCCCGCCACGCGCAGCCGATGGCGGTGACAAACCGGGCGCCAGCCCGTTGCGCGGCAGCTCGCGGACGCACCACACGCTCGCTGGGGATGGGGAGAGGACGGGTCAGTGAGGCAGAGCGGCCGAGGATGCCTGGCAGAACGCCTCGATCTCCTGTTGGGTCTCCGCGGCGGCCGGCGACCCGCGGTAGCGCGGGTCCCGCAGCGCGGCGTGCACCCTGAGGGCACTGGTGACGATGCCGCGGATCCGCCACGCGGGCGGCACGTCCAGCACAGGACGCAGCGCCTCCCGCGCGCCGTCCAGCTCGCCACGATGCGCGAGCGCGAGCGCGAGGTCGGCGCGTGAGCCGACCTCGCAGACGACCGACCGCTCAGTCTCCTCGGCGTGCTCGTATGCCTGGATAGCCTCCAAGGCTTCGCGCTCGGCGCGCTCCTCCTCACCCGGCACCCACACCGTGGCGTCCGCCGCGTAGTACAGCTGCTTAGGCCGGTCGAACGTCAGAAGCCCGCCGAACTCGTCGAGCTCGTCAGGGGTGACCCGCTCCCTCGCCGAGTGCGCCTGCTCGATGGCCGTCCGCGACCCATCTTCGTCACCGAGCGCCGCATACGCCCGCGCGGCCAACGCTGGCAGATACACCGCTGAGGTGCCGATGACCCGCGCCGCGAGGTCGGTGCCGAGCTGGGCGTAGCGGACCGCCTCGTGCGGCCACCCCGCCCAGTACGCGATCAGGGCCTGCTGCCCCCGCACCCAGGCGCGCAGCCCGTCATACCCGGCGTTGTCCGCGCAGACGTAGGCGGTGCGCGCCTGGGTCATCGCCGTATACGGGTCACCGAGGTCATGGCATGCGCTGGCCAGCAGGCCGCAGGCGATCCCGGCCAGCAGGTACAACTGGCGGGCCTGGTCCGGCCGTTGGCGGCCCTCCAACAGCCGGAACGCCACGTCCTGGACGTCGACGAGGTCGCCGAGCACTGTTGCTACTGGCTGAGTCTTCTGCGCCAAGGCGAGCCTGGCGACCTCGTCGCGCAGCTGCTCCAGCGTCTCAGGGCCGACGTTGCTGCCCTCTACGGTCGCGGAGAACCGCAGGGCTCTGCGTCCTGCCATCGCCATTTGCCTTTCAACCTCCAGCCCGTCGTCGGCCAGGCGCACCCGACGGGCGCCGTGCTCCAGGCTATCGAGGCGTCCCGGGGCGGGTGGCGGTGGTGTGAGCGTGGGCAAAAACGCGGTGTTGCAGCGGACCAGCACCGCCCGCTCGTGGGGGTCGAGCCGGTCCAGCGCATCGGGGGCGACCAGGCGCAGCGGGATGGTGGCGTAGACGCCTGCCAGCCCGATGACCTGGGCGGCCGAAGGGGCGCGGGCGCCCGGGGAGGGGAACTGTTCGAGTTTTGACAGCAGTGGTTGGTCCATGAACCCGCCGGTCGTCTGTTGGTAGCGTTCGGCGGCCTGGGGTTGGCTCCAGCCGTGCGCCATCCGGTAGGCGGCCAGCTTGGAGCATGCGCAGTGGTGGCGGATCTCGTCGGCGATCTCGTCGATGTTCCGCTGTTGGCCGATCATCTGTTGGCGCAGCCGGTTGATGTCTGCTTTGGTCCAGGTGCTCATGTGCCGCATTCCCCCCTCGCGCAGCGGTGTCAGGTGAGACGACGCAGGTTTCCACTCAGGTGATGTGTGGCGCAAGTCTCGGCCAGACATTGTTTGGCCTGCTGGCTGCCATGGCGCAGGGCTGGTCCGGCTGGAAGTGGCACGTTCGCCCTTCGCTCGGCGCATGGGAAGCAGGTCGTCAGATCTGATGACGGGACTGCTGCCGTGCGCTTGGCTGTGTGTCACAGCGCTGCTGACCGGTGACGAATGCCGAATGCTGAAGGAGCGCAGATGATGGCCGTATTGCCGAACTGGCGCGCCAAAGCCGCCCGCCTGGACGCCGACTCCAGGCTGTTCTTCCCAGCCGACACCACTCATCCCAC
Organism: Egibacteraceae bacterium; assembly: GCA_050743205.1. Classification (GTDB taxonomy): domain Bacteria; phylum Actinomycetota; class Nitriliruptoria; order Euzebyales; family Egibacteraceae; genus JBOGED01. The sequence continues at coordinate 2,980 of JBOGEA010000057.1, read as the reverse complement.
ACTGGAGCGGGCCGTTCATCGACCGCGATCGACAGCCGATCGGCTGGCCGGGCCTGCCGGAGGCGTCTCGGCCGCGCCCGTGATCGCCCAGCCGGCTACGCCGCTCTTCGTCCCGCTCGACCTGTCAAGCGGGACGAAGACGTCGCTGTTCGACGCTGTCTCACGCCTGGACGACCCCACCTTTGCCCCTCTTGTCGAGGCGCCGCGGCTACGCCGCCCTCTGCCCGCTCAGCCACGCCGGGACCGTTGTCGCAGACCGGCCAAGATGCGCGGTGGCCGTGGAAGGTCGCGTTCGTCGGCATGGGCCGCGAGGGGGTGGCGGCGCGGTGGCGGCGAGCGTGTGAGCGCCTTCGACGGGGACGCGTCGCGGCGCTGGGTGGCGCTCGCGCGCGATCCAGGCGGCGTCCTGGTGGCGGTCGGCCCCCTCGCCCAGCGGCAGCGGGCGGACATGATCTGCCAGGCGCTGGCCCGCAGGCTTCGAGGGGCTGGAGCCTCTCGGGGCGGCCCGGCTGCTCGCCCCGGAGGAGGCGGGCGCGCGGCTGCGCGAGCAGCGGCACGGCCGGACACAGTCCAGGACACAGGGATGAGCGGTGTCCCCACACGGACTGCTCAGACTCCAGCTTTCGCGCGTGGCGGCTGGGCCGGTCGGCGCAGGCTTCCCCGGGCCTGCGCTCCCTCACCCGGCTCCGGCCGCCGTCCAGACGCCGCAGGCCCCCGACGCGAGCGCGGGGCCTGCGCGCGTCGCCCCCCTCGGCCGCTGCGGGCAAGACGGCGGCGAGCACCGACGTGGCACAGGCGATCGAGCATGCCGGCCCGAGCGTCACCGGCGACGTGAACAGGCTGTTGGGCGAGTTCGCCGACGCCGCCCGCTTCATCGGGCGGGCGCAGGCGCTGATCCTCCCGCCGTCCAGACGCCGCAGGCCCCCGACATCGGGCGGGCGCAGGCGCTGATCCTCCCGCAGCCGATCCGGTCGGCTCTGAGCTGGCAGGCGCGCTGGGGCGGATCGCCGTGATCCCGATAAAAGCCAGCGACCGGCCTGCCGGTGACCGCGCCCAACTGGCGGCCAGCACCCCGTACTCGCCGGGCAGGACGTCACCAAGCCCGCCCCGGACCCGTAAGACCATGGCAGGTCCGGCGCGCCTGTCCCGCGTCCCCGGCCCGCCTCCCCGGACGCCGAGGGTCCCGCCCCCGCACGGGACCCTCGCGCGTCACCTCGGAACCGACACACGACATGATCCACCAACCGAAAGGAGCAGCGATGGACTGGAGGCACAAAGCGGCATGTCTTGACGAGGACCCGGAACTCTTCTTCCCTGTGGGGTCGACCGGTCCGGCCGTCGAGCAGACCCAGCGCGCGAAGGGAGTATGCGCCCGCTGCGACGTGGCCGCCAACTGCCTGGCGTGGGCGTTGGAGACCAATGAGTCCGCGGGCGTGTGGGGCGGACTGGACGAGGACGAGCGCCGCGTGCTGCGCCGCACCCACCGGCGCCGCCGCCCCTACCCGCCCCAACAGACCGACGGGAAGAACCAGCGGTGAGCAGGCGTGGCCCAGACACCAGCCCGCCAGCCTCGCCGCCGGGCCCCTGGTGGCGGGTCGAGATCATTGGACCTGTCCCGCCTCACGCTGCACCCGCCCTGCGCCTGCCCACCGATCCCGCTCGCCCGCGACGCCCCCGACCTCGCCTCCATCCACGACCTTTCCTGCCACGCATGTGGGATCGGCTACCAGATCGCCTTCCTCGGCGACAGCAAGCGAGGGCTGTGGGTGTCCTGGCGCGAGCAGCCACCAGCACCCGACCACGCCGGAGCCGATCGTCTACTCACAGTCACTGCCCCCGGCCGCGAGGCGTAGCGGTCGGACAAGCTGGGCGTCCACAATCCCACCAGGACCCCACGTCGGCTGGGCTCCCCAGCGATTGCAGCCACGGCGTCGGGGTGCGGTGCCCGGACCCTCATAAGGAGAGATTGACGCCTGCACACTCGACGCAGATGTGGACGGGCCTGGGTACACATAACGCATCTTGAGGACCGGGCGTTTAGCTGCCATGCGGCAGTCGCTCAGTTTTGCCGCGACTGAGGACCCTGCAGCAGAGCGTGATCAGCAGCACCTGCGGTCGGCATAATCACCGGACGTCGAGAAAAGACGAACACCGCTCGAATATGGCGCGGTTTGGTCATGAACGCCTTCCCCTCCTCCCCCCGCTGCAGACGCCAACGGAAATGTCGAGCAGGTCGAGGACCTGACGTTGGAGCGGGGTGAGAGCGGGGTGAGGCAGGGTGAAGGTCTCTATGAGCCCCGCAGTCACGCTGGAGGTGATGGCCCGACGATGCCGTTGAAGATCTGCGGCAGGCCCTCTGTGCCCTCTGTGTCGGCGAGTTCCTCACCGCGCTGCAAGCCCACCACCACAACCTCCCCGCCACCCGCGACCTCGCCGACCACCTCCGCACCATCCGCCAACCCTGATCACAGCCCCAGCTCGGTCCCGGTCAGGTGATAGTCGGCCGCCGGCGCGTCAGCGGGAACCCCATCACCCGCCGGAAACTCTGGGCAGTTCCGTACATAGGGCGTGTCAGCGCCGACGAACTCGTCCCATTCCGCCTGCGACAGGTTGCGCCCAACCCGCTCACAGGCCAGCGCAACCCACGCGTCAAGACGCAGCGGCCACAACCGTATTGTGTGGTCTTGGCTGGCGGAGGCGATCCTGGTCCCGTCGGGGCTGAACGCCACCCCCCGGACCGCACGGGTGTGGCCCGTCAGGGGCTGGCCCAACTGCTGGCCGGTGGCCGCCTCCCAGATCCGCACTGTCCGATCGTCGCTGGTGGAGGCGATCCTGGCACCGTCAAGGCTGAACGCCACCCCATACACCCAATTAGCATGGCCGGTCAGGGGCTGGCCCAACTGCTGGCCGGTGACGGCATCCCAGACCCGCACTGTCCGATCCGCGCTGGCGGAGGCGATCCTGGCACCGTCAGGGCTGA
>JBOGEA010000056.1:0-21122 GCA_050743205.1 Egibacteraceae bacterium | reverse complement strand
GTATACCGCCGCGATCCAGCACACAACCGCGGTCAACTCCGCGCGCTGCCGCCCCTCCCGTCCACGACTCGTCAGGCCGGGGCGAAGCCCCGCTGGCGGTCCAACGGATGCGTTCCCTGGACCGAGGGCGCAGCTGCGCCCGCATAACCGGACGAGGAGTGCAGCATGCAGCGCTACGTGAGTGACGCAAGCGTCGAGTGGGGATGCGGATGCAGCCGAATCCATGGGACTTTCCGTGCGGACCACTGACGCGGTAGTGAGCGCGGCCAGCGTCGTGCTGGCCCACACGCCCGGGATGGCCCGCCACGGCTCCAAGCCGTCCCGGACGCTGCCCGGCGATCCGGAGTTGACCGCGCGGTTCCTCGCCAGCCTGCGCTCCTTCGACGACGCCGTGGCCTACGGCCCGTACCAGGCGTTCATCGGCGGCTGCCACCCGCGCGAGCTGGGGCCGCGGCCGCGGGTCGGCGTGCGGCACCCTGGCGCCGACCGCGTCGGGCCGTTCGGCGAGCTGGTGGGGGAGGAGGAGCTGCTCGGGCTGCTGGCCGCGGTCGACGAGTTCGATCTGGTCTGCCTCGACCCGGAGGTGGCGGAGCTGGCGGCCAAGCGGCTGGCCGCGCATCCCCTGGGCGGCCGGCTGGACCTGGACCGGGTCGCCGCCGCGGCCGGGGACCCCGCGACCGCCGGAGAAGGGGCGCTGCCGCTGTACGTGGGGGCTGACCGGCTGGCCGGCGCGGTGCGTCGCGCGCACGGGCAGGACGAGTCCCTCACGGCCAGCATCCTGTTGGAGAACCTGGCGTGCAAGGCGACCGGCACGCTCGCGCTGCTGCGGCTGCTGGACGACCACGGCGTGGATCCCACGACGGTCGAGTACACGATCTCCTGCGCCGAGGAGGCGGTCGGCGACCGGTACCAGCGCGGTGGGGGGAACATGGCCAAGGCCATCGCGGGGGTTGCGGGGCTGGCCGAGTCGTCGGGCGCGGACGTGAAGGACTTCTGCGCCGCGCCGATGCCTGCCCTGGTGATCGCCGCGAGCCTGGTGGTGGCCGGGGTGTTCCGCCGGGTCGCGGTCGTCGCGGGCGGGTCGGTCCCCAAGCTGGGAATGAAGTTCGAGGGCCACCTGCGCCATGGCCTGCCGGTGCTGGAGGACGTGGTCGGCGGGGCGGCGCTGCTGGTCCAGGCCGACGACGGGGTCTCACCGGTCGTCAGGCTGGACGCGGTGGGCCGCCACCGGGTCGCCTCGGGCGGGTCGGCGGCGCAGATCCTGCACGATCTGGCCGTGCGGCCGTTGGAGGCGGTCGGGCTGACGATGACCGACGTGGACGACTACGCGACCGAGCTGCACGACCCGGAGGTCACCGAGCCGCAGGGCTCAGGCGACGTCGCCGCGCGCAACTACCGGACGCTTGCGGCGTTGGCGGCCCGGCGCGGGGAGATCGGCCGGGACGAGATCGGCGCGTTCGTGGCGGCGCGCGGGATGCCCGGCTACGCGCCGACGCAGGGCCATCTGGCGTCGGCGCTGTGCTACGTGCCCCACGCCCTGCGCAGGTTGACCTCGGGGACGGCCGGCAGGGTGCTGCTGCTGGCCAAGGGCAGCCTGTTCCTGGGCCGTATGAGCCAGCTGTCCGACGGTATGAGCGTGCTGTTGGAGCGCAACGGAGGTGGACATGAGCAGCATCGTTGAGGCGAGCCGGGAGACCTTCGGGGAGCTGGTCGGCTCGGGCCTCGTGCTGGTCGATGTGTGGGGGCCGGCATGCCAGCCGTGCCTGGCGCTGGCGCCCCATGTCGAGGGAATCGCGCGTGACCACCCAGAGCTGGCGGTCGTGAAGCTCGACGCGACCAAAGCCCGGCGGGTGTGCATCGAGCGCAGGGTGTTGGGCCTGCCCACCTTCCTGCTGTTCCGTGACGGGGAGGAGGTCGCGCGCATCTCCAACCCCAACCTGAGCGTCGAGGAGCTCGACGCATGGCTCGACAAGCAGCTGGCGCAGCTGCGCACAGAGGAGGAGTAGATGTTCGACGGCAAGAAGGTCATCGCGATCGGGGAGCGCGACGGCGTCGCCGGCCCGGCGATCGCCGCGTGTGTGGAGGCGGCCGGCGGCACGGTCGTCTACGTCGCGACCGAGTGTTTCGTCTGAACGGCCGCTGGAGCCATGGACCTCGCCACCCAGCAGACCATCGAGCGCCTGGCCGCCGAGCATGGCCGGGACGGACTGTTGGTCCTGCTGGGCGCGCCTGACGCCGAGAGCGCGGGGATCGCCGCCGAGACCGTCGTGGTCGGTGATCCCAGTTGGGCGGGTCCGCTGGCCGGAGCCCAGTTGGGGCTTCCCGTCTATCACATCCTCGAGCCTGAGCTGGCCGCCGCGATCCCCGCTGAGGTGTGGGAAGAGCAGGTCGGCCTGATGGCCGACGTCCTCGACGTCGCCGAGCTCACCGAGGCCGTCCGCGAGTTCCGCGACCAAGCCCCGCCATAAGGGCCGGCGCTGACCGGACGAATGTGGGCCGTGCCCGGATCTCCTCTAGCCTGACCGGCCATGCCAGTCATTGAGAGGTCGTTTGCGGGCCGGCGCCTGCACTTCATCGGCGTTGGCGGCTGCGGCATGTCCGGGCTCGCCATCGTCGCGCGTGGCCTTGGCGCCGAGGTCACCGGCTCGGACGTCAAGGCCACGATCTACACCGAGTCGCTGCTGCGGTCCGGGATCACCGCGGCCGTCGGCCACCACGCGGGCAACGTGCCGGCGGGGGCCGACCAGGTCGTCTACTCCAGCGCCGTGCCAGCCGCGAACTGCGAGCGCCAGGAGGCCAGGCGCCGGGGCGTCTCTGAGCTGCACCGCTCCGACCTGCTGGCCGAAATCACCCGGCTGCGCGACACCGTCGCCGTCGCGGGGGCGCACGGCAAGTCCACCACGTCGGCGCTGCTGGCGCATGTGCTGCGCGGGTGCGGCCTGGACCCGAGCTACGTCGTCGGCGCGCTGCTGCGCCCCCCGGGGGCGCACGCGGTCGCCGGATCCGGCGGCGCGTTGGTCATCGAGGCCGACGAGTCGGACAGGAGCCTGCTGCGCTACCACGTGAAGACCGCGGTCGTCACCAACGTGGATTTGGACCACGTCGGTGACGGTGGCGGGTACCGGAGCGTCGCCGACGTGGCGGCGGTGCTCGGGGAGTTCTCCTCCCGCGCTGGCGCCGTGGTGGCCTCCGCCCAGGCCGCCCCGTACCTGCGCCCCTACGTCGAGCATCTGGAGGTGGTGGAGCCGGAGCCGGTCGATCATGCCCCCACCTGGTTCCGTTTGGATGGGCAGGACTACGAGGTCACGCAACCGGGCGAGCATCAGCTGCGCAACGCGGCGCTGGCCGTGCGCGTCGCCCGGCGGATGGGCTGCGGGGCGGAGGAGATTCGCGCCGCGCTGCGCTCCTTCCCCGGCCTGGTCCGCCGTTTCGAGCCGCGGGGCAGGACGGCCGCGGGCGCCCGGGTGTTCGACGACTACGCGCATCATCCCACCGAGGTGGCGGCGGTGCTGCGCGCGGCTCGGCAGATCGCCCCGTCCGGGCGGATCCTGGCGGTTTTCCAGCCGCACCTGTTCTCCCGCACGCAGGCGTTCGCGGCCGAGTTCGCTGAGGCGCTGACCGGCGCGGACGCCGCGTGGGTCGAGCCGGTCTACCCGGCCCGCGAGGACCCGGCGCGCTGGACCCACGTGTCCAGCCAGCAGGTGGTCGACGCCGCGCCGTCAACGGTCAGGCTGGCCGCGGACCGGGCAGAGCTCGCCGCCCGCCTGCGCGCCGAGGCGGGAGCCGACGACGTGATCGTCCTGATCGGCGCGGGAGACGTCGGCGCCCTCGCCGACCAACTCGTCACCTGAACGTGTTTGAGGACTCGGGTGAGGGCTGAAGCCGGTGAACACCAGTTGAGCAGGGCGAGCATCAGCCCGCTCGGACGGCGACGCGGGTCAGCAGTGCAGGAAACCGTCGCATTCGACGGTTTCCTGCGGGTGACACGGGCCTGGCCCCCTTTGGGGTGCAGGAAACCGTCAGATCTGACGGTTTCCTGCACCAGCTGCGGGCACCTGTCCACTCCACGCACGCCCCGCAGCACGCGGAACAGGATTTCTCACACACGCTCTCAGTGGTCCGAGCGCCGCTGGTGGAGCAGGGCCCACAGCATGCCCGGCGTCAGTGGGGTGGCGGTGAGCTGGTCGGCGATCTCGGGCAGTGCGGCGGCGACCGCGTTGCCGATGGCGGCGGGCGCGCTGATGACGCCGGCCTCGCCCACGCCCTTCATGCCGCCGGGGGTGACGGGCGAGGGGGTCTGCGTCAGCTCGACGCACAGGTCGGGGACGTCGGCGGCCCCCGGCAGCGGGCAGTCCGCGAAGGTCGTGGTCAGAGGCTGCCCGGCCGCGTCGTACGCGACATGCTCAGCCAGCGCCATGCCGATGCCCTGGACGACCCCGCCGTGCAGCTGCCCGGTCACGATCATCGGGTTGACCGCCACCCCGGAGTCGTTGACCAGCCAGTAGCCCTCGACCTCGACCGAGCCGGTCTCCGGGTCCACGGCCACGGCCGCCGCGTGCGCCGCGTACGCGTAGGTGTACGCGGGCGGGTCGTGCGCGCCGCGCTCCTCCAGCCCCGGCGCCATGCCCTCAGGCAGATCCCAGCCGAGCCACGCTGACTCGGCCAGCTCGCGCAGGGTCAGGCGCGCGCTCGGGTCGTCCCGGGCCCGGATCGCGCCGTCGACCAGCTCCAGGTCGGCGACGTCGGCCTCCAACTGGTGCGCGGCGATGGCGAGCAGCCGCTCGCGCAGCCGCTGGGCGGACTGCGCCACCGCCGCGCCGCCAACCGTGACTGACCGGCTGGCGATCGAGCCGATCGGGGAGTAGGGCGCGGTGGCGGTGTCACCGAGGGTGACCCGCACGTCGGCGATGGGCACGCCGAGGCGATCGGCGGCCAGCTGAGCCAGCGTGGTTGCGATGCCCTGCCCCATGTCGCAGACCCCGGCGCTGAGGGTCACGGTGGCGTCCGGCTCCATGCGCACGACCGCGCTCTCATAGCCGCCGGCGTGGATGCCGGCCGCCCGCAGTCCCTCGGACGGGCCCATCCCGGTCATCTCTACATGGCAGGCGAACCCGACGCCGCGACGCCGCCCGTCATGCCGTCCCCGAGGCCGGGCAGCGGCCAACTCTGCGACCCGCTCGAGAGCAGCCGGGTAGTCGCCGGAGTCGTACCGCTGCCATGTACGGGTGGTGTAGGGCAGCTCGCCGGGGGGGATCATGTTGCGGTGGCGCAGCTTGACCGGGTCGACGCCGAGCCGGCGGGCAGCCTCGTCGATGAGCCGCTCCCGCACCCACGTCGCCTCCGGCTGCCCGAACCCGCGGTACGACCCGGTCGGCGTGGTGTTCGTGACGACGCCGCGCACCCTCGCGCCGGCCCGCTCGAAGCGGTAGGGGCCGGGCAGCATGAGCCCGCTGACCGCCAGCGGGCTGGCCCCCACGTTCGACATGTGCGCGCCGAGGTTGCCGACCACATCGGTGTGCAGCGCGACGAACCCGCCGTCGGCGTCGAGCGCGAGCCGGGCATGGTGGGTCGCGTCCCGGGCGTGCATGGTCGCGGTGAAGTGCTCGCCGCGGGTCTCGATCCACTTCACCGGGCGGCCCAGCCGCAGCGCGGCCAGGCAGACCAGCGCCTCGTCAGGGTAGAGGTGCTCTTTCGCGCCGAAGCCGCCGCCGACGCCGGGCGCGATCACGCGGACTTGGCCGGAGCCCAGGCCGAGCACGGGGGCCAGATGGTCTCGAACGTGGTGCGGGGCCTGCGTGGAGGTCCACATCGTGAGCTGGCCGAGGGCCGGGTCCCAGCCGGCGACCACGCCGCGCGGCTCCATCGGGGCGGGCGCGACCCGGCCGATTCGCAGCTCCAGCGCTATCACGTGCGCGGCGGTCGCGATCGCCGCCGCGCACTCGGCGCCCGGGTCCCCGATCTCGAAGTCGCAGGCGACGTTGGTGCCCCATTCCGGGTAGAGCAGCGGCGCGTCAGCGGCCAGCGCCGCCGCCGCGTCGGTCACCGCGGGCAGCTCCGCGAAGTCGAGGTGGACGAGTTCCGCGGCGTCCTCAGCGGCGCCGCGCGTGGTCGCGACGACCAGCGCGACCGGCTGCCCGACGTAGCGCACCGTCTCGGACAGCACCGGGTAGCCGGTCTGGCGCTGGCCGGGCGCCCGCGAGACACACGGCAGCGGCGCCAAGCCGGCGGCGTCCGGCGGTGTGATCACGTCGAGCACCGCCGCTCCCAGCGGGCCGTCCCGCAGCCGGCGCGTGTCGCAGCTGACCAGCCGTCCGTGCGCGATCGGGCTGCGCACCACGACGGCGTAGGCCAGCCTCGGCAGGTAGATGTCGTCGATGAACCGCCCGGCGCCGGTGACCAGCGCGGCGTCGTTGCCGCGCGGCACCGAAGCTCCCACATAGCCTCCGCGCTGCCCGGTCACACGCAGCACTATCCCCGCCCCGCGCCGCCGCCACACAACAATCTGGCATCGCGCGCCCAGTGCCCCTGCCATTGCCGGCTCTTGGCATGCACCCGTGGGTGGTGCCGCCACCGTGCGTTGCGTATTCGGGAGCGGTCGCGTTGCGGACCGGAGCCCCTCGGCCAGTGTTGACTGGTCACATGAGCGTAAACCGGTGTAATTGGGTGTCTCGGGGTACCGTTTAGGCTGGTCGGCGCCTGACTGTCTGGCCTCGCCTGTCGGCTGCGGGGACCGTGCGGTATCACCACAATGCCCCGTTGCAGCGGTGGGTGCGCGGACTTCCTGTTACGGTCGGATTCGATGGATGGTGCTGGCTACCTTCACCCTGAGCAGCGGGCTCGCCAGCGGATCGACGGGATGCTCATCGCCGCAGGCTGGGTCGTGCAGGATCACCGGCGGGTGAATCTGTACGCCGGTAGGGGCGTGGCGGTGGGGGAGCTGGGGACCGGGGCCGGGCCTGCGGATTATGTGCTGTTCGTGGACCGGCAGGCGGTCGGGGTGATCGAGGCGAAGAAGCAGGGCACGACGCTGTCGGGGGTGGAGCCGCAGACAGCCAAGTATCAGACCCATGCTCCGGACGCCTTGCCAGCGTTCCAGGTCGGCGGGATGCTGCCGTTCGGGTACGAGTCGACCGGTGACGAGACCTGGTTCACCTGCCGGTTCGATCCCGAGCCGACGGCGCGGCGGGTGTTCTGGTTCCACCGGCCGGCAACGCTGGCGGACCAGATCGCCGAGCAGGTGCAGTACGGGCGGGGGTCGCTGCGGGCGCGGATCGCGCGGATGCCCGAGCTGGAGGCGGACCCGGGCTGGCTGCGGCCCGCGCAGGCGGAGGCGATCCGCAACCTGGAGCGGTCGTTGAGGGACAACCGTCAGCGGGCGCTGATCCAGATGGCGACGGGGTCGGGCAAGACCTTCTGCGCCGCGAACATCGCCGAGCGGCTGATCCGCCACGCTCGGGCGCAGCGGGTGCTGTTCCTGGTGGACCGCGCGAACCTGGGCCGCCAGACTCTGAAGGAGTTCCAGGGCTTCGAGGTGCCCGGCGACGGGCGGAAGTTCACCGAGCTGTACAACGTGGCGCACCTCACCTCGAACCGCCTGGATCCGGTGGCCAGCGTGTGCATCGGGACGATCCAGCGGGTCTACTCGATGCTGCGCGGCGACGCCGAGCTGGACGAGGCGGCCGAGGAGCGGGGCGGGTTCGAGGCAGCCCCCGAGCGGCCGGTGGAGGTGGGCTACAGCCCGGCGCTGCCGATCGAGGCGTTCGACGTGATCATCGTCGACGAGTGCCACCGCTCGATCTACGGGGTGTGGCGCCAGGTGCTGGAGTACTTCGACGCGTTCTTGATCGGGCTGACCGCCACGCCCGGGAAGCAGACGTTCGGGTTCTTTCAGCGCAACCTCGTGATGGAGTACGGGTTCCCGCAGGCGGTGGCCGATCGGGTGAACGTCGACTTCGATGTGTTCCGGCTGTCGACGGCGATCACCGAGGCCGGCTCTACGATCGAGGCCGGCTACTGGACGACCTTCCGCGACCGTGAGACCCGCGCCGAGCGGCTGGAGCAGGTCGACGCCGACCTCAGCTACGCCGCCGCCGAGCTGGACCGCCGGGTCGTGTCGAAGGACCAGATCCGCACCGTCGTCCGGGCGCTGCGCGACCATCTGCCGGCGATGTTCCCCGATCGCCAGCGCGACGGGCACGGCCGGCTGAGGCACATCCCCAAGACGCTGATCTTCGCCAAGGACGACTCGCACGCCGAGGACATCGTGCGGATCGTGCGCGAGGAGTTCGGCAAAGGCAACGACGTGATCGCCAAGATCACCTACAAGGCCTCCGACGGCCACAAGCCCGAGGATTTGCTCAGCGCCTTCCGCACCGGCTACAACCCGCGTATCGCGGTCACGGTCGACATGATCGCCACGGGCACCGACGTCAAGCCGATCGAGCTGGTGGTGTTCATGCGGATGGTGCGCTCCCGCACCTACTTCGAGCAGATGAAAGGGCGTGGGGTGCGCACGATCAGCGACGACGACCTGCGCACCGTCACCCCTGACGCCGCGCACAAGGACCGCTTCGTCCTCGTCGACGCCGTCGGGGTCACGGAGACGAGGCTGATCGAGTCGACCCCGCTGGAGCGCAAGCGCGGCATCCCGCTGGCCAACCTGCTTCACCAGGTCTCGCTCGGCCAGGTCAGCGAGGACCTCGTCTCCTCCCTGGCCTCACGGCTGGCCCGCATCAACCGGCGCATCGGCCCGGCCGAGCGCCAGCGCCTGGAGGACGTCGCCGGGATGACGCTGGCCCAGCTGACCAGCGGGCTGGTCGAGGCCATCGACCCCGACCGTCAGCTCGCCGAGGCGCGGGCGGCCACGGGTGCTGTCGAGCCTGCCGAGGCCGACGCGGCCCGGCGGCGGCTGTTCGAGCAGGCGGTCCTGCCGCTGGCCGCCAACCCCGAGCTGCGGCAGGAGCTGATCGACGTCCAGCGCAGCTTCGACCAGGTCATCGACGAGCTCAGCATCGACTCGGTCACCCGCGCCGAGTTCGCCGTCGACGCCAAAGCCCGCGCCGCCAACACCGTCGAGTCGTTCCGGAGGTTTCTGGCCGATCACCGCGACGAGATCACCGCTTTGCAGGTCCTCTACAGCAAGCCCTATGCCAAGCGCCTGACCTACGCCGACATCGCCGAGCTGGCCGCCGCCATCGGCCGCCCCCCTCACCGCTGGACCCCCGACCGGCTCTGGGAGGCCTACGAGACTCTCGACGCCTCCAAGGTCCGCGGCTCCCCCGGCACGATCCTGACCAACATCGTCTCCCTCGTCCGCTACACCCTCGGCCTGGACGCCGAGCTGACCCCGTACCCCGAGCGCGTCGCCGAGCGCTTCGAGGCCTGGCTGGTCGAGCAGCACCAAGCCGGCCGAGTGTTCACGCCCGACCAGCTCGAGTGGCTGCGCCTGATCCGCGACCACCTCGCCGCCAGCCTCTCCATCGAACCCCACGAATTCCTCGACCCACCCTTCAGCCAACGCGGCGGCCTCCACAAGGCCAGGGAGCTGTTCGGCGACGGCCTGGACAGCCTGCTCGACGAGCTGACCAGGGCGGTCGCCGCATGACCGACCTCCCACCGGGCTGGGCGTGGGCCACGCTCGGCGAGATCGCGTCGACGCAGCTCGGCAAGATGCTGTCGAAGAAGTCAAAGGCCGGCGTGCGGTCCCGGCCGTACCTGCGGAACAAGAACGTTCAGTGGCACCGCTTCGATCTCGACGACGTCGTCGACATGGACTTCACCGAGGAGGAGTCCGCCAAGTTCGATCTCCGAGCCGGCGACCTGCTCGTCTGTGAGGGCGGCGAGGTGGGACGGTGCGCGACCTGGTCGGCCCAAATGCCCGACATGCATTTCCAGAAGGCGCTTCACAGGGTGCGTCCCACCTCCGGCATCCACGTGAAGTACCTCGAGTACTGGCTCAGGTGGTCGGCAGACACCGGCCGGTTCGCAGGCTTCACAACAGGCAGCACGATTGGCCACCTTCCCCAACAAGACCTCCGCCGACTCGTCGTGCCCCTTGCCCCCTCCGGAGAACAACAACGCATCGTCGCCGCTATCGAAGAGCGCTTCTCCTGGCTGGACTCAGCCGGAGCATCCCTCAATCAAGCGCAGCGGAACGTCGATCGGTTGCGGCGTGCTGCAGTCGAGCGGCTTTTCGCTAGCCGCGACTGGGCGTGGACGACGCTGGGTGAGATCGCAGAGCTGAAGGGCGGTGTCACGAAGGACGCCAAGCGGCAGGGGGATGCGACCTTTGTGATGGTGCCGTACTTGCGAGTGGCGAATGTGCAGCGCGGGCGCCTCGACCTGACTGCGGTGACGACGATCCGCGTCTCTCCAGACAAGGCCAAAGCATTGCGGCTGGAGCGCGGCGATGTGCTCTTCAACGAGGGCGGTGACCGGGACAAGCTCGGCAGGGGGTGGGTGTGGGAGGACCAGATCGCCGACTGCATCCATCAGAATCATGTATTCCGGGCGCGGCTCTTAACAGATCGATTCGACCCCTACTTCGTCTCGACGCACGCCAACACCTGGGGGCAGCGATGGTTCGAGCAGCACGGGAGGCAGACGACGAACCTCGCATCAATCAGCCTCAGCGTGCTCAAACAGTTTCCCGTGCCGGCGCCGGGCCCTACTGAGCAGCGAGCCGTGATGGCCAACCTGGATCAGATCACAGAAGGACTCGACAGACTTCAATCGAGTCTTACCAGCCATCACCGGCACACTGAAGCCTTGCGTCGTTCGATCCTTGCCGCCGCCTTCTCCGGCCGGCTGGTGGCGCAGGATCCCGATGACGAGCCGGCTTCCGTCCTGCTTGAGCGCATTAAGGCAGAGCGGGCCAGCGCCGGGCCGAGCCGCGGAAAGAAGGCCACCACGTGAGCGATGCCCAAGCCCTCGTTGGCAAGCTGTGGAATTACTGCAACATTCTGCGGGATGACGGGCTGTCCTATGGCGAATATCTTGAGCAGCTCACGTACCTGCTGTTTTTGAAGATGGCGGAGGAGCAGCGGGAACTCGGCTTTTCACGGATTGTGCCTGAGGGCCTGGACTGGCCGTCACTGCTGGAGCGCAAGGGTGCGGCGCTGGAGGTGCACTACATCCACATCCTCAACACACTGGGTCGCAACGGGGACATGCTCGGGGTGGTGTTCCGCAAGGCGCAGAACCGGATACAGGACCCGGCGAAGCTGGAGCGGCTGATCAAAGACCTGATCGGCGGCGAGCAGTGGATGGCCCTGGACGCCGACGTGAAGGGTGACGCGTACGAAGGGCTGTTGGAGCGCAACGCCGCCGACACCAAGTCCGGCGCGGGCCAGTACTTCACGCCTCGGGCGCTGATCTCCGCGATCGTCGATGTGATGCGGCCGGCGCCGCACATGACGATCTGCGACCCGGCGTGCGGGACCGGCGGGTTCTTCCTCGCCGCACACGACTACATCATCCGCCACAACCCACACTTGGATCCCGTGCAGCGCAGGCATCTGCGGTCCGGGCTGTTCACCGGCTGGGAGATCGTCGACAACACCGCGCGGCTGTGCGCGATGAACCTCTTGCTGCACGGCATCGAGAGCCCCGACTCGGACTCGCCCGTCCACGTCGATGACGCGCTGCGCGCCGACCCCGGCGAGCGGTTCGACATGGTGCTGACCAACCCGCCGTTCGGGAAGAAGTCCTCGGTCACCGTCTTGAACGGCGAGGGCCGCGCCGAGCGGCAGAGCCTGACGGTCGTGCGCGACGACTTCTGGGCATCGACATCGAACAAGCAGCTCAACTTCCTCCAGCACGTCAAAACGCTGCTGCGGACCAACGGGCGCGCCACGATCGTCGTCCCCGACAACGTGCTGTTCGAGGGCGGCGCGGGTGAGACGGTCCGCCGACGGCTGCTGCACGAGTGCGACGTCCATACGCTGCTGCGGCTGCCGACCGGCATCTTCTACGCCCAGGGCGTGAAGGCGAATGTGCTGTTCTTCGACCGCAAGCCAGGCTCGGACACCGCGCGGACGAAGGCGCTGTGGATCTACGACCTGCGGACGAACCAGCACTTCACGCTGAAGACCAAGCCGCTGGCCCGCGCCGACCTCGACGACTTCGTCGCCTGCTACCGGCCCGACGCCCGGCACGAGCGCGCCGAGACCGACCGCTTCCGCCGGTTCACCTACGACGAGCTGGTCGCACGCGACAAGGTCAGCCTCGACATCTTCTGGCTGCGCGACGACAGCCTGGAGGACACCGACAACCTCCCCCCACCCGGCGTCATCGCCGCCGAGATCGTCGAGGACCTGCAGGCCGCCCTCGCCGAGTTCATCGAGCTTGCCGAGTCCCTCCAGACCATCGGCCTCGACGACGCCGACCGCTAGCCCCACCCGGTGGGGCGGGTCGATGACCGCCGCCTCACCCTCAGTCCCACGACCTGTAGCCGTGGGTGCTTTGCTACGGCTCACCGGACCTTTAGGGCGAATCTCATGAGTACTTCCATGACAGCAACTGAAGTGCAGGACGACGACGATCCCAAGCGTCCTTACCGGGACTACCTGCTCAGCGACTTGGTGGAGATGCTGGAGCGGGATTTTGATCGGAATGGCTCCTTCAACGAGCGGATCGTGTGGGAGATGGTGCACCGGGCAGCAGCGGCGGAGCAGCTCGCCGCCCGGTGAGCCGACCCAAGATCGTTGTGGTGAGCCATGGCCGGTCCTTGATAACCGCCGCCGCGAGGTTAGGGCCTGGAGCAGAATAACGGGTCTTCTCACATATCCGTGGGCGGTAGGGGCTGTCCGGCGCAAGCAGCATCACGCTCGCGGTCCAGACCTCCACCGCCGAGCATGGCCGCGCACAGGCCAACGGACTCGGGACGCGCACGCGGCCAGCCCACGTCCTAGAGACCAGCGCGAACACAGCGCCACCAAGCGGCACACACAACCCGTGCATACCGGAGCACGGGCGGACCAGACAGCTCCACACCATCGCCCATTAACTTGCGAATGCCCTTGCGCAGCAGCCTTCTCCATGCCATAATCAAACACATGTACGATACAGTGCTGTTGGGAGAGGTCCAGACGGCGCGGGGCGCCGTCGATGCGCTGACGCCGCCGCCCGACACCCTCGCCGCCGTCGCCTGGGACACCCTCGACGGCGACACGCTCAGCCGCTGCGTGGTCGACCTGTCACGCCACCGCGACCGGCTCGACGGACTGTGCACCCTCGCCATCGCCGCCCACGACCGCACCCAAGCATGGAAAGCCGACGGCTGCCGCTCGGAGAAACAATGGCTGGCCGCCCGCTGCCGGACCAGCATCGGCGAGGCCGCGGGGCGGGCCGAGACCGCGCGCCGGCTGGCGCGGCTGCCGGAGACCGCGTGGGCGCTGGCCGACGGCACGATCACCCCTGCCCATGCCAGGGTGGCGGCCAAAGCCGTCCGGGACCTGCCCTCCGAGGCGGTCGAAGGGTTGGACCGGTTGGTCGCCGAGCAGGGCGCCCACACCGACGCCGAGCAGCTGCGCGCCGCGCTCAGCGACTACGCCCACCGCGTGGCGCCCGAAATCCTGGAAGCGCGGCAGGAGCGGGCGTGGGCCACCCGCCGGCTCAACGTGACCCGGACGGGTGATGACGGTGCGCTGCTGGAGGCCAAGCTCGACAAGGTCGGCGCTGAGACCGTCCTGACCGCGCTCGCGCCGCTGGCCGCCCCCCACGGCGAGGACGACGCGCGCACCGCCGAGCAGCGGCGCGCTGACGCGCTGGTCGAGCTGGCCCGACGCAGCCTCAACCACGGCGACCTGCCCGACGCCGGCGGCGTCCGCCCCCACATGACCGTGATCGTCGACCTGCCCACCCTGCTGGGCCAGCCAGGCGCGGCTGCGGCCAGATTGGACCGGCTGGGCGCGATCAGCGGCGAGACCGCCAGACGGCTGGCCTGCGACGCCGCGGTCTCCCGGGTGATCGTCAACGGCCCGTCCCAGATTTTGGACGCCGGCCGCGCCACCCGCACCGTCACCCCCGCGCAGCGGCGCGCCCTGGTCGTGCGAGACGGCGGGTGCGTCGGGTGCAGAGCGCCGGCCGCCTGGTGCGAGGCCCATCGACCACGCCAACCTCCCCCACCCGCCCGCCCTAAACGGGCGAATGGCGGCCCGACCGATTTAACTAATTTGACCTTGCTGTGCTCTGTGTGTCATGGGAATGTGCATGAGCGGCGGTGGCGGCTGGCTCGGGAGCCGGACGGACGCTGGCGGCTGCACCCGCCGGACCGCCAATGACCACCAGGCCGGCCGGCAGCGGCTGCGGATGTCGCCGGTGGTCCCGCCGAGGCGCGGCCACCGGGTCCGCGCGACACGCGGTCGGGTCTGCGGGGTCCGCGCGAGCCGCGGCCGGGTCTGCGGGGTCTGCCAGCGTCCCACCGGGCGCGTGCAGACCTTGCTCCTGATTGTGTGACAGCCCGCGTGCACAGACGCATCGGCAGGAAGCGGCTGCTGCCAAGCGTGTGGCGATCAGCCGCTCACGGAAACGTGACAAGAGCCGCAACTTTTCGCTCGAGGCGTCTCGTCTCAAGTCTCAAGTCAAGGGAGGTGACGTGGAGGGGATCATGGCGGCGCTTGGGGATCAGCAGGACGAGCTGGAGGCGGTGCTGGCGGGTCTTGACAGCGAAGGCTGGGCGAAGCCGTCCCGCTGCCCAGGCTGGACGGTCGCGGATGTGGTCCTGCACCTCGCGCAGACCGACGAGTTGGTGGTGGCGAGCTGGGAGGGCCGTTTCGCATATCCCGCAGGCGCCGGGGCCATCGGCACCGTGGATGACGTTGCGGCGGTTATGGTGGCGCGGGAGCGAGGCGAGTCGGGGCCGGCGGTTCATGCCCGATGGCGGGCAGCCGCCTCAGCGCAGCGGGCGGCGCTGAGCGCCTGCGACCCCCGCCAGCGCCTGCCGTGGGTGGCAGGCGATCTGGCGGCTCGCACCTTGGCGACCACACGCCTGTCCGAGACCTGGATCCACGCTGGCGATGTCGCTGCCGCCGTGGGCGTGGCGCTGGCGCCCACGGACCGGTTGTGGCACGTGGCCCGCCTGGCCTGGCGCACCCTGCCCTACGCCTTCGCGCGTTCCGGTCAGGCGTTGGCCGGTCCTGTGGCAGCGCCTCACGGCCCCCGACGGGAAGGTCTGGCGCTTCGGCGAGGAGTCGGAGGCCCTCACCACGGTCTGGGGGCCCGCCGTTGAATTCTGTCTGGTGGCGGGTCGCCGCCTTGATGCGTCCGAGACGACCCTCGTCGCCACCGGCCCCGACGGCGACGCCGTCCTGGCGCTCGTGCGCACCTATGCGTAGTCCACAGCGTGGCGGCACGGCGCGACGGGGTGTGCGGACGGTTGGGCCGCCAATGGCTACAAGCCCGTAGCACGGGCGGGTATGCTCATGGATATGCGAGGTACAGAGCGGATCACGGTGACGTTGCCGAAGCAGGTGGTCGACCGGGTGCGGGCCACCGTCGAGGCTGGCGCGGCAGAGACCGTGTCCGGCTATGTCGCCGAGGTCCTCGTGGAACGGTTCCGGGACGAGAGCGTCGATCTGCTGCTGACGGACATGGAAGCCGTCCGGTGAGCCGATGACCGAGACGGCCCGTGAATGGGCGCGTGAGACGGTGCGTCTCGCACGTGGCGAGTGACCCGCCGACGATTGTCCTCGACACCGGCGCCCTGGTCGCGGTCGAGCGCGGCTCGGCCACCATGCGCGGGCTGATCGTTGAGGCGCAGCGAACGAAGAGCGTGCTCGTGACACCCGCAGCGGTCCTCGCGCGGGCCTGGCGGGGCGGTGCTCGTCAGGTGCTGCTGGTCCGCTTTCTCGACACGTGCGTTCGTGGAGGTCGACCTGCTCACGAGGAAGTCGTGGCAGGCCGCCGGCGTGCTGTGCGGGAAGGCGGGGACCAGCGATGTGGTCGACGCCGCGGTCGTGATCTGTGCTCGGTCGCGCGGCGCCCGGGTGGTGGTGACCTCCGACACGTCCGATCTGCGCAGGCTCGACACCGAGGTGGTGCTCCGCACGCCCTGAAACCACAGCCGCCTCAGCCGTGCACGCCTGCGCAGCATGCGGTGGCCTCCCAGCCCTCCAGACTCCTGCCCGCGCGGTTGGACGGCAGGCGCAGTGTCGCCCTCCCCGGGCGGCCGGCCGAGGGGACCAATGCCTCGCTGGCTCAGTGGCCCCTTCCGTAAATCCGTTGGCGCATCCATCGCACGGGCATCCCCGCTCGCGGCGTTGCGCCTCGCTCACATAGGTGTGGACCTCCGGCTATGGGATGCTTTCAGGATCGGCGCGCCTTGCGAGCAGGGCGCAGGGCCGCCCTCGATGCGCAACGTATTTCCGTCAGGGACCACTTACGATCCGATGCGGGCGTCGCCCTGCTCTTTCCAGATCGCGATCGTGGAGGGCGGGGCGCAAGTGCGGTCGCGGTCGAGTTGCTGGCGCAGCCCCCGCGCGGTCCGACGCGTCAGATCTCGGCCGAGCCGCCGTCCCATGTCAGCTCCAGCAGCCCGCCGACGGTCCGCAGGCGCACTCCCAGCACGTCGGAGCGGACCGCGCGGGGGCTGCGCCAGCGGTCACCGGCAGCAGCCGCCCACCGACCGACCGCAGCAGCTCGACTCGCCGGCCCTTGGGGTGCGCCACGAGCACCTCGCGCACCCCGCGAGCCGCGTACCAATCGAGCTTGCCGTAGGACTCGTCACCCGGTGATCGGATCTCC
This sequence comes from Egibacteraceae bacterium, assembly GCA_050743205.1. Lineage (GTDB taxonomy): Bacteria > Actinomycetota > Nitriliruptoria > Euzebyales > Egibacteraceae > JBOGED01. The sequence goes on along the minus strand of JBOGEA010000056.1, from coordinate 4,379 downwards.
ACAACCAGCTCCGCGCACTCAGCGCCCCGGTCGGACAACGACTCGGGGCGGCAGTACAGCTGGTCGGGCACGCGGTAGTCGTCCGCCGTGCGGAACAGGCCTGTCACGAAGAACGAACGCAGCCCGAGGGCCTGCGCGATCGGCCGCAGCACGACGAACAGCTCCGCCGAGATCTCCTGATGGGCAGCCCTGGGCGGCGGAACCATGTGCAGTACGCCGTCCCACACCTCGTCGAACCGGTCGACCCCTCGCTGGCGCCGCTCGGCCAGCAGCGTCTCAGGAACGTCGAGCAGAATGGCCCTCATGTCGAAAGAGTAGCCGGGCTTCCCCCCGCTTACGAGCCGATGCGGGCGTCGCCCTGCTCTTTCCAGATCGCGATCACGGAGGGCCGGGGCGGTTGGGCGCGGTCCGGCCAGTCGCTGAGCGGCCGGGCCAGGCTGCCGTCCTCACCGGGGTGCTGGATCGACGCGAACAGGGTGGCGCCGTCCGGTGAGAACGCGGGGCCGGCGGCCTCAGCGCCGCGGGGGACGCTGGCGAACATCCGCACGTGGCCGCGGTCGTCACCCTCGACCGGCACGGCGTAGTAGCCGTCGTTGAAGCCGATCGCCTCCGGCTGCCCGTCCGTCGCGATCCACAGGTTGCCCTGCGCGTCGAACGTGAGGTTGTCGGGCGTGGCGATGGGCGAGACCTGGTCCTTCGGAAACCCGGCGAAGAACGTCGACGGGTCGTCGGGGTCCCCGCAGAGCAGGAAGATCTCCCACGTGAAGCCGGTGGCCGCCGCGTCGTCGCCGTCCTCGGTGATCTCGATGATGTGCCCGCCCGTGTTCTCCCGCCGCGGGTTGGCCGCGTCGGGGCCTGGGCTCCCGTCAGCGCCGCGATCCTCGTTCTTCGTGAACACCGCGTAGACCTTGCCGTTGACCGGGTGCGTCTCGATGTCCTCAGGCCGGTCCATCGGGGTGGCGCCGAGCACGTCGGCGGCGCCGCGGGCGTTGATCAGCACCTCGGCTTGGCTGGGGAACCCCTCGCCGGCCGTCAGACCGCCCTCGCCGTGGACCAGCGGCAGCCACACGCCGGTCCCCTGGCCCTCGCCGCCAGCGTCGAACCGGGCGACGTACAGCGTGCCCTCGTCGAGCAGCGACAGGTTGGCCTCGCGGTCGCCCTCACGGAACGCGCCGGCGGTCACGAACTTGTAGACGTACTCGAACCGCTCGTCGTCACCCAGGTAGAACGCGACCCGGCCGTCGCGCGCGATCTTCGGGGTCGCGCCCTCGTGCTTGAACCGCCCGAGCGCCGTGCGCTTGCGCGGGGTGAACGACGGGTCGGTGGGGTCGATCTCGACGACCCAGCCGAACCGGAACGGCTCGTTCGGCTCACTGACCAGGTCGAAACGGGGATGGTGCAGCTCCCACCTGCGCTGGGAGGGTCCCCCGTCGAATCCGAAGCGGTCGTGGAGGGCGCGGACCGCTGAGTCGGCGACGGCCTCGACGTTGCCGAAGAAGCTGTCGATGTTCTCCTCGCAGGTCAGGACGGTTCCCCATGGGGTCATGCCGCCCGCGCAGTTGTTCAGGGTGCCCCGCACCCTCGTGCCCGTGGGATCCTCGGACGTGCGCAGCAGCGCGGCCCCAGCCGCCGGCCCCGTGATCTCCATCGATGTCTCGACCGTGATCCGGCGGTTGAGCCGGTGTCCCGGCAGGCAGTGCCAGCGACCGCGCTCCCCGCGCCGCACCGCCACAACAGACCCGCCGATCGCCGCCAACTCGATGTCGACGTGCTCGCGCGCCGGCGCTTGCGGGCTCCAGCCCGGGAGCATGATCGCGGAGTTGGTGTACTCGTGGTTCACCCAGAGCACACCCTCATCGCCGGTGGTGGGGAGGAACGCGACGTAGTCGCAGTTGTAGCCGAACTGGCCGGCCTGCGCCTGCGGCGTCTGCGCGTTGAAGTCGAAGTCGGGCGCGCTCCGCAGGATCGGCTCGCCCCAGCGGATCAGCGCCTCCCACGCGTAGCCGTCGGGCACGACGACGTCGTCGAGCATGCCCGGCTCGATCGGGGTGAACCCCAGCGACCCATCTCCCCCGACCGCCCTCGGTGAGCCGGCCGGTCCGGTCGCGCAGCCAGTGCCCAGCACGACCGCTGCCGCCAGCCCCCCCTTCAGCAGGGTGCGGCGGCTGATCACCCGGGCGACGACGGCCTCGAACGGCTCGTTCCCGCCGCCATTGGCCGCCGGCCGGAAACACGCCGACCCGCACTTCCACGTGCACGTCGCATACCGCCCCATGTGCGCCTGACCGAACACCGGCAGCGCCCTTCGTGGCATACCCCTGTCGCTCCTCGTCCCGCTGCGCCTCCGCAGGCCCTCAGCGTACAGACCTGCGCTGAATCTGGATTTTCGGGGCGGTGAACCCTCGGAGAAAGAGCCTTACTCGTTTCCCACCACTCCACCTGACCGCAGCAGGTCACCGAGCTCCCGCACCGCGTGGACGTCCTTGGCTGACACGGCCAGCTCGCCGTACAGGCCACCGAGCTGCTCAAGGATCCGGTCGGAGCCGGTGTCCACAGCGATCCGCGCGGCCTGGAGCGCCACCGCTCCCGCCTGCTCGGGGTCGTCGTCAGCCCCGTACGCCCGCGCCAACCAGATCAAGTGATAGGCCCGGTCGCGGACCAGCTTGTCCGGCAGGGCGGGGAGCGCGTCAGCGAAGACCTCGATCGCCTCAGCGGCCCGGCCCAGATCCGTCAAACAGACGCCTCGACGGGCCGCGAGCGTCTCCACCCCGAACCAGTAGATCCAGGGCGGCTCCTCGGCCCGGCCCTGCTCTACGCTTGCGGCCAGCAGCCCACCGGCCTCATCCAGCTTGCGCTCGCACGCGGCCGGCTCGCCTTTGACCGCCCACCCTTGCGCCTCGAGCATCGCGGCATAGGCGTGAACCGCCGGGGTCAGCCGCCGCTCGCCTTGTTGTGCTGTTTGGGCGAGTGCGACCGCGGTGTCGGCTCGTCCTTCCAGCGAATGCTGCAAACTTCTGCACGCCAGCACGTAGCCGGCGAGCGGTTGGTCTCCGTGTTCCGCGGCCCGGGCGAGGGCGTTGTCGTAGGCGCGCTCGCCCATCGCGTGGTCGCCGCTGTCGGTCCACAGCCAGCCCGCCAGCTGCTGGTACTGGCCGGCGAGCGACAGCAGCGCCTGGCGCACTGGTGGCTGCGCGTCCCGGCGGAGGTGGTCGACGAGATCCAGCGAGGTCTTCACCGGGCCCAGCAGGCGGCGCGGTCCGAAGGCGTCCTCCAAGCGGCGGTAGTGTCCCAGCAGCGCCTCGAGGTGGCCGACCGTGGCCATGTCCGCCCGGTTTGGCTGAATAACCGCCGCTTTGACGCGCGCGAGTTCGTCGGGGTCGAGGAGCCCGGCCAGCGCCGCCGCCAGGCTGGCGCCGCCGGCGGCGAGGACCGTGCGGCGGGACAGACGCAGTGGGACCAACGCGGTCTTCCCCTCGATCGTGGTGACCAGCCACACCATCATGGCATCCCCATCCGGGACGGTCTCGCGGTCGCTGAGCTGGTCGGGGGGCCCCACGTCCGGCGCGGGAGCCGGCTGCGCCGCGTCCCGTCGCTGTCCGGGCAGGTCGAACCACAGGCAGCGTCCCGGGACCCGCAGGATCTGCGCCCAGCGGGTGAGCTTGTCGAGGTCGCGGATCGGTGGGCCATGCTCGATCCGGCTCAGCTGCCCCTGGGTGATCCCAAGCCATCCGCCGACCAGCTCCTGCGACAGCGGGAGCCCGTGGAAGGGATGATGACGGTAAGCCTCGACGACGCCGCCCATGTGCCGGTTGGCGAGGGCGTCGCGCATCTGGTCGGTGTCCCAGAACTCGGCGGGGACCACTGGGGGGCGCAGCTCGCGGTCGCGGTCCTTGCGCTGGCATGGCGCGCAGCGCGTGTCGGGGTTGTCGCGGGCAAGGCGTGTCCCGCAACGGCAATACCGGACCGGCCAGCTCTCGCGCATATCGGTGTCCCCCTGACCATCCGCCTGCCGAGGCGGGCTGGTGCGGCCCGCAGTCTAGTCCGCACCCTCCATGGGGCTTGTATCCATCCGCTGCATGCCACCCATGCGCCGCGGAGGTCAGAGCAGGTGCGGTGAAGGATTGAGGCTCCACGCGGGTGGGGCCGCGATCTCGGCGTCGGCCACGTCGAGGCCGAGGCGCTCGGCCTGGCGGCGGAGGCAGTCGAGGCACCGCGCGCGGGCGGGGCCGATGCTCCCGACGGGAAGGCCGAGCTCCCGCGAGATCTGCTGACAGCTGGCGGGCTCCGCGGCCATGAGCGCGCGCAGGAGGCGCTGGCAGAGGGGGGACAGCTCCTGCATGGCCTGCTGGAGCAGCGCCTCGCGCTCGCCGGCGAGCGCC
>JBOGEA010000055.1:0-21158 GCA_050743205.1 Egibacteraceae bacterium | reverse complement strand
CCCACCCACCCTTGACGGAAGAGCGGAACCCGACGAGGCGCAACCCCTTACGACAGCTCTCAAACACGCTTTGAGGTACGGGCGCGCTCTACGGTGCTTCGCCGTTCTCCTCGCTGGCCGTCTCGTAGTTGCCGTAGGCGAAGAACGCGAGCAGCTCCCCAAGCGTCGTGTGAGCCTCCCACCAGGTGTCTACCGGGCGCTCACGGTTGAAGCCGCGTTCTCCGGGGAGGCAGGCGCGGACGCGCGCCCCATCGCGGCCGGCGATGAAGCAGATGCTGAAGTCATTCCCGAAGCCGGAATCGTCCTCGATCTCTTCCCAGCCGTCGTCGTCGAGGTACGCCCGCCGGTGTGTGAGCTGATCGATCATCTGCGCGCACTCGTCGAAGACCTCGCCCCTGATGCACCCGGCGACCGCGGCTATGGCGTCCTCGCCCGCCTCGGCGTCCGCCGTGACCCAGGCGGCCTGCTCGTGAAGGTACCGCGCGAGTGACGGGAGGCTGCGGACATCCTTGGGCAGGACGTCAGCGTCTCCGCCCTGAGCGGCGTAGAAGCCCAGCCAGTAGGCACGCAGCGCTGATCGCCAGTCATGCCAGGGATTGGCCGATCCCATCCGGGGGTCTTCGCGCTCTCCGTCAGCCTCCCGCCTCGTACGCGCGCTGCCACGCGGGGACGGGGAAGTGTCGAACCCACGCTCCGCCCCTGACCTGGCGCTCTTCGATGATCGCGTCAGGGTCGATCTCTTTCATCCGACATCTCCTGTTCGTTGCTCGGTGCACACCTTAACCGGTCCGTGAGCCAGCAGACGTGGGCAGGCAGAGGGCCGTGCCCTTGGGGCCACGCTCCGTGCGCTCGCTGGGTCAGTTGCGGGTTTTCCGTCGGATCTGACGGAAACCCGCAGGTCAACTCGGTGAGACGGCGGTTTGACTGCAGCTTTCTCATCGGTCCGACGGAAAACTGCAGTGTGGCCGTCTGTTGGCGGTGGGGAATGCGGGCGCTGGTAGCCTGCCGCCAGCGATGAAGGTTCATCTGAGAGACGCTGAGCGTGTGCGCCGGTGACGAGGGGGTGAGCGCGTTGCCGCATCCTGGGCATCCTGATCCCTTGGGGGACGGCGAGCGGGTGCTGCTGTTGGACCGCAAGCAGCGGCGGTACCTCGTGACATTGCGGCGGGGTGGGGAGTTCCATTTCCACGGCGGCGCGGTGGCGCATGACGATCTGCTGGGCAGGCCGGAGGGGTCATGGGTGCGCAGCGCGAAGGGCGCGCTGCTCCTCGCGGTGCGGCCGACCGCGGCGGATTGGACGCTGAAGGCGCCGCGGGGCGCGCAGGTCGTCTACCCGAAGGATCAGGCGATGATCGTGATGCTCGGCGATGTCGCGCCGGGTGTGACGGTGGTCGAGGCGGGCGCCGGCAGCGGGGCGCTGACGTGCGCGCTGCTGCGCGCCGTGGGCATTCAGGGGCGGGTGGTCAGCTTCGAGCTGCGGCCTGACCACGCGGCGGTGGCCGAGCGCAACGTGGCCCTGCGGTTCGGTGGCCCTCCGGCGAACTGGGAGCTGCGGATCGGCGACGTCGCCGAACAGCTCGGGTCGCAGCGGTGCGACCGTGTGGTGCTGGACCTGGCCGAGCCGTGGACGGTGTTGAAGGCCGCGACCGAGGCGCTGCGCCCAGGCGGGATCCTGGTCGCGTACACGCCGGCGGTGCCGCAGGTCATGCGCCTGCGTGAGGCGCTGGCCGTCGATTCGCGGTGGGGGCTGGCCCGCACGACCGAGACGCTGGTGCGGGATTGGCATGTCGATGGGCTCGCGGTGCGTCCCGATCACCGCATGGTCGCCCACACCGCGTTCCTCACGACCGCCCGGCGATTGGCCGACGAGCCGCCATGACCGACACCGTCTTCGCGCATGTCACCGTCGTCGACGCGACCGGCGCGCCGCCCCAGCCCGACATGAGTGTCGTCGTGCGCGGGGATCGCGCATCGACATCACGAGGACCGGGGAGCTGCCATTCGATGCCGGCTCGACCGTCGTCGACTGCACCGGGAAGTTCCTGATCCCCGGGTCGTGGGATATGCACGTGCACACCGGTCCGGAGATCCTCCCGCTGTACATCGCGAACGGGGTGACGGGCATCCGGGAGATGCTGGGTCTCCCTCATCATCACGACTGGCGTGCGCGGATCGCCAGCGGTGAGATGCTCGGCCCCCGCATGATCATCGCCAGCAGGCTGGTGGACGGGCCGGGCTCCTTCTGGGCTGGGTTCCCCGGGCGGTCATCGAGGTCACCGACGAGGCCAGCGGTCGCGATGCCGTGCGCACGGCTGTGCGGGAGGGCGCCGACTTCGTGAAGGTCTACTCCCTGCTGCCCAGACCCGCCTACCTCGCGATCGCGGATGAGGCGCGCCGGCGGGGGATCCCATTCGCCGGACACGTCCCGGACCTGGTCTGTGTGACCGAGGCGTCGGACGCCGGCCAGCACACCTGCGAGCATCTCTTCGGTGTCATCTACGCCGCCTCCAGCCTCCAGGCGCAGGCGCGCGCGGAATTCAAGGCGATCGCCGCCGCCCGGGCGGCGGGCGCGGACTTGGGAGACCAGTTCCGCCGGCTGCGCGCGCTCGAGGCGGCGGCGGCAGCGGTGTACGACCCATCTCAGGCCGCCGCGGTGTTCGAGCGCCTCGCGCGAAACGGGACCTGGCACGTGCCGACCCTGACCGTGCTGCGGATCTACACGCCACTGGACGAGCACGCCGCCGCCGACGAGCGGCTGAAGTATGTGCCGCCCACAACGCTTGCGTTCTGGGCGCCGATGCTGTCGTTCTTCCAGCCCCCACCAGAGCGGGCGGCACAGGAGCAGCGGCTCGTCGAGCAGAAGGTCTAGCTGGTCGGCGCGATGCGGCGTGCGGGCGTGCGGATCCTGGCGGGGACGGACTGCGGCAGCCCCTACTGCTTCGCGGGCTTCAGCCTGCACGACGAGTCGGAGCTGCTGGTGCATGGCGGGCTGACACCGATGGAGGCACTGCAGTCCGCGACGCGCGACGCCGCGGAGTGCCTGGGGATGCTCGAGGAGTTCGGCACCGTGACCGCCGGGCAAGCTCGCCGACCTGGTCCTGCTTGAGGCGAACCCGCTCGACGACATCCGCAACACCCAGCGCATCGATGCGGTCATGGTCGGCGGCAGGCTCATCACACGCGCGGAGCGCGAGGCGCTGCTCGCCGAGGTGGAGGCCGCCGCCCAGCGCCCGCCCGCGGTCTGGCTCCGCGGTCTGGCTCCTCGGCCTGGCTCCTCGGCCTGGCCAACGAGCCAGTCGCGAGCCGGCCGCCCAGCATCCACGATCCGCGAGGCGAGGTGGCGCAGCGGTTGCGTTCCGCCTCCATGTGGGGCTGTCAGGGGGAATGACTGTGAAAGTGCGGAGTGGGCGCAGCCGTGTCCGGGCGGCGCTGGCGGTGGGCGCCCTCGTCACGGGGCTCGCCGTGCCGTCGGGCGCGCCGCCTGCGGGGGCGGAGAGCCCAGAGCCCTCCGAGGCGGTGGCGGGGGAGCTGCTCGTCACGCTGGCGCCGGGGCGCTCACCACAGGGGGTGCGCGCCCTCGGCGTGCTCGGCGTTGACCGGCTGAGCGACCGTGTGGTCAGGGTGCGGGTGCCGGCCGGGCTGGAGTCTGCGGTCGCCGGGCGTTTGAGCGCGCTGGGCGGGGTGCTCGCCGCCGAGCCGAACCGCCGCCTGGACTACACCGCGACGCCTGACGACCAGTCCTACCCAGACCAGTGGGCGCATCAGCTCACCGGCATCGAGCAGGCCTGGAGCACGACCGCGGGATCATCCCGCGTGACCGTGGCCGTGCTGGACAGCGGGATCGACGGCCGCCATCCGGAGCTGGGCAACATCGTGGACCGGCGCGACGCCTCCACCGGCGTGATCCGCCAGGGCCATGTCGACAACGACCTGTGCGGGATCGGCCACGGCACCATGGTCGCCGGGATCGTCGGCGCGGTGGGCGACAACGGCGGGGGGATCGCCGGGGTCAACTGGCGCGTGTCGCTCGTCGACGTGGCGCTGTCCTCACCCGACGCCGGCTGTGAGGGGCCGACGGACGCCGCTGTCGTCGCCGCGCTGGATTGGGTGACCAGCCGTCGTGTAGACGCCGTGAACATGAGTTTTGGCACGCCGGCGGACGCCTGCCCCACCGCGTACCAGGCCGCCTTCGATGCGGCCCGCGCGGCCGGCGTCGTCCTGGTCGCCGCGGCCGGCAACGAAGAGGAGCCGGCTGCCTCCAGTGGCCGCCCGCGGATTCCGGCCGCGTGCCGCGGGGTGATCTCGGTGGGCGCGACCGGTTCCGACGGCCACCTTGCCCGTTACAGCACGGCGAACCGGTGGGTGGACCTCGTCGCCCCCGGAGGCGACCGGACCAACGGAGGGGGCGCGGCCGCGCTCGTGCTCACGACGGTCCGGGACTCGTCGTTCCGGCTGGTCGAGGGCAGCTCGTTCTCCACGCCCTATGTCACCGGACTCGTCGCGCTGCTGAGGGCCGCCAGGGACTCGATGACGTCTGACCAGATCGAGGCTGTGCTGGAGGCGACCGCGCGTGACCTGGGTCGCCGCGGCCGTGACCCCGCGTACGGGTGGGGGCTCGTGCAGTCGGGGGCGGCGATGGCGCGGACGGCCTCCGGCAGTCTCCCGGCGCTCTCGCCCGACCCGGATTTTCCGGTCGGTGTTGGCTGACAGCCGCCGAAGTTCAGTGCTGTCGTACGACGTTGGGGATACGGTGCTCTATAGAGACATGCACGCCTACGTCTGCCCGTTCGGGACCAACGGTCGCCGCCAGCGCACGCTGGCGCCAGACCCCGCGGCTCCGGCACGGGTTGGTTGGCGCCGCAGGCGCGACGCGTGGACCTTCATATACTCGGTTCAGGTAGCCGCCCGTCGGGTGTCCGAACCAGGCAGGAAGGAACTCCGCCAATGCAGGACTCCCAGGCTGAGCTGAACGAGCTTCGGACCCAAGTTCGGTTTCTCGAGGAGGAGGTCATCCTCCTCCGCCGCCGGCTGGAGGACTCTCCCTCCAGGGTGAGGGCGCTCGAAGAGCGTCTCATGGAGACGAAAGCCCAGCTCACCGCAGCAATGTCACAGAACGCCAAGCTCGCTGACACGCTGCGTGAGGCGCGTGATCAGATCATCGCGCTGAAGCAGCAGGTCGAGAAGCTCTCGGCCCCGCCCTCGGGATTCGGGGTGTTCGCCCGGGCCCGAGACGACCAGACCGCTGAGATCTTCGCCCAGGGCCGCAAGCTGCGCGTGAACGTCAGCCCTGACATCGACCTTGTTATGCTCCGGCGCGGCCAAGAGGTCATGCTCAATGAGGCGCTGAACATCATCGAGGCGTCAGGCTATGAGATCATCGGCGACGTCATGACGATCAAGGAGCGTCTGGCCGACGACCGGCTGCTCGTGATCGGGCGCACCGACGACGAGCAGGTCGTCCGCATCGCCGAGCCCCTGCTCGACACCCAGTTGCGCGCGGGCGACTCGCTGCTGGTCGACACCCGCAGCGGGTACGCCCTCGAGCGGCTGCCGCGCCCTGAGGTCGAAGAGTTGGTGCTCGAGGAGGTGCCGGACATCTCCTACGAGGACATCGGCGGTCTCGCCCGCCAGATCGAGCAGATCCAGGACGCGGTCGAGCTGCCGTTCCTGCACGCGGACCTGTTCGTCGAGCACGAGCTGCGCCCGCCCAAGGGCATCCTGCTGTACGGCCCGCCCGGCTGCGGGAAGACGATGATCGCCAAAGCGGTCGCCAACAGCCTGGCCAAGCGGGTCGCCGAGAAGGAGGGTCGCGCCGACGCGCGCAGCTACTTCTTGAACATCAAAGGCCCCGAGCTGCTGAACAAGTACGTCGGCGAGACCGAGCGTCAGATCCGCCTGATCTTCCAGCGCGCTCGGGAGAAGGTGGAAGAGGGCTTCCCAGTGATCGTGTTCTTCGACGAGATGGACTCGATCTTCCGAACGCGCGGATCGGGTGTCTCCAGCGACGTCGAGAACACGATCGTGCCGCAGCTGCTCAGCGAGATCGACGGCGTCGAGACGCTGAAAGACGTCATCGTCATCGGCGCGTCGAACCGCGAGGACATGATCGACCCGGCCATCCTGCGTCCGGGCCGGTTGGACGTGAAGATCAAGATCGAGCGTCCCGACGAGGAAGCCGCGCGCGAGATCTTCCGCATCTACCTGCACGCCAGGCTTCCGCTGCATCCCGACCTCGTGAAGGCGCACGGCGGCGAAGAGGCATGCGTCGATGCGCTGATCAACGAGACGTGCAGGCGGATGTACGCCGAGGAGCCGGTCAATCGGTTCCTGGAGGTCACCTACGCGAACGGCGACAAGGAGATCCTGTACTTCAAGGACTTCAACTCGGGCGCGATGATCGAGAACGTCGTCGCGCGCGGGAAGAAGACGGCCATCAAGCGCTTCCTCGCCATCGGGCAGAAGGGCATCATCGCCGACGACCTCTACCAGGCGATCCGCGACGAGTTCAAAGAGAATGAGGATCTTCCCAACACCACGAACCCAGATGACTGGGCGCGGATCTCAGGCAAGAAGGGCGAGCGCATCGTGTATGTCCGCACCCTTCTGGGGGATGGGGAAGAGCCCGGGAAGGCCATCGAGAACGTCAACACCGGCCAATACCTTTAAACGGCCTTCGGGCGGATCGGGCAGCCAGTGGCGATCACGAAGTATCTGGGGACCGAGACCGAATTCGGCATCTCGGTCATCGGTCGCCCAGACTTCAATCCGGTGCTCGCCTCTTCCCTCGTCGTGAATGCCTATTCCGCCGACGGCAGGCACCGGGCGCGCTGGGATTATGAGGAGGAGAACCCGCTGCGGGACGCGCGCGGGTTCACGCAGCCCGGCGGTCAGGAGCCGCCGCCTGAGGACGACATCGGCTTGGCGAACTCGATCCTGTCGAACGGCGCCCGCTTTTACGTCGATCATGCGCACCCGGAGTACTCGTCGCCGGAGACGTCGAACCCCAGGGACGCGGTGATCTGGGACAAGGCGGGGGAGCGGATCTTGGAGCGCGCCGCCGCCAGGGCGGTGGCGCTGCTGCCGCATCACAGCGTGGCGCATCCGGGGCGGATTCTGATCACGAAGAACAACACCGACGGCAAAGGCGCCGCGTACGGGATGCACGAGAACTACATCGTGGACCGCGCCGTGCCGTTCGGCGACATCGTGCGTCAGATCACGCCGTTCTTCGTCAGCCGTCAGATCATGGTCGGGGCGGGGCGGATCGGCAACGAATTCAATTTGGCCGATGTGCCGTATCAGATCGCGCAGCGCGCCGATTTCTTCGAGGTCGAGGTCGGGTTGGAGACGACGCTGAAACGGCCGATCGTCAACACTCGCGATGAGCCGCACGCGGATCCCGACCGGTTCCGCCGTCTGCATGTGATCATCGGCGACGCGAACATGAGCGAGGTCTGCACCTATCTGAAGCTGGGGTCGTGCGCGTTGGTGCTGTGCATGGTCGAGGATCGGTTCCTGCCCGATCCGCCAGCGGTCGCTCAGCCGGTGCGGTCGCTGCACGCGGTGTCCCACGATCTGACCTGTTCGCTGCCGTTGGAGCTCAAGGACGGCCGGAAGGTCACGCCGGTGGAGCTGCAGTGGCAGTATCTGGAGCAGGCGCAGAAGTATGTCCAGACGCGGGACGCGCCGGGGTGGGCGCCTGATGTGGTGGCGCTGTGGGAGGGCATTCTGGTCACGTTGGAGGATGATCCGATGAAGCTGGAGGGGGTGGTGGACTGGGTGACGAAGCTGCGGATCCTTCAGCGCTACATCGACCGGGACGGGTTGGCGTGGACGGCGGACAAGCTCAAGCTGATCGATGTGCAGTATCACGACGTGCGTCAGGACCGGGGTCTGTACAACCGGTTGGCCGCGTCGGGCAAGATTCAGCGGCTGGTCGATGAGGCTGATGTGCAGCGGGCGGTCGCGCATCCGCCTGAGGACACCCGCGCCTATTTCCGTGGCCGCTGTTTGGAGAAGTACCGTGATCAGGTCGCCGCCGCCGGGTGGGACTCGATCATCTTCGACGTCGGCCGTGAGACCCTCCAGCGCGTGCCCATGATGGATCCCGCCCGCGGCGGCCGCGCCGCGACCGAGGCGCTGATCGACTCCTGCCCCACCGCCGCCGACCTCCTCGACGCCCTCCAACGCTGACCCACTTGCGCGACAGGCACCGTTCAGTTCAGGCCCTAACGATGCGTCTTGGCCCAGCGGACGGCCTCGTGGACAAGCGCGGGCAACTCGGCGGGAGTGTCGATTTCGGCGAGGTCACTGACCGTCGTCCACCGTGCCTCCGCGACTTCTTCGAGCTGCACGGCGAGTGCACCGGAGACCATGCGAAACACGTAGACGAAGTCGATGTGCCGATGCTGGCCGATTTTGGCGTCATTGACCGCCATCTCAATGATCGCGAACGGTGGTGGCACGCTGCGCACGCACCGGTGCGCGAACGGCGGCTCGGCGATGATCACGGCTTTGATGCCGGTCTCTTCGCGCACCTCACGCAGGGCGGCTTCGGCGGGGTCCTCGTTGGCGTCGATGTGCCCGCCGGGGTACAGCCACTGACCAAGCTCGTTGTGATGCACCAGCAGCACCCGGTCGGAGTCGTCGAAGGCGACCGCGGAGGCGGTGAAGTGGCGGATCGCGGTCATCGTCTCGTCCCTTTCCGCGCGATGGCGGCGACTCGTCCGGCCACCCATTCTACGGTCGGTTCGGGCATTCCAGGATGAACAGGAAGCTGGACCGTGGCCGCGATGAGCGCCTCGGCGTTCTGGCACTCCGCCGCGTACGCCTGGAAGATCGGCTGGTGGTAGAGGGGCCGGTAGCCGTGGCGGATCGAGTCGGGCGGCAGCCCAATGGAGGCCAGCCCCGCCGCGACAGCCTGAGCGTGATCGCGGGCGGTGAGGACCAGGCTGTAGCAGTTCGGCCGATCCTGCCCGCCGTAGACCAGTTCGCGGAGCAGCCCATCGGGCGGCAGGCGCCTGAGGATCCGCTGGGCGCGCCGCCTGCGCTGGTCGAGCTGCTTGTCGAGCAGTCGCAGTCGGCGCAGGCCGATCGCGGTGATCGGCCCGGCGAGTTCGTAGTTCACGCCGTGGGCGTGACCACGTAGGTGCCCGAGGTGGGTGTAGCTGGAGTTCCGCACATCCGGGGCCGAATACGACCTTCTTGCCGCGGCTGCCGCCGAGGCCGGCACCTCGGTCAGCGAGTATGTCCGCTCGCTGGTCGTCGAAAGCGCCCGCCGGCTGGTCCAGGAGCGACAGATCGTGCGCATCAGCTCCCAGCACGCGGCCGAGTTCTACGCCGCCCTCGACGATGACACGCTGGTGCCCAGCTGCAAGAGCTGGCCCGCCAGCCGGCACCGAATCTGGCCTGAGTGCGCAGCACACTGCCGAGCCCCGCCTCGAGTTGCTCGACGAGCGCCGCTCCACCGCGTCGTTCGATTGCGGCGAGCCCTCGCCCAACGCCTGGCTGCACGATCGTGCGCTGGCCAATCAGGCCCGAGACCTGTCGCGCACCTACGTGGCCGTAGATCCACGTGACGGGTCAAGTGGTCGGCTACGTCGCTTTCTGGTCACCGCGCAGGTGCTCGTCGAGGAGCTGCCCCGCGGGGCTTGGCGGGCCTCGACGCGATCGGCGCGGTGCTCATCGCCCGCCTGGCCGTGGATCGCCACCTCCAGGGACGTGGACTGGGCGGGTGGCTGCTCCTGCGCTCGCTGCGATTGTGCGTTGAGGTGGCTGACCGGGTCGCGGTACGGGGCGGTCATCGTCGATCCGCTCAATAAGTCCGCTATCGACTGGTACGTCCGATACGGCTTCGCGCCACTGCCCGGCCGCGAGGACAACCGAATATGGCTGCCGATCAAGCGCATCCGTGCATCGTTGTGGGCAGCCCCAGGCCTGGTGATGAGCACATCGTGACAGATGCGGCTGGAACTGCTCATTCGCCCGGAAATTCCGCGCGTAGGTCGGTGAGCGGCGGGTGACTACACTTGAGCGGACGCGAGGAGGCGATTCATGGCGGAGATCGTTGCCATCGCCCTGACGGTGGTCGTGATGCTCGGTGTGCTGTTCGCGGCGACGATCGTCGTCGGGGTGGTGCTCGTGCAGCGTGGGGCGGCGAAGGCGAGGGCTGTGTCTGACCGGGTTCGGGGACAGATTCGCGCGCTCGGTGTCAGCGACCGCGCGCAGGCCGAGCGGCTGCGGCAGCAGCTGCGGGACTCGGTCCTGCGGACCCGTTCCGCGCTCAACCACGCCCGGGCGAACCAGTGGCCGGTCGGGGACGTCCCCGCGCTGCTCTCCCGTATCGAGCGGTCGGCGAGCGTCCTGGATCAGCAGCTGCTCGCCGTCATCGGGGAGCGGCCCGGATCCGGTGATCTGGCGCGCGTGAGCGAGCGTGTCGCCGATCTGGCCGACGCCTGCGCGCAGCTGCGGTTGGGGCTGCGGGAGGGCGCGTTGGACCTGGACGAGGGCGAGATCCGGACGATCCGGGACGCCTGCCGGATTGAGGGGCAGGCGTTGCGCGCGGCGCAACTGCAATCTCAGAGCATCGCAGGTTCATGACCGTCAGCTGGCCGGGTCGGGTCGGAGGTCGATGCCGCGCAGCAGTTGGGCGTTGAGGGCGACCACGATCGTGGAGACGCTCATGAGCACCGCGCCGACGGCCATGGGCAGGACGATGCCGGCCCAGGCCAGGGCGCCGGCGGCCAGGGGGATGGCCGCGAGGTTGTAGCCGGCGGCCCACCACAGGTTCTGCAGCATCTTGCGGTAGCTGGCCGCCGAGAGCCGGCGCACCGCGACTACGGCGCGGGGGTCGTCGGAGGCCAGCACGACGCCGGCGGACTCGATCGCGACGTCGGTGCCGGCGCCGATCGCGATGCCGACATCGGCGCGGGCCAGCGCTGGCGCGTCGTTGACGCCGTCGCCGACCATCGCCACGACATGGCCGCGCCCTTGCAGCTCGGCGACCGCGCGGTCCTTGTCTTCGGGCAGGACCTCGGCGAACACCTCGTCGATACCCAGGTCGGCGGCGACCGCGTCGGCGACCTGGCGGGCGTCGCCGGTGATCATCACGACTTTGACGCCCAGATCGTGCAGCGCTTCGACCGCCTGGCGGGACTCGGGCCGGACCTCGTCCTCCAGCGCCAGCGCGCCGATGACCTGGCCGTCGCGCACGACGGAGAGCACGGCGCCGCCGCGGGCCTGCCACTGCTGGACCTGCCCCGACAGCTCGTCGGGCAGGGCGAGGCCGCGCTCGCGCAGCAGGGCGGGGCCGCCGACCGCGACGGCCGCGCCGTTGACCGTCGCCTCAACGCCGCGGCCGGTCATCGACCGGAACCCGGTCGCGCGCGGCAACTCGCCGCGCTCGCGGGCGGCGGCGACGATCGCGCGAGCCAAGGGGTGCTCACTGTCAGCCTCGGCCGCGCCCGCGACGGCGAGCAGCGCGCCGGTGTCGCCGTCGATGGCCGCGGCGCCGGCGACGTGGTGCTCGCCCTTGGTCAGGGTGCCGGTCTTGTCGAACAGCACCGCGTCCACGGTGCGCATGCGCTCCAGCGCGAGGCGGTCCTTGACGAGGATGCCGTTGCGGGCTGACAGCGACGTCGAGATCGAGATCACCAGCGGGATCGCCAGGCCCAGCGCGTGCGGGCAGGCGATGATCAGCACCGTCACGGCGGCGGTGACCGCGAACGCCGGCTGGCCCAAGAGCCCCCAGACGGCCACGGTGACCAGCGCTGATGCCACGGCGACGTAGAACAGCAGCGCGGCGGCGCGGTCGGCCAGCGCCTGCGCCCGTGAGCGCGACTGCTGAGCCTGGGCGACCAGCCGCTGGATCCCGGCCAAGGCGGTGTCCTCGCCGACCGCCTCGACGCGGACGCGGATGGCCGAGTCGGTCGCCACCGTCGCGGCGACCACGCGGGCGCCTTCGCCGCGTGGCACGGGTCGGGACTCGCCGGTGATCATGGACTCGTCCAGCTCGGCCGCGCCCTCGACGATCACGCCGTCCGCCGGCACCCGAGCGCCTGAGCGGACCAGCACGACATCGCCGACGGCCAGGTCAGCCACGCGCACGGTCTCGATGCCCGCATCGGTGACCCGCTCGGCCTCGTCGGGCAGCAGCTCGGCCAGCGCCTCAAGCGCACCGCGGGCCTGGCCGATCGCGCGCATCTCCTGCCAGTGGCCCAGCAGCATGATGACGATCAGCAGCGCCAGCTCCCACCACACCTCGACGGTGAACAGGCCGAGAGCGGTCGCCAGGCTCGCGCCGAAGGCGACGGTGATGGCCATGCCGATCAGCAGCATCATGCCGGGCTGGCGGCTGCGCGCCTCGGCTACCGCGCCGGTCAGGAACGGCCAGCCGCCATACAGGAAGACCGCGGTGCCCAGCACCGGTGCGATCAGCGCTGAGCCGGGGAATGCCGGCGCGTGGTAGCCCAGCAGGTGCTGGACCGTCTCGCTGTAGACGACCACCGGAGCGGCCAGCAGCAGCGAGATCCAGAACTTATCGCGGAACATCGCCGCGTGGCCGCCGTGACCGCCGCCGTGGCCGGTGTGCTCGGCATGCTCCATGGTCGCGGTGTGGCCGTGCGTGCTGCTCATCGCTTGCGTCCTCTCGGGCCTCATGGCGTAGCACCCAGTTTTCCTCCGGATCCGAGGGAAAACCGCGCCCGACGCTCTCGATCCAGTCGGTGACCGGCAGTTTTCCTTCGCATCCGAGGGAAAGCCGTAGGTGACCGATCGGCGGGCCCGGGGATCGCTCATCGCTTGAGTATCACTGGGGGGCAACGCCGCCTCTTTTCGATCAACTGAGACGTTGCGCCTGTACGCGCCATGCCCTCATCACGCGTTCAGAAGGCGGTCCCTGATGCATCCCGAATTGGATTATCTCTACAGCACGCTGCTGCGTGACGAGCGTGAGCGCGAGGCCGAGCAGCAGCGGCTGGTCTCGCTGGCCGGGCGTCTGTCCCGCGAGCGGCGGTCCCTGCGCGACCGGGTCTGGGCGGCGCGCGAGCGCCTCGGGTACCGGCTGGTCGAGGTCGGGCTGCGCGTGGCCCTGCGTCCTGAGCCCAGCCCGCTTCCACACCGATAGGGAAGGCCCGGGGGGCACGCCCCCGGGCCTGTTGGTGACCGAAGCGGGCGGCACCTACTGAGGGCCGAAGGTGGTGACCTCCTCCTCGACGGTTGCGACGCCGGGCACCGCTCGCAGCGCGGACAGGTTTGACTCAGCCACCGACCCGATCACGATGCCGGTCACTCTCAGCACTCGCTCCGTGGTCAGCCCAGCAGCCTCGAGTCGTGCGACGACCTGGTCGATCCTGCTGAGATGACTGTCGGCGATGGTGATGGTGACGCTGATGTCCATATCGTGTCGCTCCCTTTCGGTGTTCGCTGTTACTGGGGAGCCTGAGCCAAACCGGCGCCCACGTCCAGGGAGGGCAGGTCCAAGCGGCGGGCTTCGCGGGTCAGGATCGACCAGAGCGCCTCTCCCGTCGCGCCGGTGGCCTGAGACCACAGCGCGGCGATACCGGCGACGTGGGGCGTCGCCATGCTCGTGCCGTTCTTTGTGCCGTGACGAGTGGCCATTGGCACTGACGAGAATACAGCGACACCGGGACCGGCGATGTCAATCTGGCCCCCGTCCACGGGGTTGCTCTGGGCGGAGAAGTTCGCGACGCGGAGCTGATTGTCGAGCGCTCCCACGGCCATGATCGACGGGCTGTTCGCCGGCATCCCGACGAAGCCGGGGTTGCCCAAGCCGCGGCTGGCGTTGTTGCCCGCGGCGGCGATGATGAGCGAGCCTGCCGCCAGCGCGCGGCGCCCGACGGTGTCGTAGGCCGCGGAGGGCCTGCGGATGTTCGCCCCCAACGACATGGAGATGACGCGGCAGCCATTGGCGATGGCCCACTCGATCCCCGCCAGAATGTAGGTGTCACTCCCTGACCCGGCGTTGCCGAGGACCTTGCCGGCGAAGATGTCCGCGCCGTAGGCGACCCCGTAGCGGCGGACGTTCGCAGGGCTCACAGATCCGCAGGAGGTCCCGACGCAGTGCGTGCCGTGGCTGTTGCCGTCTTGGACGTCCTCCCCGGGCACGAACGATTGGGATTCGACGACACGGCCGGCGTAGTCTGGGTGGTCGAGGGCTATGCCGGTGTCGAGCACCGCCACGCGGATCCCCTGCCCAGTGTGTCCGGACGTCACGACCTTCGTCGCCTTCAACCCCCACGTGGAGGCGGTGTCGTCGAGGAACGTCTCGGCAGCCTGGGCAGCGGCGCCGGTCGCGCCGTTCCCGAAGAGCCGCTCGGAGAGGTCGACGACCCCGTCGCGGTACCCGCGGACGTAGTCGAGCGGGACGGCGCCGGGGTCCTGGATGGCGTAGAGGATCCGCTCGGGCTCCACCGCCAGGATGCGTGGGTTATCCTCGGCGGCCGCGGTGGCCAGCGACGTGAACTGGCTCGGGTCGCCTTGCATCACCGCGATGCCGAGCTGCGCGAAGATCGTGGCGTCCGCGCTCGCTGTCTCGCCCACGTCGAGCGCGCCCGCCGTGAAGTCGAATGAGCTGGCGATGTTGGTAACCCCCGCGATCGAGCTGAGCGCCTCAGCCTGCGCGCTCGAGTCGCCCTGCACCGCGTCGCTGAACACGACCACGTAGCGCCCGGTCGTGGCGATCTCCTCATCGTGGAAACCACGATCAGCGGCGCTGCTGGATATGATACTTGCCATACCTGCTCCCTTCCCACTTTCAGTTGAAGATTGAGTCACCACGGCCCGCGACGGGAATTGTGTCAGTAGACATGTGCGCCCGTCGCCCGCTGACCACTTACGTTATGAAAGAGCGGCCAGATCTGTGGATGATACAGGTCACTGAGGAGCCTGGACCAGACCGGAGCCCACGTCCACGGAGGGCAGGTCCAAGCGGCGGGCGTTGCGGGTGAGGATCGACCAGAGCGCCTCTCCGGTCGATCCTGTGGCTTGCGACCACAGCGCGGCGAGCCCGGCGACGTGGGCCGTCGCCGAACTCGTGCCGGAGATCGTGCGGTACCGGGCAGGCATCGGCGATGACGAGAAGACTGCGACGCCGGGGCCGACGATGTCGATCTGGCCTCCCTCCACAGGGTTGCTCCTGGGGGAGAAGTTCGCGATGCGGAGTTGATTGTCGAGCGCTCCCACCGCCATGATCGATGGGCAGTTCGCTGGAGAGCCGACGAAGCCGAAATCGCCCGTGCTGCGATTGGCGTTGTGGCCCGGGGCGGCGATGATGAGCGAGCCGGCCGCCAGCGCGCGGCGCCCGACGGTCTCGTAAACCACGGAGGGCCGACGGAGAGAGCCTCCCGCCAGCAGGCAGATGACGCGGCAGCCATTGGCGATGGCCCATTCGATCCCGGCCAGAATGCTGGCGTCGGTCCCTGACCCGGCGTTGTTGAGGACTTTGCCGGCGTAGATGTCCGCGCCGTGGGCGATCCCGTAGCGGCGGACGTCGGCTGCGGGACGCAGGGCCCCGCAGGATGTCCCGATGCTGTGCGTGCCGGAGTCGTGGCCGTCTTGGGCGGGCTCCCCGGGCACGAACGACCGTTGCGTGATGACGCGGCCGGCGAAGTCCGGGTGGTCGAGGTCGAAGCCGGTGCCGAGCACCGCCACGCGGATCCCCTGACCGCTCTTGCCTGAGTCGACTGCCTTGGTCGCCTTCAGGCCCCACGTTGAGAAGGCATCGTCAGGGATCTCCGCAGCCTGGGCAGCAGCGCCGACCGCGCTGTTCCCGCAGAGCTTCTCGGAGAGGTGGGCGATCCCGTCGCGGTACCCGCGGACGTAGTCGAGCGGGACAGCGCTGGGGCCCTCGATGGCGTGGAGGA
This sequence comes from Egibacteraceae bacterium, assembly GCA_050743205.1. Taxonomy (GTDB): domain Bacteria; phylum Actinomycetota; class Nitriliruptoria; order Euzebyales; family Egibacteraceae; genus JBOGED01. The sequence continues at coordinate 5,277 of JBOGEA010000055.1, read as the reverse complement.
TCCGCTCGGGCTCCACGGCCAGGATGCGCGGGTTATCGTCGGCGACTGCGACGTTCAGCGCGGTGAACTGGCTCGGGTCGCATTGCATCACCGCGCAGCCGAGCTGCGCGAAGATCGTGGCGTCCGCGCTCGCCGTCTCGCCCACGTCGAGCGCACTCGCCTCGAAGTCGAGAGAATTTGCGATGTCGGCGACCCCCGCGATCGAGATGCACGAGCGGCTGATCGCGCCTGGGTCGTTCCGGGCATCGTTACTGAATAGGACCACGTAGCGCCCCGTCGTCTCCCCCGTGCCATATGATGCATAACTTGTCATGCCGATTCCTTCCCGCTGAAGTGATCGGTCAGCCCGCTCACCGCTTATGACAATAGAGAGATGATCGGCTCAACAATTACTACAGCCATCACCGCTTGTAGTTCAGCGCAGGGCCCATACGGCGGCCATCATGCAGGAAACCGTCGCATCCGACGGATTCCTGCAGGTGGCGTCGCCACCTGAGCAGTTGGCGTGCAGGGAACCGTCGGATCTGACGGTTTCCTGCACTGCAGTCCCGCGCGACTGGGCAGCGCGCGGGCGCGTGCTCAGCGCAGGGCCCAGACGGCGGTGACGGTGACCGCGACCTCCTGCTGGCCTGGGGCGATCGGGACGGCGGCGTCGGCCGTCGCCGCCTCCTGGGCGAAGGGCGCGGGGGGCGGTGAGTCGGCCACTGTCTCGGACACGCTGAGCAGCGCGCCCAGCGACCGGCCGGTCAGCCGCGCGTACTGCTCCGCTCTGGCGCGGGCGTCGGTGAACGCCGCCTCGCGCGCCTGCTCGAGCAGCGCGGCGTTGTCCTCCAGCGTGAACCCGACGCCCTCCACCCGGGCGGCGTCCCCGCCCGCGGCGACGGCGGCGCTGAGCGCGGCGCCGGCGCGGGTGAGGTCACGCAGCCTGGCCTCGACGGTGTTGCGCACGGTGTAGCCGCTGACCACCGGGGCGCCGCCCTCGGGAAACCGCAGCTCGGGCGTCACCGAGAAGTCGCGGGTCTGGATATCTGCCTCAGCGACGCCTTGGCCGCGCAGGGCCCGCAGCAGCCCGTCGGCGGCCGTGTTGGCCTCGTCGAGCGCCGCCTGCACGCTCGGGCGGGTGACGCTGACCCCGACGGTGACCCGCAGCACGTCGGGCCTGCCGGTCACCCGGCCGATCCCGCTGACCGTGACGCCCGGCGCGACGGCCGCGCCGGCGGGCTGAGCCGCCGTGAACGGCTGGGTCGCCGCACCGCCGGAGCAGGCGGTCAGCGCGAGCAGCAGAGGAACGATCCACAGGAGACGCATCAGCCCCACCTTTGCGATATGCGAGACGCCCGGACGGGCGCTCTCGGTTGCCTACCCCCACGACCACGTTACGGTCACGTGGACGACGACGTCCTGGACTCCGGGCGTGATCGGGATCGAGGCGGTGCGGTAAGAGGCATCGCTGTCGGCCGGCGCCGATCCGCCGGTGCCCTCCACCAGTCGGACGAGCGTGCCGAGCGAGCGGCCGGCCAGCGCGGCGTACTGCTCGGCCTTGGCCGCGGCATCGGCGAACGCGGCCTGGCGCGCCTGGGTGCGCAGCCCGGCGTGGCCGGCGATGCCGAACGCGACGCGGTCGAGGATCGCGGCGTCGCCGGCTGCCTGGACCGCGGCCTCCAGGATCTCGTCGGCCCGTCCGAGATCGCGGAGTGTGGCGGTGACCATGTGGCGCGCGACATACCCGGTGATCTCGCCATCGTCCCCGTGGTCGGGCCGCAGTTGGATCTGGTGGGTTCGCAGGTCCTGTTCGCGCAGGCCGTGGCCCCGCAAGGCGCCCAGCAGCGCCATGGCCGCGGTGTTGGCCGCGCTGAGCGCCTCTGCGACGGCGGGACGCGTCGCGTGCGCGCCGAGCTTGGCCGTCAAGATGTCGGGTGCGGCGCTGGCCATGCCAGTGCCCATGACCGTGATTCCTTCATCCATCGCACCAGTCAACCACGCCTGCCTGTGGCAAACGCACACTTTGCGCGGATGTCGCAGGGTAAGCTGGCTCATCTGGTAACGAGGTCATCTGGGGGGCCCTTGATGAGAAAGACTGTGGTGTTTGCAAGTCTGGCCGCGATCATGGTGATCGTCGGCTTCGTCCTGCTCGGTGTCGCCTTCGAAAACGCGAGCTTTGGAGGCATCGCGGCGATCATCGCGGCGGTGGCGTTCGGCGCGGCGATGCTGGGGCTCATGTCGCTGCTGCTCTCCCTGGTCGCTACGGTTCGGGAGCTGACGAGCACGGTCAGGCGTATGACCGACCAGGCCATTCCTATGCTCACCAGCCTGAACGAGACGGTGTCCGGCCTGAACACCGAACTCGCCCGTCTCGACGCGATCGTCGGCAGCGTGCAGCACATCTCGAGCAAGGCCATGGGCGTCGCCGACGTCGTGCACACCGCGGTCGCGAACCCGCTGATCAAGGCGATCGCGTTCTTCGCCGGCACGCGGGTGGCGGTGAAGGCCGCAAAGAAGGTGGATTGAATATGGTGAAGCGGTTGTTCTTCTCACTGGTCGGGCTGGGCGCCGGCGCGGTGCTCGGCGGCTATGCCGTCCGCAAGGTCGAGCGCGGCCGTCAGCGCCTGACGCCTCAGCGGCTCGGCCGCGGTCAGAGGCCCGGCGTCCTCGAGCGCATAAGCGCGGCGGTTCAGGCGGGGCGCGCCGCAGCGGCGCTGCGAGAAGCCGAGCTCCGCGCGACGTACGGTAACGGCCAGGCGCCGCCCGAGTTCGACGGCGTGGCCCGACCTCGTTAATCCGACAAGGCGATTCTTCCATGCGATCCAGCGAGATCAGACGCATATTCCTTGAGTTCTTCCGCCAGCGCGACCACCGGATCTGGCCGTCGTCGTCGCTGATCTCGAACGACCCGACGCTGCTGCTCACGGTCGCCGGGATGGTGCAGTTCCAGCCGTACTTCCGGGGCGAGGCCGTACCCGCGCACCCTCGCGCGGCCAGTGTCCAGAAGTGCGTGCGCACGAATGACATCGAGAATGTCGGAGAGACGACCCGCCACTTCACGCTGTTCGAGATGCTCGGCAACTTCAGCTTCGGTGACTACTTCAAGCGCGAGGCGATCGCCTGGGCGTGGCAGCTGTCCACCCTCCCGCCGCCGCACGGCTTCGGGTTCGACCCCCAGCGCATATGGGCGACGGTCTACACCGACGACGACGAGGCCGAGCGCCTCTGGCTGTCCGAGACCGACGTCCCTGCCGCGCGCATCGTCCGCCGCGGCAAGGCGGACAACTTCTGGGACACCGGCGCGGCCGGGCCGTGCGGACCGAGCAGCGAGCTGTACTATGACCGCGGCCCCGAGCACGGGCGGGAGGGCGGTCCCGAGGTCGACGAGTCCCGCTACCTGGAGTTCTGGAATCTCGTGTTCATGCAGTTCGAGCGCGACGCCGCTGGTGGCATCCTGGGCGAGCTGCCCAAGCAGAGCATCGACACTGGCATGGGCCTGGAGCGCATGGCCATGCTGCTCCAAGGCGTCCCGAACGCCTACGAGACCGACGTCATGCGGCCCATGCTCGACCGGGCGAGCGAGCTGACCGGCGTCGCTTACGGCGCCGGTGGCCGTGAGGACGTCTTCTTACGGGTCATCGCCGAGCACGCTCGGGCGGCCAGCTTCCTGATCGCTGACGGCGTCCTGCCCTCCAACGAGGCGCGCGGCTACATCCTGCGCCGGCTGCTGCGCCGCGCGGTGCGCAACGCGCGCAAGCTGGGGACCGACCGGCCGATCATGCGGTCGATGACCCAGACCGTCATCGACACGCTCGGCGAGGCGTGGCCGGAGCTGCGCCAGCAGGCCCAGCTGATCACCCGCGTCGCGGTGGCCGAGGAGGAGGCGTTCTCGCGCACGCTGCGCACCGGCCTGGTGATGCTCGACAGCGCGATCGCGGCGACTCGCCAGGCCGGCCAGACGGCGCTGCCCGGCCGGACCGCGTTCACCCTGCACGACACCTACGGCTTCCCGGTCGACCTCACCCTTGAGATCGCGCGTGAGCAGGGCCTGGGCCTGGACCGCGACGCGTTCGCGGCGGCGATGGCCGAGCAGCGCGAGCGGGCCCGCGCGGCGTTGAAGCGCGGCGGCGACGCCGGGACCCCGGCGGATACCTACCGCAAGGCGGGCGCCTCAGCGTTCCTGGGGTACGTCACCGAAGAGGCCGAGACTCGCATCGGCGCGATCGTCGCCGGGGCCGACCTGCTGCTCGAGGCCGCTGGCGAGGGCGACGAGGTCCAGCTGATCCTGGCGCGCACGCCGTTCTACGCTGAGAGCGGCGGCCAGCTGGGCGACCACGGACTGATCACCACCGACACCGGGCGGTTCCTCGTCAGCGACACGACCTCGCCCGTCGAGGGCGTGATCGTCCACCACGGGCGCATCGTCGCCGGTGAGCTGACCGCGGGCCAGGACGCTCACGCCGAGATCGACCACGCCCGCCGCGCCTCGCTGCGCCGCGGCCACACCGCGACGCACCTGCTCCACGCGACCTTACGGGAGGTGGTGGGCGGGCACGCGGCTCAGGCCGGGTCGGCGATCGACGCGGGGCGGTTCCGTTTCGACTTCCCGCACTTCGAGGCCGTGTCGCGCGACCAGCTCGCGCATGTCGAGGACATCGTCAACGTGCGCATCGGTCAGGACCCTGAGATCCGGACCGTCGAGACCAGCCAGGAGGAGGCGCGCCGGATGGGCGCCACCGCGCTGTTCGGCGAGAAGTACGGCGACCGGGTCCGCGTCGTGCGCATCGGCGACTTCTCCCAGGAGCTGTGCGGCGGCACCCACGTCGGGCGCACGGCCGAGATCGGGCTGTTCACGATCCTGAACGAGGGCTCGATCGCGGCGAACCTCCGCCGCATCGAGGCGATCACCGGCCCTGAGGCGTTCGCGTTCCTGTCACGCGAGCGGCTGGTCGCCGACCACGTGGCGCGGCTGCTCAAGGTGCCCACGGCCGACGCCGCGGACCGCGTCGCCGAGTTGCTCGACCGGCTGCGCGCCGCCGAGAAGGCCCTCGCCCAGGCGCGCACCGACGCGCTGCTGGCCAGGGCCGACGGCCTGGTCCGCGGCGCCGAGACCGTGGCGTCTGGCAGCAACGGCAGCGGCAGCTCGCGCGTCGTCGCCGTCCGGGTGGACGGCGCGGACCGCGAGGGGCTGCGCAGCCTGGCGCTGGAGGTCCGCAACCGCTTGGGCAGCGGCGTGGTCGTGCTCGGCACCGCCACGCCGGAGGGCACCGCGCAGCTCGTCGCCGCGGTCAGCGC
>JBOGEA010000054.1:0-21510 GCA_050743205.1 Egibacteraceae bacterium | reverse complement strand
GATAGTGCGCGGTTGGACCGGCTGTTACGGGCGCTTCTACCGCTCTCGGTTGATCACGACCGTGCTCCGCTGGATCAATGAGTCTCTGATCCGCTGGGCCATGTGGAAATACAAGCGGTTGCGCCGCAGTCGTCGCAAGGCGGTCAGGCTCCTGGCCAGGATCGCACGATCCCAACCAGACCTGTTCGCCCACTGGCGGTTGGCGCCACCGTACAGCGCTGGATGACGCGAGCCGGATAAGCCGAGAGGCTTATGTCCGGTTCCTGGAGCGCCAGGGGGTGAAACTCCCCCTGGCGACTCGACTGGATTCACGGCCTGACACCCAGGGCGATCGGCAAAGTCGCAGGATGGACGCGTCACGCAGACGCGGCAGTCCGAGTTCGAGCGCCGTTGAGATGCTGTCAGGCGTGCGAACAGCCCACATGTCGCAAGACAGCTCAGTGTCAGAGCATAAACAGGCATGTCAGAACAGACCCACTGATCATGGCGCGCGCTGTCGGCGACGAAGAGGGCCTACAGACAATGCCACCAACATAAGCGGCTTTCGGTGACCTATGAGGCTGTTGCAAAATCTCACGGACCCGCCAGTCGGGGCGCTCGAGTCAAAGATGCAGCAATCCTGGCGAATATGAAGGAAAGCATCCCATGGGCCTTGCGGCCCACCCGTGGGCGGATGAAAATCGCCGCAGCCGAGCGCAGCGGCGCTGCGGCGATTTTGCGGTTCGCTCCTTTGGCCTATTTTCATCCCAGCTGCGCCTCAAGCCCGACAACGCGCGCCTGACCTGCAGCAATCCTGGCGAATACGGAAGAAACCTGCAGTGCGGCTGACCCAAAGGGCACCCACGGCGCCGGGACGGGTGCTGGCGCTGCTGGGGCCTGTAGGCCCAATGACCCCAACTTTGCACCGCCGACAACGCTGTGACCTGGGTGTTACGTGTCCATAGGAGCCTGTTTGCAGAATCAATGGGAGCGGCTCTCCAGGAATGGGCTTGTGCGCCGCCCAGCGCAGCCCCTGGGCGATGTCAGCCGCCCCCGCCAGACGCCCCACGCCGATCGCAAGATTGCGCGAGCCGGGCCATCACGCGCGGGCCTGACCCGGTCCGCACCTGCGAGCGGTCCTCATCGAACGTGACATCGTGAACCCAGCGCAGCCCGTTGGCGATCCTTCACTGGCCCGCACCAGATCCAGCAGGCGAGCGGGATCCGCCTTGTCCGATGTCGCGCTGGTCAGCCCGTAGACGGTCTCACAGGAGCGGGCTGTCCCGTCGAGGATGGACACCTCACGCAGGATGCGCCACGCCTGGGCCGCATACGGGAACCCGACCTGCTCCGCCGAGGTGTCGACGATCTCGACGGGGCCGCTGCTCCACACGGCCATGCCCGCAGTCAGCCTCGCTGGCTGTGTGGCTAGGGGGGAAAAGGGCCCTGCTCGAACTCCGCCCTCGACCGCCTGGAGTGTCTTGGGCCGGTTGCCCTTGACCGTGAAGACACAGTCCGCCTTCTTCTGCTCGACCAGGAAGGCAGCGTGGTCACGGCTTACGTGCGCGGCGCGTCAGCGGTCACACCCTGCCCCTCAAGATCCACGCTCTCCAGCAGCGGGGCGAACTCAGTGATCTCGCCTGTCTTGTGCTCGACGTCGTGCTGGGCGATGACGACGCCCTCCTTATGGATCATCGCGGCGAACAGGTGCACCGGCCGGCCGTCTGCCTGGACCGCGCCCCGCGGGCTTTTGCCGTCCACCGCGATCGCCAACGTCTGCCCATCGACGTGTCCGGCCTGCTATTCGCGAGCCGACCAGGCGCCCACGGCCGCGTCCAGCTTGTCTGGATCGACGCGCTGGAGCGCCAGGCGCAGCGTCGACTCGTGCGGCGCGACACGCTGGCCGGTGACCGGATGGCGGCGGGCCCCCAGGCGGGCCCGCACGTCTTGGTCCAGCTCCCCCGAGTACTCCCCGATCGCGACGAAGCCGCGCGCGCCGGCCAGCGTCGCCGCGGCGGCGATCGACAGGATGACCAGGGCGCCTGGGCGCAGCGGCCACGCCCAGGCCAGCTTGGGGTTGCCGTGATGGACATAGGCGCCCGCGCTCCTGGCGTAGCCGGCTACAGTCTGCCCAGCGGGGTGAACCCGGCCGCTGCGTAGCAGCTGCCTGTGTGGCGGGCCGGGTCGGTGGAGATCTCCACGGCCAACACTGGGTGGTCCAAGTTGGTTTGACAGTCGGCTGAGACGCGTCGCAGCGTGCGGACCAGCGCCGCGGAGGCCAGATTGGGTCTTCGACCCGGCGGCAGGACACACCACATAGCGCAGACGGCGGAACTGCTGCTCTTTCGACCAGCCCACCCACCGATCCCTCGGGGCGCAGGCCAGCGCGGGCGGACCCCAACCCCAACACCGCGGCCCATCGGTCCCGCTCGGTCCCGACGTAGCGCATCGTCTCACCGACGATTGTGTTGCCCGAGCCAGTGATGCTCATCCAACTCGGCGTAGTACCGGCCGACTTCGTCACGGCGGACAGGCCGCACTGCCAACCCTCGCGAACGCTCCTCGGCACACACGCCTTCTACCAGCCACGCTCGGAAATGGTCTGGTCGTGAATGAACGGCTCGAACGGCCACTCGTACGGGTCTATGACTCGCAACCCGGGAAGCCGCCCGATGAGGCGACAGAAAGGGGATCCGGTTCCGCGTCCCGGCTGACCAGGCCGAAGCCCGGCTGATGGTGGCGCGGGCCGCGCTGCTCGACGGCGATCACGCCACGGCCCGGAGCATGGCCGAGGAGGCGCGCAGGGCCTTCGTCCGCCAGAAGCGCCAGCCGTGGGCAGCACTGGCGCGCTACGTCCAACTGCAGGCCGCTTGGCGGGCCGGACGCACAACGCGGACACGCCCACCGCCGCCCGGCGCACGACCGCCGCGCTGGAGTCGGCCGGATGGACAGTCGCCGCGCTGGACGCCCGGATCATCACCGCTCGGATGGCGATGGCGCTGGGCAGGCACGCGACGGCTCGCCGTGACCTGACCCAAGCGGCCCGAGCCCGCCAGCGCGGTCCGGCCGATCCGCGCGCCCGCGCCTGGCACGCCGAGGCGCTCCGGCGGTTGGCGGACGGCGACCGCCGGGGCACGAGATCCGCGTTGCGGGCGGGACTCAGGGTGCTCGACGAGTTTCAGGCGTCGCTGGGTGCCACCGAGCTGCGCGCCAGCGTCGTGGGGACATGGGACTGAGCTGGCGCGGCTCGGGCTGCGGCTCGCACTCGACTCCGGCAGCGCGACGGATGTGCTCGGGTGGGCCGAGCGGTGGCGCGCCGGCGCCCTGCGCCTACGGCCGGCCCGACCGCCGAACGACCCGCTGCTCGCAGACGACCTCGCCCAACTGCGCCGGGTCGCCGCCCAGCTGAGCGAGGCGGCGTTGGAGGGCGGGCCTACCGCCGCACTGCTGCGGGAGCAGACCCGGCTCGAGCGAGCTGTCCGCGGCAGAGCGCTGCACGCGACCGGGACCGCGCCCACCCGCGCCGCGCCGGGACTCTCAGCGCTGTGCGCGGCGCTCGGCGAGCGCGCTGGTCGAGTACGCAGCGCTGGACGGTCAGCTGCACGCGGTGGTGCTGACTCCCCGGCGGGCCAGCCTCCACGAGCTGGGGCCTGCACAGGGCGCGAATCTCGAGCTCGACGCGCTGCGCTTCGCGCTCGACGGCTGGCACGAGGGCACGGACCGACGCGCTTCCAGGTGGCGGCGGCGGTCGCAGCCGCCGCCGCGGCCAGCCACCTTGACGCCCTGCTGCTGGCGCCGCCGCGGCGGCACATCGGCGACCGGCAGCTCGTCGTGGTCCCCACGGGTGCGCCGCACGCCCTGCCGTGGGCCTTGCCGCATCCCGGTCGATCGCTCACCGTGGCGCCGTCCGCCGGCCACTGGCACCGGGCGGCCACGTCCGACCAGACCACCTCCGGCGCGGTGCTCATCGCCGGCCCAGGGCTCGCGCATGGGGTCGCGGAGATCGACGCGGTCGCGCGACGCTACCCCGACTCGGTCCGCTTCGGGCCCGAGGAGGCGACCACCGCCGCCGTACTCGGCGCGCTGAGCGGAGTGGGGCTGGCGCACATCGCCGCGCACGGGGAGTTCCGCGGCGACAACCCGCTCTTCTCCTGCCCGCGCCTGGCTGACGGGCCGCTCACCGTCTACGACCTCGAGCGACTGGAACGGCCGCCGGCGCTGCTGATCCTGTCCGCGTGCGAGTCCGGCCTCTCCGGCGTCCGGCCAGGTGACGAGGTCAGGTGACGAGGTCATGGGCCTCGCCTCGGCGCTGTTCGCGCTTGGTGCGCGCACAATGATCGCCAGCGTCGTGCCCGTGCCCGACGCCGCCACCACGTCCCTCATGACAGCGCTACACGATCGCCTTCGCGAAGGTCTGGAGCCAGCGGAGGCGCTCGCCCAAGCCCAGGTACAGAATCGGCGCCAGTGGCTACACGGAACAGGCGGCCGCCGCGGGATTCGTGTGCTTCGGCAGCGGGTGAGCCCCACGCTTCACGATGCGGTTATCGGCGCCCGTTTGACTGCTCCAGGGCGAGGAGCGCGGCGCCGACGAGCCCCGCGTCGCCGCCGAGTCGGGCCCGTACGACGGGTGGGGCGATCCGGTGGCCACGGCCCATGAGCCGCGCCGCGAGGGCTGTCCGGGCCGGTGAGAGCAGCAGCTCACCCGCCCGCATCGCGCCCCCGCCGACCACCACGATCTCCGGGTCCAACGCGTTCACCAGCGACGCGATCCCGACCCCGAGCCAGAAGCCGCAGCGTGCCAGCACCTCGAGCGCGAGCGTGTCGCCAGCGCGCGCGGCCGCGGTCACGTCTTCGCCGGTCACCTCTTGGACGCCGCGCAAGACGGACGCCGCTCCCGCCGTCAGCGCCTCCCGTGCCCTCCTGCCGATCGCGGTGCCGCTGGCCAACGCCTCAAGGCAGCCGCGGTTGCCACAGCCGCAGGCAGGACCGCCCTCGTCGACGATGACGTGGCCGAACTCGCCGGCGAAACCCTGGGCGCCGCGTATCAGCCGGCCGTCCAGCACGAGCCCACCGCCGACGCCGGTGCCCAGCGTGAGCATCAGAAGGCTTGTCGTGCCCGGGACCCCGGCACCGACACGGTACTCACCCCACGCGGCGACATTGGCGTCGTTGTCGACCGCCACCCAGCGATCCAGCGCCGCGCGCAGCTCGTCGCGAACCGGCCGATCCGCGAAAGGCAGGTGGGGTCCCCAACGGGCGACGCCACGCGAATCGACGATGGCGGCGACGCCGAGGCCGACGGGCAAACCGGCGACGCCGCCCAGATCGTCGATGTCGCTGACGACATCGACGATCTGGGCAAGGATCGACTCGGCGTCGTCGGGCGTGTCCCGGCGGACGCGGCGGGTGACGCCGCCGTCACCCGAGACCAGTCCGGCCGCGAGCTTGGTGCCGCCGAGGTCAATCCCGATCGCCAGCTGTGGCCGCGGCACCGATCCTCAGAACCGCAGGAGGCCGGCCACAGGATGTCCGCCGAGGCGCACGGAGTCGCGGAACAGCTCGATGTCGGCGCCGGACCGGACCGCGGCTTCGATGATCTCGTCGATCAGGTCCCCCACAGGCTCGACGGGTCCGCCGTAGGCCTCGGCCTCATCCTCGTGGAGCGTGAGCGTCCCCGTCGCGCTGCGGAACCCCGGCACGCCCGCGCCCTCGACCACGAACAGGACCTCTACACGGCCGGAGTTCACGGCCTCAAGGACGTGGCGGACACCTCGGGCCGCCTTCTCGGCCTGGCCCTGCGCGGCGGCCAGACGCTGGAGGCGCTCAGCGCGGCGGCGGCTGACCAGATGCTGCTCGACCTCCTTGAACCGGGCCTTCAGCTCGTCCGCGCTGGGGGTGGACGGCAGGCTGACGGGATCCGGATGCAAGACCTTCTGCAGGTAGGGGTGCAGGTGGCGGGCGAACTCCGTCGTCTCGGGCTGCGCGCCAGCCAGCACGAGCCCGTCGAACGGGTCGCTCTCGTGCGCCTTGCGGAGGATCTCCGCGGCCTCCTTGAAGTGCTCGGCCACCTCGTGCTCGATGTTGCGCTGGAAGCGCGCCTGTGACCAGCCGCCCCGCTCGTGCTGGCGGTGGACGTCGGACTCAAGGCCGGACCACTCCTCGGCCCGACCCAACCGGTAACGAAAGATGCGCGCTTTGTCCCGCTCGATCAGGACCAGCCCGATGCTGTGATGACGGCTGAGCAGCGCCTCCAGCGGCACGACGTACGGGGTTTCATGGACTCGGGCGATGTTGCGGACGGGGATGCCGACCTGCACCGTTTCAAAGACCTTGCCACCCGACGAGAACACCCCGAGGCCGCGAACGTCTCCGCGCTTGAAGACGGTCCTGACCCATTGGCGGATTGCGTCAGCGTCCGCTTTGGCTGACTCGCGCCCGCTGTGTCCTAAATGCTCAGCTTGGCGCCGAACGTCGCGCAGCAGCGCGTCGAGACGCGCCTCGTAGTCGGATGGCCTGGGGAGCTGAGCCCCGTCGGTGTTCAGATAGATGCTCGTGACAGGTACGTCGGTTGTAGGGCGGTCGACGAGCGCGCGGATGTCCGCACGGGTCACATCCATACCTCGGCTCCTTTCGCAGATCAACCCACCCTTGCCATTCTGCGCCTCTTCCGACCCGCAGAGAAGGGGCAGACTGGCGTCCCCCGAGTCCTCGGCCGGCACCGGCGCCGCGCCCGCCTCCGGCCGCCTTCTTACAAGAAAGCGAATTCTTGTCAACGCGCATTCTACGACATCCGCAACTTGGGTCTTGCACGCCCACCTTTTGCGGTGTCATCCTGAAAGTGTACGACAGCCATAATACATGAACCATCAGAAAGAATAGGAGGTGTGAACCATGGCGGCTCAGGCTGCTCGTCCCACCGATCGGCTGTTCTGGCTGGTCGTCCTGCTTGTCGGCGTGATCGTGCTGGCTGTGGTGCTCGGGTTGCAGCTGTTCCCCCGGCTGAGCGCCGGCAACCAGGTGCTCAACAACGCCCGCCCGGCCTTCACTGCGGAACGCGTGGCAGGAGACCGCGCAGGCATCGGCTTCGTCTCCACCGCCGTAGACCTGGTTGACCCGCTCGTCACCGCGGACGGCGCCGCGGCCGAGATTCCCGCGCTGATCGACTTCGCGGAACAGCGGACCGGCCTTTCCGAAGCCACCATCATGACGCTGCTCCAGAACGGCTTCCCCCACACCACAGGGCTGCTCGCGGCGCTGCCGCTCTCAGAGGTCAACGCTGAGCTGCCCGGTCTCGTGGCGTTCCTCTCCGAGAACCTCAACCTCACACCCGAAGAGGTCACCGCCGCCATCGCGGAGAACTTCCCCCAGCTGAACCAGTCCATCGAAGCGCTGCCCACTGTCGTTGCAGGCTGGAACGACGTGCCTGGCATCGAGGGGCTGACCCGCTTCAACGGCGATGTCGTCACCACCACCCCTCAGCTGCGCGACTACTTCCGTGATGACGTCATAACGGCGGTCGAGAGCCAGCAGGCCGCGTTCCAACGCCTCGACACGACCTGGCCGCCCGTCAACTGGATCCCGCCGCTGCTCACCTTCCTCGGCATCGCCGTCATGATCTTCGGGGCGGTGATGATCGCGCTGTCGCGCGCAGCCAACCTTCCGCCCGCCGCGTCGATCCTCACGTGGTCCATCGTCGCCGTGCTCGGCCTGGTCGTCCTGCTGTTGGTCCTGGGCCTGCAGCTGTATCCCCGGCTGAACGCCGGCGATCAGGTGCTCGACGGCCTGCGCCCAGCCTTCACCGCACAACGCGTGGCAGGAGACCGCGCAGGCATCAACTTCGTCTCCGAGGTCGTCGACCTGGCCGACCCGCTCATCACCGCGGAAGGCGCGGCGGCCGAGGTGCCTCAACTCATCGCCTTCGCGTCAGAGCGGACCGGCCTTCCTCAGGCCACCATCCTGAATCTTGTCCAGAACAGCTTCCCCCACACCGCAGGGCTGCTCGCGGCGCTGCCGCTCACCGAGCTCAACGCCGAGATGCCCCGTCTCATGGACTTCCTCGCAACCAACCTCGGACTCACGCCCGAGGAGCTCTCGGCAGCCCTCGGGGAGAACTTCCCTCAGCTGACCCAGGCGATCACGGCGCTGGACCCCGTCGCCAATGGCTGGAACAGCCTGCCCGTCGAAGGGCTGACCCGCTTCAACGGCGAACCCGTCACCACCGTCCCTCAACTGCGCACCTACCTCAGCGAGGACGTCATCCCCGTCCTCGAGGGCCAACAGGCGGCGTTCCAGCGCCTGGACACCACCTGGCCATCCCTCGTCTTCTTCCCGCCGCTGCTGACGGTCGTCGGGCTCATCGTGCTGCTCTACGGCATCCTCATGGTGCTCCTCGCCAAAGGCCGGTCCGCCGCCGTCACCTGATCATCTCTACGCACTAGCCGGATGGCCCCCTCAATCCTGAGGGGGCCATCCGGCTTTCAGAGAAGCACGAACCCCAGGGCGACCGCTCCGACCGTGGCCGCGACCAGGGTTCGCGCCAGGCCGCGACCGCGTGCCTCGCCCATGCCCCCCCAGACCGAGCTGATGACGAAGCCGGCCACCAGGCCCCCGAGGTGCGCCTGCCAGGCGATGACAGGGATCAGCAGCGGGAGCGCGGCGTTGATGGCGAGCAGGACCAGCAGCTGGTTGAGGTTCGCGCGGCCGGCCAACGTCCGGCGGTTGCGGAAGGCGTCGGCCAGCCACGCGCCGAACAGCCCGAAGATCGCCCCTGACGCGCCCACGGCTGGGACGAAGGGGGAGCCGAGCGCGAAGTAGGCGGCGCCGCCCGCCACCGCCGAGCTGAGATAGAGGGCCGCGAACGCGGGGCTGCCAGCACGCCGCTCGAGGTGCGGGCCGAACATGTAGAGGGCCCACATGTTGAAGAGAATATGGACCAGGTCCTGGTGCAGGAACGCCGCGCTGAGCAGCCGGTACCACTGGCCTTCGGCAACCAGCTCGTTGCTCTGCCCGCCGAGCGTCTCCAGCACACGATCGAACCCCAGATACCTACCAGCGACGAAAACGGCGATGCAGACCACGAGGATCGTCATCGTCACGGGCGCACCCGTGGTCTGCCGGATGTCGCGGGCACGGATCACCCGTGCGCGACCCTGGGCAGCCGAGCACCCCAGGCACTTCTGGCCCACCGCCGCCGTCACCACGCAGTCGACACACGTCGGCCGCCCGCACGACGAGCACGAAAGCCGCGTCTCGCGGTCCGGATGGCGGTAGCAGGTAGGAAGAGCTGTCTCCGTATCCACGGACGCCACTTTACCCAGTAGGGTGCGCACGCAGGCTGACGCGGTCAGTCAAGACCAGGCCAAGACTTCGCAAAGGAGGCGCAACGCCGATGCGCAACGCCGATGCACGGCGCATCGCCCGGGGCATCGCGGCGACCCGGGTGCTGCTGGGGATCGCCATCGTCGTGGCGCCGCGCGTCCTGATGAGGAGCGCGGTGAAGGACGGGGAGCCGTCCGACGAGGCCGTGGCCGCGCTGCGGATGGCTGGCGGCCGGGACCTGGCGCTGGGCCTCGGCGCCCTGCTGGCCGCCAAGCGCGGTCCGCGCGCGCTGCGTGGGTGGGTTGAGGGCGGGATGCTCGCCGACGCGATCGACGTGCCCTCGCTCGCCGCCGCAGGGTCGCTGCGCCCAGTGGTGAGGGGCCTCGGCCTCGCGTCAGCTGCCGCGGCCGCCGCCCTCGGCGCTCTTGTCGCGCGGCGTCTCGCTCCTTGAGCGAGGCCCCCGGCGTCCCGGCAACGGGTAGGGCAGCTCGAGCTGCTCGGGATCCATCCCGTGGTCGAGGATCAGGTGGTCCCGAACCTCGGAATCGTTGAGGAATCGCAGCTCACACCGCGGGCATTGGCGGGCCATGGCCACAGGGTACGCGTCAGGTTCGGTAGAGCGACTCGATCTCCTCAGCGAAGTGCGCGGCCACGACGGCGCGGCGCACGCTGAGCTTGGGCGTCAACTCACCGTCCTCCAAGCTGAAGTCGCGGGTCAGCACCTTCCAGCGGCGGATCGACTCCGCCCTGCTCACCGCCGCGTTCGCGTGCTCGACGGCCTTGGCGACCTCGGCCTGGACCGCGTCGGCCTCGCAGAGGTCCGGGACCGACCCGGACAGCCCCTGCCCAGCCGCGAACGCGGCCAACTCCTCAGGCTCCAGAGTGATGAGACAGCCGACGAACGGCCGGTTGTCGCCGACGACCATCGCCGCGGAGACGAGACGGTGCTCTTTGAGCCGCTCCTCCAGCACAGCCGGCGCCACGTTCTTGCCGGCGGCGGTGATGATCAGCTCCTTTTTGCGTCCGGTGATGCGCAGGCAGCCGTCGTCGTCCAGCTCGCCGATGTCGCCGGAGTGGAACCACCGGTCGGCGTCGAGCACCTGCCCGGTCGCCTCCTCGTTGTGGTGGTAGCCGGCGAAGACGGTCCCACCGCGGATCAGGATCTCGCCGTCCGCCGCGATGGCGATCTCGACGCCCGGCAGCGGCGGGCCGACAGTTCCGAGCCGTGTCTGCTCGGGAGCGTTGACGGTGGCGGCCCCGCACGTCTCGGTCAGGCCGTAGCCCTCGACGACCGTGATGCCCGCGGCGTCGAAGAACGCGGCGAGGTGCGGCGCCAGCGGAGCGCTGCCCGAGATGCAGTACCGCACCCGCCCGCCCAGCGCCGCGCGGACCTTGGCATAGACGAGTTTGTCGGCGACAGCGTGCTTGAGGCCTGTCACCAGGCCTTTTCCTGCCGGCTCCGCCCGCCGCTTCGACGTGCGCACCGCGAAGTCGAACACCTTCGCCTTCGGGCCCTCGGCCTTGCGCTGCGCGGTGTTGAACACCTTCTCCAACACACGCGGGACGGCCACCAGGAACGTCGGGCGGAACGACGCGATGTCGTCGCCGAGCGTCCTGATGGACCGGGCGTAGCCCATCGTCACGTCGCTGTCGAGGCACACGAGCTGGATCATCCGGGCGAAGATGTGCGCCAACGGAAGGAACAGCAGGGTGCTGTCGCCTCTGGAGAGCATCCTTCCCAGCCGGTGATGGCACTGGCGCGCCGTCCACAGCAGGTTGCGGTGCGTGAGCATGCAGCCCTTCGGGTTGCCGGTGGTGCCCGAGGTGTACACAATCGTCGCGAGGTCGTCCTGCCCCACCGCGGCGGCGCGTCGGGAGACCTGCTCGCGGTGCTGGGCGTCGGCGCGCCCCGCGAGCGCGTCGAGGCCGCCCTCCTCGATCACGAAGATCTCGCCCAGCTCGGGAGCCTGACCACGAGCTGCCTCAACCTTCCCGGTGTGATCGGCCGTCTCCGCGATCGCCGCCTTCGCGCCCGAGTCGGACAGGATCCACGCGCACTGCTCTTTGGAGTTGGTCTCGTACAGGGGGACCGTCGCCGCCCCGACAGAGAGGATCGCGAGGTCCGCGATCGTCCACTCCACCCGCGTCGCGCTCATCACCGCCACGCGGTCACCCGGCGCGATCCCGATCGCGATCAGCCCCGCCGCGACCGCACGGACCCGCCCGCCCAGCTGCTCCCACGTCAGCTCCGCCCACCCGCCGTTCGCCGGATAGCGGAGGATGTGCTCGCCACCGGGACTCGCCGCGCGCTCCCACAGGCGGGTGACGACGGTGTGTGAGGGATCGACCGCAACTGCGGGCGCTCCCTGCATATGTGTCTTGACCATTGGTTGCTCCTGAGTCGCCCTGCACACGACTCTAACTCCGCGCAAGCTCGAACGTCCGCGCTCAGGCGGCGGTGATGAGCACATCGTGGCAGATATGGCTGGAACTGCTCATCCGCCCGGAAGCGCGATGGGTCACAAGGCGTATCCCAGTGGCACGGCTCCACTGATCACCTGAAACCGTCCTCAGGTTCGGATGTGCTCCTCGAAGGTGTGGACGCCGTTATGGCCGAGGATGCGCAGACACGGCTCAGGGTCCCAGCTCTCTTCGGACTCAGCGGGGCACGAAGGATGGATGGCCAACTCTCTGACGCCGTTGTCGTCCCAGCGAAGCCACCACGCATCAGCCCGGCACTGCTGTGCGAAAGAGCAGTGAAGACCGTCGTGGCTTGCCTCGAACTCGCAACGCAGGTCTCGCCTCAGCATGTGATCGGGCCGCGGCAAGGCCTCCAACTGCTGACACTCCGCATCGTTCAACTCTGTAGAAGCCGTGCATCGCACTTGTCGAGCGGGCATCTCGTGGACCTCGTCTCAGGTAGGCGGGCTGCGGTGGTGATGATACGGGCACGTGACCGCCACCGGGAGCCCTGCGACGGCGAGGATCAGTCACAGAGAGGCGATGGATCCTCGGTTTCGCCATGCCACGCAGGTCCCCCACATCAGCACAGAGGGGGGTCTGAGGCTTGGACTCTCGCGGCTTCAGGATATCTCTGGGGCGGCAGCCGGGACGACCGAGGGGGCATGGTGGACGAGGAGTGGGATGCTGATGAACAGACGAGACGCGCTGCGGCTGCTGGCCGGTGGCGCCGCGGTCAGCGTCCCGGGCGTGCTGGCCGCAGCGCGGCACGGCGTCAGTGACACGCAGCTCGACCACGTCGAGGCGACCACCACGACGCTGGCCGGCGCGAACTACCGCGTTGCTCCCCAGCGGACGCCTATCTCCGGCTGGCGCAGAGCCGCGCGGGCGAGGCCGAGGACCAGACGCTGCTCTCGGCGGAGATCTTCTGCGCCCGAGGCTCTCTTTACTCGGCTGTGGTCCACGCGGCCGACAGGGAGACCCCAAGACCGCGGTCGCGCTTCTGGAACAGGCTGCCCGGCTGGCGGTCAGCGCGCCCGGGTGGGTGCGGGCGCACATGGCTGCCAGGCTGGCTGAGGAGCGCGCTACCGTCATGGACGCGGACGGGCCTGACGAGGCATTCGACACCGCGCTGCGCGCGCTGGGCGACTCGTCTGGCCCGCCGGTGCCGGCCAGCGGGTTCTGCTCGGCCTCTGGGTGGTACGCCCACTGGCCGGTCATGTCGTTGGACGGCTATCGGGGAGTCTGCGATGTGCTCCTGAATCGTCCCGAGCGGGCGGTTCCCGTCTTCCAGACCAGGCTCGACTTTCCGCTGCCGCCCCTGCGACGGGCGATCATCCTCACCGATCTGGGCGCGGCATACGCGTCGCAGGACCAGCCGGAGGAGGCTGCCGCCTGCCTGAACGAGGCCCATGATCTGAACGAGGCCAGCGGCCACTCCCTGGGCTTCCAGCGCATCCTCGGCGCCTGCGAGAAGCTGCGCGGCGTTGATTCACCCGCGGTCCGCCAGCTCTTCGCGCGCCTGCACCTGCCACCGCGGTCAGGAGCGTGGACCTGAACGCGCCCGAGACCCGCTCAGCTACCCTGGCGGGCGATGCCGACATCACCGGATTCTGTGGTCCCCAGCGAAGGTTGGGGGGTCCTGCACCTGTTCTTCCATCTGCGGCGCGAGCTGCTGGAGGATCCCGCGCATGCGGCCAGCGACTTCTGCAAGCGCGTCATCGCCTTCGAGGCGCGCCAGCCGTATCAGGCGCTGGGGTTCAGCGTGCTCGGGCAGAAGGCCGACCTGGGGCTGATGCTGCTGGGGCCTGATCTGGGCGCGCTCGACCTGTTCACCGTCGAGCTGTCGGCCAGCCCCCTGGGCGCCGCGCTGCTGCCCGCGGCGTCCTACGTCTCGCTGACGGAGCTGAGCGAGTACACGTCGACGCGCGAGGACGAGACGGCGCGCCTGGTGGCGCAGGAGCAGCTGACGCCCGACTCGCCCGAACTCGCCGAGGCGCTGGCCGCCTTCGACGAGCGCATGGCCGCCTACCTGGAGCATCGCCTCCACCCGCGCCTGCCGCGCCGCAGCGTGCTGAGCTTCTACCCGATGAGCAAACGGCGGGGCGAGCGGGACAACTGGTACCGCCTGCCGTTCGAGGAGCGCAAGCGCCTGATGGGAGGTCACGCCCGCGTCGGCCGGTCGTACCGGGGGCGGGTCCTGCAGCTGATCACGACGTCGGTGGGGCTGGACGACTGGGAGTGGGGCGTCACCCTGCTCGCCGACGACCCGAAGGCCATCGCCGACATCGTCTATGAGATGCGCTTCGACGAGGTCAGCGCCCGGTACGCGGAGTTCGGTCCGTTCGTGACCGGTCTCGTGCTCCCGCCGGACCAGCTGATGGCCCGCCTCGGTCTGTAATCGACCGCACACCAAGCCGTGGCCAGACGGTAACCTGGGACTTCAGGGTTAGGTGCGGTTTACCTTGGCATGAGGAGGGTCCATGGCCGTTGTCGCCGAGCCCCGCATCGGGCGGGCACAGCGCCATGCTCCGGCCTGGCTGTGGGTGCCGGCGGCGGGGATCGCGGTGGCGATGCTGCTGCCCGTCGCTTACCTGGCCGTGCGGGCGGTGGGCTCCGGCGGTGAGGCGGTGGCCGAGATCGTCGACGCCGAGACCGTCCGAGTCCTGGGCAACAGCGTGCTGCTGGCCGTGCTCGTCACCGTAGGCAGCGCCCTGATCGCCGTGCCGCTGGCGTGGCTGACGGTGCGCACGGACCTGCCGGGACGGGGAGCGTGGGCGGTGCTGTGCGCGGTGCCTTTGGCGATCCCCACGTACGTGGGGGCGTTCGCGTACGTGGCCGCGTTCGGCCCGAGGGGATTGGCGCAGTCGATGCTGGCGCCGCTGGGGGTCCAGCGGCTGCCGGAGCTGTACGGCCTGCCAGGCGCCACGATCGCGCTCACCCTGTTCACGTTCCCCTACCTGCTGCTCATCGTACGGGGCGCGCTGGCGGGGATGGACCCGTCGCTGGAAGAGGCCAGCCGCAGCCTCGGCCACTCCGCCGCGCAGACGTTCCGCCACGTCACGCTCCCGCACCTGCGGCCGGCGATCGGCGCAGGCGGGCTGCTCGTCGCGCTGTACGCGCTGAGCGACTTCGGGGCCGTGAGCATCATGCGGTTCCGGACATTCACCTGGTCGATCTACTTGGAGTACCAGGGGTCGCTCGACCGGACGCGGGCGGCGGCGCTCGCGCTGGTCCTGGTCGCCCTCACCCTCGGCGTGCTCGCCTTCGAGGCCTACACCCGCGGCCGTGGCCGCTACCACCGCGGCGGCTCCGGCACCCGGCGCCGGCCGCCGATCGTGCCGCTGGGACGGTGGCGATGGCCGGCGCTGGGGCTGTGCGCCGGGGTGGTCTGCCTCGCGCTGGCCGTGCCCCTGGCCGTCACCGGCTACTGGATCGTCCGCGGGATCAGCACCGGCCAGGACTTCGGGTCGCCGGTGCTCGCGGCCCGCAACTCGCTGTGGGCGTCAGGGCTGGCGGCCGCCGTCGCCGCCGCCGCCGCGCTGCCGGTGACCGTGCTCAGCGTGCGCTTCCGCGGGCGGCTGACGACGCTGGTCGAGCGGGCGACCTACATCGGCTACGCGCTGCCCGGCATCGCGGTCGCGCTTGCGCTCGTGTTCTTCGGGATCCGCTGGGCACGCCCGCTGTACCAGACCCTAGCCCTGCTGGTGTTCGCGTACGCGGTGCGCTTCCTGCCCCAGGCGGTCGGCGCGACCCGCGCCAGCCTGCTGCAGGTGCCGCCCTCGGTTGAGGAGGCCGCCCGCAGCCTGGGGCGCAGCGGGCCGAGGGTGCTGGTGGAGATCACCGCGCCGCTGGTCAGGCCGGGGATTCTGGCAGGCGCCGCGCTGGTGCTGCTGACCGCGATGAAAGAGCTGCCAGCCACGATCCTGCTGGCCCCGATCGGGTTTCGGACGCTGGCCACCGAGATCTGGAGCGGGACCGAGGGCGCGTTCTTCGCGCGGTCGGCCATGCACACGCTGCTCCTCCTGCTGCTGTCCAGCGTCCCACTCGTGTTTCTGCTCCGCCGCCGCGAAGGGTTGACGTGACCCAGCCGATCATCCGCACCAGGGCGCTGGCGTGCGCCTACGGCAGCGTCCGAGCCGTCGACGGGGTCGACCTGGAGGTGCCGCGCGGGCTGGCGCTGGCGCTGCTCGGCCCCTCAGGCTGCGGCAAAACGACGATGCTCCGGCTGATCGCGGGCTTCGAGCGCCCCAGCGCGGGCAGCGTCGAGATCGAGGGCGCGCTGGTTGCGGGCGACGGCGCGTGGATCCCACCCGAGCGGCGCCGGGTCGGCATGGTGTTCCAGGACTACGCGCTGTTCCCCCATCTGTCCGTCGCGCGCAACGTCTCCTACGGGCTCCGCGAGCTGCCGCGGCACCAGGCGGCGGAGCGCGTCGCCGAGGTGCTGGCCCTCGTGGGCATGCAGGGCCTGGAGCACCGCTATACCCACCAACTGTCCGGCGGCCAGCAGCAGCGGGTCGCGCTGGCCCGGGCGCTGGCGCCGCGGCCCGCGGTGATCCTGATGGACGAGCCGTTCTCCAACCTGGACGCCACACTGCGCGCGCAGGTCCGGACCGACGTGAAGCGGATCCTGCGCGAGGCCCGCGCCACGGCCGTGCTCGTGACCCACGACCAGGAGGAGGCGTTCGCGATCGCCGACGAGGTCGCCGTCATGCGGGCCGGGCGCATCGCCCAGCACGCCCCTCCCGAGGAGCTCTACCGCGCCCCCGCCGACCGCGGCGTCGCGGGGTTCGTCGGCGACGCCGACTTCCTGCCCGGCCGGTCGCGGGGCAGCCAGGTCGACACAGAGCTGGGCCGCCTGCGCCTGGCCCGCCCCTTCCACGGCCCAGTCGAGATCGTCCTGCGCCCCGAGGACGTCCGCCTCCGCAAGGACGACGAGGGCCCCGCGCTCGTGATCCAGCGCGAGTTCTATGGCCACGACCAGATGCTCGTCCTGCAGCTGGCCACTGGCCGCCGCGTCCGCGCCCGCCTGAGCCCCCTGGACCCGCTCCGCCCCGGCGACCGTTGCCACATCTCGGTCACCGCCCCGGTCCACGCCTACCCCCTGGAAGCCGAATCCGCGTAACGCGCGGCGCGACGCCTGCGGATCCGGTACACCTTGACGGGTCACGGTGGCAGGGCGGAGGCGTTCGGTGAGGCAGGTGGCTGCGATGCGCGAGGGCCGGGGTGACCGTACCCGCACCGCGCTCGTGCACGCCGCGCTTGAGCTGTTCGACCGAAAGGGCGCCGAGCAGACGTCGATCGACGAGATCACCCATGCCGCGAACGTCGCGAAGGGCACGTTCTACGTGCATTTTCAGCGCAAGGAGGACGTGCTCCTGGAGTTGGCGGCCCAGGTCATCGAGTCGCTCGACCACCACGCGCTGCCGGAGGGCGCCGCCGACGCCCTGCACGCGCTGGGCGACCGCCTCGCGGTGCTCATGGCCGACATGCCGCGCGAGGTGACCGGCCGGATGGTGCGGGAGATCATCGGCCACCGCGAGGACTGGATCCGAGTGCTCGGAAACCGGCACAAGGTGGGCGACTGCATCCAACCCATCGTCGAGGCGGCCCAAGCGTCGGGTCAGATGCGGACCGACCAGACACCCGCTCGACTCGCCCAGGGCCTGGTGATCCTGTGGCTCGACAGCATCATCGGCTGGGCCGAGCGCCCGGTCGAGCGACCACTTGAGCGAGATCTCGCAAAGGCCACGTCGCTCTTCCTCAACGGGGCCCGCGGGTGATGCCCGCCTGGGTCTGCCTGGACGTCGGTGAGTGCCTGATCGACGAGACGCGCGTGTGGGAAGCATGGGCGGACGTGCTGGGAGTGCCGCGGCTCACGCTCAGCGCCGTGCTGGGCGGCGTGATCGAGCGCGGCGGCCATCACCCCGAGGCGTTCGCTCTGCTGGGGCGGCCGGACTGGGCCGATCGGCAAGACGAGTTCGAGGCCGCGTACGGCGGGTTCCAGCCAGAAGACCTGTACCCCGACGCGCTCGACGCCCTCGCCCGGCTGCGCGCGCAGGGGTATCGCCTGGCGGTGATCGCGAACCAGCCGGCGCGCCGCCATGAGCAGCTCCTCGCGCTTGGGGTCGACGCGGACGTGATGGCGATGAGCGAGGCCATGGGCGTCGCCAAGCCTGACCCCGCGTTCTTCGCCCGCGCGCTGGAGCTGATGGGCTCTCCCCCTCCGCACCACACGGTCTACGTCGGCGACCGGGTCGACAACGACGTCCTGCCCGCGCTCGCCGCCGGAATGGGCGCGATCTGGCTCCGCCGCGGCCCCTGGGGCACGCTGCAGCGGCTCCCACCCGGCGCCCCACCCGTCCCCCAGGCCCACACCCTCCTGGACCTGGGCGATCTCCTCGCCTCAGCGGCGCCTGGCCGCGTCGGCGAAGCGCTGCCAGGCGGCTGAGTCGTCGCCGACGGCCAGGTCGGCGCCACAGCGGGCGAGGGGGAGGCGCAGGACGGTGGGATCGCGGATGATCCGCAGGATCCAGTCCTCGTCGGAGGCCGACACGTAGCGCAGGCCCTGGTCGATATAGCCGCGCGACCGCGGATCGAGGACCGCCTCGACCCCGAAGCGCTGCACCCACCGGCGCAGCTCTCCCGGGGATGGTGTGCGAACGTCGAGGTCGACGAAGTGAAAGGGCACCCGGCGCTCTTTGAAGAAGCGCTGCGCCTTGCGGGTCGTCTTCGACTTCGCGAGCCCGAACAGCTGAACCTCAGGCATACGCGCATGCTAGAGGCCTTGGAGGGGCGAGACCTGTTGCGCGTGAGTCAAGTCTCTGGCGGGTCGGGTTGTACGCGCTGCGGTCACGTCGGCGACGGTTTGTGCTGGATCGCGGCGGTATTCCGCCGCGATCCAGCACAAAACTGCCGTCAACCCGCGCGCTGCCGTCCCACCCGTCCATGGCTCGTCGGGCCGGGGCGAAGCCCCGCTGGTGGTCCGCGCGGAAAACCCGTGGCATGAGACCGCGTCTGCATCCCGCCTCGCCGTGTCGCGACGTCGCTCGGGCAGCTCGCTACACTACGCTCCGCGCTCTTTGCGAGGCGTGCGCGGTCGCACCCTCATGCAGATGGAACTTTCCGCTTGGACCACCACAGATGCTCGTCGACAAGATCGTGTTCGTCACCGGCGCGTCCAGCGGCATCGGCCGCTCGTGCGCACGGGCGTTCGCCCAGGCTGGGGCACGGCTGCTGCTGTGCGCCCGCCGGGCCCAGCGGCTGGATGAGCTGGCCGCTGAGCTGGAGGCTGAGTGCCACACATTCGCGCTGGACGTGCGTGATCGCGGGGCGACCGAGGCCGCGATTTCAGGGCTGCCCGCCCAGTGGTCAGCGATCGACGTGCTGGTCAACAACGCCGGGCTGGCGGCGGGCCTCGCGCCGCTGCACGAGGGCGACACCGGCGACTGGGATCGGATGATCGACACCAACGTGCGAGGGCTGTTGAACGTCACCCGACCGGTGGTGAGGGGAATGGTTGAGCGCCGCGCGGGTCACGTGATCAACATCGGATCGATCGCCGGCCATGAGGCCTACCCCGGCGGGGCGGTCTACTGCGCGACGAAAGCGGCGGTCGGCAAGATCACGGAGGGGTTGCGGATGGACCTGCTCGGCACCGGCGTCCGTGTGTCGACGGTCGATCCCGGCATGGTGGAGACCGAGTTCTCGATCGTCCGCTTCCGCGGCGACCACGATCGCGCGGCGGCGGTGTACGAGGGCCTCGCCCCGCTGACCCCCGGCGATGTCGCGGAGACGATCGTGTGGGTGGCCGATCGCCCCTCACACGTCCAGGTCGCCGAGGTCGTCATCCTCCCCACCGCCCAAGCCTCGGCAACGCGGACCGCCAGGGGTTGACCCCCAGCCAGCGGCCCTTGCTAGAGGCCTTGGATGGGCGAGACCTGTTGCGCGTGAGTCAAGTCTGGCGGGTCGGGCTGGGGCGAAGCCCCCGTTAGGTGACGCGCAGGCGGTCGTCCAACTCCCGGACGCACCGCATCTGGGTCCAGCAGGGATTGAAGCGGGCGCGCGTGCCCATGATGCGCTGCATCGCCAGCGGGAAGCGGATGTCCACGGTGAGATCGCGCGCCTCACCGAGGGTGCCCGCCGCCAGTTCGGGCATCTCGACCCCGGCGTAGGCCCCCGCGAGATCGGTCAGCACGATGGCTTTTCGCACGGTCGAGGTCGTGTGCGCGAGGGTGTCGGACAGCACGTCCACGGTGGCCGGCTCGCTGAGCAGCACCCCGCACACGCCGCGGAACCCGTCGAAGTACGCCTCATCCCACAGCGAGTAGAGGCCGTTGTTCCCGAAGAACCCCAAGGTGTCGTCGTCATTGGGCCCGTCGAGCAGCGACTCGGCTCCGCTCAGGGCGCGGTGGCAGCCCTCGCTGTCGCCGACGCTCGCACGCTCCTCAGCCAGACGGGCCAGCAGCAGGGCACGCGCCCGCCGAGGGGCGTCGGCCGGAATGAGGTCGTTCGCCTGCTCCAGTGTGCTCAGCGCGGCCCGTGCGTCGCCACGCAGGCCGGCGCTGACGACGGTTGAGTACAGGTAGCTCTTTGCTCCGAGCACCTGAGCCAGGAGCGCGCTGTCCTCGGCCTCGCGGGCGTGCCGCTCGGCGATGCCGAAGCAGCGCGCTGACGCGTCCAGCAAGTCTAGACGAAACTGCAGAAGTCCGGCGAACGACGCCACGTCAGCGATCGCGTGGTCCAGACGCGCGCGGTCCGCCGGGAGGCCGGGCGCGCCGATATAGCTCCGCAGTTTGTCCATATGCGCGAGTACAGGGCCCGAGATGATCCCGGGCGCGGTGGTTCGGTAAGCGTGTGCGAGCAGGTCAGTCATCGACTCCGCCTCGCGCAGCCAGCTCGCGTCGAGCTTGTGGGGCTCGACAGCGGTCGTCCCCCGAGGAAGCAGTCCACCGACCGCCAGCAAGCCCGCCGCTCTCAGCATTACGCGGCGTTCCACTTCGGCCTTCCTCTCCTCATCGGTGGCCACGGTCCAGTACGGCCACGCCGCCCAGCTTCTGCCCAGCCCCAACTCGGCGGTGTCATTCGTGCCGAAGATGCGGCATAGATATGGCCGAAATCGCCTATTCGGCTCATTTCTGCGCATCTCCCAACGCTTTAGGACATTTTCATCTAAGCCAGTAGCATCTGGGCAAATAAGCTGCATCTGGACTACGACGTCCAAGCGAGTCCATCCCTGGACCTCACGCCGGATCCGCATTTCCGTGACCACTCGTTTCATAGCTACTTCATTATGCATGAGACGGTCCGTGAAGAGAATTGGGGTGAAAGTTGCCCCCCTCTCTGCCCCCCCAGCGGCCCCTGAGGCATGGCAGCCTGGTGGACCCCTCATGAAGTCCCCGCCCCGACACGGCGGCTTGCCGTGGAGGTTTCCACACGGAGAGCCCGATGAAGCGATGGCTTGTGTGCACCGCCTGCCGCGTCACGAAGCCACGGGAAGAGTTCTACGCCTCCGAGTGGGGGCCATGCCAACCGTGCGCGGCCTGCTGTGACCAAAGAGTGCGCGCGACTCATCCCCGGAAGGGACGGGTCATCGTGGAGGTGACCCCGCGGAGGGCGCGCCACCCGACCGCCGCGGACCCTCGCAGCAGTAGCCCGCTCTGACTACCTGAGTACGTGTTTGAGAACTGGCCTGAGGGGTCGCGCCTCGTCGGGTTCCGCTCGCGCAGAGCCTTTTAGGTCGCTGCACCCGAC
>JBOGEA010000053.1:0-21525 GCA_050743205.1 Egibacteraceae bacterium | reverse complement strand
TCACTGGCCAGCGCGTCCTGCTCGGCGTGCAGCCGCGCGCGCAGCTCGGGGTCGTCGGCGGTGTCCAGCTCATCGCGCAGGGCGGCCAGCCGTTTCCGGTAGGCGTGTTTGGCTCGGCCGTCGAGCAGCTCGCCGGCGTCGCCGAACCCCGGCACGTACGCCTGGCGGTCCTCGCCGGGGTTCGGGCCGCCGCGGGAGATGCCCCGCTCGAGGTGGACGAGGTCCAGCGCGTGAAACTCGCGGTCGGGGTAGGCGAGCAGGCGCGCGAGGTGGCGCAGCCCCTTCATGTCCTTGAGCAGGCATGATCCGCCGCCGTGGGCGATCCTCCAATACTCCCCCTCACGGCGGAACACCCCGGTCGGGGGGCTGGGCTCGGTCAGATGGTGGAGCGCGCCGCTGAGCAGCGCCGCCGCCAGGTCGTGACCCGTGCCGTCGATGTGGACGTCGCCCCGCTCGGGCAGGTCCAGCCCGTCCACGTCCTGAGCCGACAGCCTCAAGCGCAGGCGGACGTCGAGCACCAGATCGGTCTCGGGGGTCGCATCGGTGATCGTCCTTGCCGGGTGTGTCTGCGTCTCGCTGTACATTTGTCCACTGGTCCTTTCTCACCGCCCCGCATCGAGCCGGTGCGACGAGCATGACCGGACCAGAGGCGGATAGGTACCTGACAGGTGTCAGGGTCGCGGAGGTGAATGGTGGAGACCGTGCTCGTGCAGTTGCCGTCAGACGACGATCGGGCGGCGCCCGTGGTCCTCGGTCTGCGGCCTGGGGGCACGGTCACGTTCGGGCGGGGCGCTCCCGGCTGCCCGGTGGGCATCACCCTGCCGCATGAGGGGGTGTCGCGGCTCGCCGGGGAGATCACCGCCGCGGAGGACTACTGGCTGCTGAGCAATTTCAGCGGAACCCAGACTTATGTGGTCGAGAACCCTGAGGGCGCGGGTGAGTACGTCAAGGTCTCGCCGCGGCGGCTGGGCGCGCCGGTGCCGTTCGAGTTCGCGCGGGTCGTGCTGCCGGTGGCCGATGGGTTCGTCGACTTCAAGGTGTTCGCGCCGGGGCACGCGTTCGCCGAGGGTGTTGCGGTGGAGCGGCTGTCGGGTGAGCGCACGACGTCGGCGTTCTGCCTGGACGAGACGGCCAAGTACTTCCTGATCCTGGTCGCGATGTGCGAGCCGCGGCTGCGGGATGCCTCCACGGTGGCGCTGCCGACCGTGCCGGAGATCATCGACCGGCTGAGCCCGCTGGAGTCGTGCCAGGCGCTGACGCGCGCCGCGGTCAACTATCACATCGATTATCTGGCCCGCGTGAAGCTGCGGGTCAAGGATCCCGCCGCCGGCGAGGCCGAGCCGGCCCGGCTGGAGTGGAAGCGCGAGGCGCTGGTGTCGCTGGCCGTGCGGTTCAACCTGGTCCGCGAGGAGCACCTGGCGCTGCTGCCTCGCCGACCGCGGGCCGCTGGGCTGTGACGACCGGTCCTGCCCGCCGGTGGGCGGTCCGCGTGCCCACGGGTTATCGGGTGGGCGGCTGGGAGGTGAACGGCGGGATCGCGTCGGGCAGCTGGGGCAGCGTCTACGCGGGACGGCGCGTCGAAGAGCCGCGGACGTCGACCGATCCGCCACAGGGATCCTCGGCCGCGCTGAAGTTCCTGCCCAGCGGCACCCTGACCCCGCTGCAGTACGCCCACCTGAGCGAGATCGTCGACCGGGAGATCCGCTTCGCTTCGCTCTGCGGCCAGGCGGGGCATCCACTCTTGGTCCGGACGTTCGAGACCCTGGTGGTCGACGATCCGTCCGAGCCCGCGCTGCACGGCGCGGTGGTGCTGGCCATGGAGCGGGCCGTGCGCAGCCTGGCCGACCTGCTCGACGCGGTCGGCGGGGAAGCGGCGGCGCCCAACGCCGACCGCCTGGCCGCCGAGATCTGCGAGGGGCTGGCCCACATGCACGCCTCGGGCTGGGTGCACGGGGACCTGAAGCCGAGCAACGTGCTGCTGATGGCCGACGGGTCCGTCCGCCTGGCCGACTTCGGGCTGACCGGCGAGCTGGAGGGCACCCACGCGTACACGCCACAGGTCGGCTCCTCGGACTACCTGGCGCCGGAGTGGTGGACCGAGCAGCTCAGCGAGCGCGGGATCGCCAGCCGCACCACCGGCGACATCTGGGCCTTCGGGGTGACTGCGCACCTGCTGCTGTCCGGCGGGCTGTTCCCGTTTCCCGGCGCCAGCACGCGCGCCCGCGCGTCGGCGGCCCAGGCCTACGCTGACGGTGACGCCGAGCTGCATCTGGCCGACTCGCTGCCGCCGGGATGGCGGTCGATCATCGCCGACTGCCTCGCCCCCGACCACGCCACCCGATCACGCCACACCGCCGCCGACCTGCTGGCCAGGATCCACGCGCTGCGGTCCTCCTCCACCGAGGAGGCACCACGGGCTCCCGGCCGCCGCCGCGTCCCCTCGCGCGCCTGGCCGGTCGCGGCGCTGACCGCCCTGATCCTCACGATCACCGCGGGTCTCCTGATCCGCCCCGAGCGCCCCAGCCAGCAGACCGAGGCAGGCGCAGCCACCTCAGGCAACGCCGCGCCGCCCGCCACTGAAGCCTCCTGCATGGCTCAGGATCAGTCACCGCCCCACAGGGACTACATGAGCAGGGCGTTTGAAACGTTTTATTACTGCAGCACCGATGTGGGCTCTGAGCTCTACGGGAACATCGATCGCTCTCAGGACAACGAGCCCTTGGACGACACGGGTTTCGTGAATGAGGCGCCGGGTGTCTGGGTGATATGCCAACGGCAAGGCAGGGCCAATCCCACCATCCAAGGAAACACCAACACGTGGTGGCTGTACACCCAGGGCGATCGCGGCGGGTCAAAGCCCAACGCATACGGGTACAGCGGCTCTTGGGGCTATCTCCCCGCCACCGCCGTCGCACAGGGAAACCAGAACGAGCCGGTCCCCGGCGTCCCCATCTGCCAGGAACCCTACTGATCTCAGCCTGGACCCACCGTCATCACTGGTCACCTACGCAGGATTCCTTCGCATCTGGAGGAAACCTGTACCTCTGCGAGCCTCACCCACCGGATGACCTACAGGATTCCTCCGCATGGAAAGGAAACCTGTAGGTCACCGACCTGCGCGCGTGCTGGTGTGTTGGCTACTCGCAGTGTTGGAACGCGGTGTAGTTGCCGTAGCCCACCCACCCGGCGAAGATCTCCAGGCGCACCCCCTGGTTGCCCGCGAAGAGGCGGGGCGGGTTGGGGGACCGGAAATGCTCGCCGGGGTGGATGCGTCCGACGACGTTCGTGGAGTTCACGTGCTCAAAGATCAGGACGTCGTTGAAGACGCCGTCGGTCACGACGTACTGCCACAGGCAGGAGGCCTGGGCCGGATCGCCGTGGGCGGAGCGAGCCGACGCCGGAGACGCGGACAGCGTGCCGCCGCCCAGCAGTGTGGCGGCCACTGCCGCCGATGCGAGCATTCCGCAGATTCTCACGGTTGATTCCCGAACGGGCTGTGCCCGACGGTCGTGGAGTTCGCCGCCATGTACCGTGACAGGCAGGGGCAGCGCACGGCATAGGCGATGGGCGTCGTGCCTGCGGCCTCGGCCGGCGGGATGAGCGCGAGCGGCGCACCGCCGCCGAGCATCACGGCGAGCACCGCCGACGCGAGCTTCCTCCTGATATTCATGGGTGCACCCCTCATGGCTCTGATGGGCCGCCGAATGGGCGGGTCATCTCTCAGGGGGTTACGGAAGCCGTAACGGTGTCGTGTCGTCCGTAACAGACCATCCGTCGCACTGATCTTGGTTTGTGCTGGATCCGCGCAGCATGCTGCGCGGATCCAGCACAGAACTGCGGCCACTCGGCACGAACAACGGGAGATCCGCGCCGCATGCGACGCGGATCTCCCTATCGGCGGTCGTAGTGGTCAGCAGCGCTCGATCGCGTCGGCCTTGTCGTTCGCGCCGGCCGGAAGGACGCCCCTGGCCTCGCCCGGGCCCAACCGGTCGAGGATCGTCCTGATGGTCGTGACGCCGTCGGGGAAGTCGATCAGACACCAGGTGGTGTCCGTCGCGTTGTGCCAACTGCTGACCTCGTCATGCGAGCCGGGCCGCAGGTCGTGATAGCTGAGCTCGCCGGAGTAGGTGTCGGACGAGCCGACGAATGGGCCGTCCCTCCACACGCAGATCTGGCCCGCCGGGCAGCCCGGGGCGGCGGAGGCGCCGCCTGCGGCGGAGCCCACAAGTGCCAGCGCGAGCAGCGGCGCGGTCAGCAGCCGTCTCCGGATCGTTGCGATAGACATTGGTCATCTCCCATCCACCGCTTCCAGTGGCGATGACGCAGCGGTTCCACACCCCGACCGGGGTCTGGACCCCGCGCAATGTGCGCGGTCATCGCGTAAAGGGTTACGCGGGAGGGGACGGTGTCGTGTTCGGCGAGACGATTCACATGCGTGGAGACTTTGCCCCAGGTGGGGCAAAGTCTCCACAATGCCGGCTCAGGGGCCGGTGTAGCGGAAGATCCACAGGCCGGTGTCGCGGTCGCTGGCGAGCACGTACTGCTCGCCGTTGATCTCGTGCACCTGGACGCCCCACAGGTTGTTGCCGAGTTCGGGGTCGATGTACGCGCCGACCTCGCGGATGCCCTCCCGGCTGTACTCCACGACGCGGAAGCCGCCCGCGTAATAGGAGAAGTACGCGAGGCTGCGCTTGGGGTCGGTGGCGACCTCGTGGACCGACAGATCGCCGAAGCCCTCCGCTGACGCGGGGTCCAAGGACTCTGGGATCGCGTAGAGGCCGATCTCCTCCATTGTCTGCGCGTCGTACAGGTGCACGTAGCCCCACCCGTCGAAGATCGCGTTGGCGAGGACGTCCGCGCTGGGGGCTCCCGCCTCCGGCTCGGCGGTCGTGCATGGCTCCACGGCGTCGACGCCCAGGAACGCGAGTCCGGCGCTGCGCGTGATGAGCACGAACGGGATGTCGGACGTGACCTCCATCATGATCAGGGCTTCGCAGTCGGGCCGTTCGTTGCTGAACACAATGCCGCCGGCATAGCCGGCCGCCCGCACGTTGTCGGCCTTCTGCTGGAACGGGCAAGGAGCGCGCTCGATCAGGGCGGTCACGCCCTCCCCGCCGGCGGCGGGCAATGGGTCGCACGCGTCGCCGACATAGGCGGTCGGGCCCTCCAGCGTGCGGTCGGGGCGCAGGGAGAGGACCTCCGAGCCGTTGGCCGCCTCGAACGTGCTGCCGGCGTTCGGACCGCTGGTGATCTGGACCTGCGCGCGGAACGGGTCGAAGTCCTCGTCCGTCGCGAAGAACAGCTCGTGGTCGTTGGTGAACTCGGCCTGGTGGGCGTTGCCTTCGGGCACCAGGCCCTTCGGGAGGCTGAGGCGCTCAGCGAAGGGCTCAACCTCGGCGTAGTCAGTGTCACGCAGGAACACGGGGTTCGCGGGGTCGTCGACGTTGAGGATCACCCAGCCCGCGTCCCAGTACGAGGCGAGCATCAGCATGTGCCCATCGACCTCCTCTACGACGACGTCGTGGAAGAGCGTGAGGTCACCGTGCGGCGGCGGGTCCTGCCTCGCCTCGTCGAACTCGGCGAGGCCGGTCTCGGCGATGAGCGTCGGCGCGCGGGGGTCGGTGATGTCCATGATGTCGATGTCGAGCGTCCCCGGCTCCTCGTCGTCCACGATCACGGCGTAGGCCCTGTCGCCGTCGATCCAGCCGAACGCGCTGTGGATCATGTGCACAGCCTCGGGGCCGGCCTCGGGGTCCTCGGGGTCAAAGAGGAGGCTGCCATCGACGTCGCCCACGTTCTCGGCGAGCGGCTGCGGATCCCGGGGGTCGGTGACGTCCCACAGCGACAGCCCGCCCTTGCCTTCGCCTTCCTCGTCGCAGATCTCGTTGTTGTGCAGGAGCACCTGGCCGGTGAAGGCCGGGGTCTTCACGTCCAGGATCTGCACGCCTTCGCCGACGAACGAGCCCTCGGCCGCGGGGATGAACGCGTCCGGCAGCTCTCGCGGGTTGGCGGGGTCACTGATGTCCAAGACGTAGACGCCCCCGTTCTCGCACTCCGGCTCGCTGAAGGCGCCCAGGTAGGCGTAGGTGCCGAAGACGTTCACGTCGGCGATCCGCCCGAGCCCGGCGTTGCTCACCATCGCCCTGCCCACCAGCTCGACGTTCTCGACCTTTCCGGGCAGCCTGCCTCTTGCCGTCTCCTCGGCCTCCTCCGGGTGCGCCCACGCGACGCCGGCGAGCAGCAGATTGATGACCATAACGAACAAAGCGATTCTCCGCACCCGCTGACGCATGTCCCCTCCTGATTCCCGCCAGCCCCACTCGGTTGAGTTTCACCAGAATAGATCCGTTACCGCTCCGTTTCCGCAGTGCCTACCTGCGGGGAATCTTTCTCCGCAGGTAGGGCAAAATTCTTCCCGACAGGGTCAGCCTGCTCCTCCTCGCCCGGCTGGTTCCGCTGCGCGGTCGGCTCGCCGGCATCGAGATGCCCAGCGATACGATCGGCCCGCTGCTCGGCGATGCCGAGGCGGCGCGGTCGCGATGGCGATCAGCGTGCGGGTCTCGGTGGTCTCGGGTGAGCTGGCATGCGTCGCCGGCATGGCCATCCTGGCGCTGGCGCTCCCCGCTTCCGCCGTTACCAGGCGGACCAGGCCTGACCGGATTCAGGCTTTGGCCAGCGCCTGGTCGAAGTCGGCGAGCAGGTCGTCGGCGTCTTCCAGCCCGACGCTGACCCGGATGAGGCCCTCGGCGATGCCCGCCGCCGCCCGGGCCTGCGGCGTGAGTTGGCGGTGAATGGTGGAGGCCGGGTGGGCGACCAGGGTGTGGGCCCCACCCAGGCTGCCCCCGATCCACGCCAGCTCCAGCGCGTCGACGACGCGCGCGGCGGCCTCCAGCCCGCCCGCCACCTCCACCGCGAGCATCCCGGAGAAGCCTCGCAGCTGCCGGCGGGCCACCGCGTGGTGGGGGTGGGAGGCCAGGCCGGGATAGTGCACGCGCTCGACGGCCGGATGGCCGGCGAGCCATGAGGCCAGCCGGCCGGCGGTCGCCCCATGCCGCTCCATCCGCAGGGCCAGCGTGGCCAGTCCCCGGAGGCACAGCCACGCCTCGAGCGGCGCCATGGCGCCGCCGACCTCGATCGCCGTGTGGCGCAGCGCCGCCCGGCGCTCTCGCGTGGCGCACACCACCCCGCCGATCAGGTCGCTGTGGCCGCCGATGTACTTCGTCGCCGAGTGCAGCACGTAGTCGAAGCCGAGGGCGGCCGGCGTGCACAGGTAGGGCGACGCGAACGTGTTGTCGACCACCGACGCCACACCCGCCGCGCGGCAGCGCTCGGCCAGCACAGCCAGGTCAGCCACCGTGCAGACGGGGTTCGCGATGGTCTCGCAGAAGAACAGCCGGGCGCCCGGGAGCAGATCGGCCACGCTGTCCGGATCGTGAGGATCCGCCCAGACGGCCTCGATCCCGTACCGTGGGAAGATGCGGTCGAACAGCGCATAGGTGCCACCGTAGACCTCGCGGCTGACCACCACGCGATCACCGCTTTGGGCCAAGTCGGTCACGACCGCGTGGGTCGCGGCCGTCCCGGAGGCGAAGGCGAACGCCGCCTCGGTGCCCTCCAAGTCGGCCATGACCGACTCGAAGGCGTCGACGGTCGGGTTCCCGTAGCCGCGGCCGTAGACGTAGCCGGCCCGCCGGTCCCCGACGACCTCGGCGAAGTGCGCACCGTCGTCGAAGCGCCAGTTCGAGGTCTGATAGATGGGCACGCTGCCCGGCTGCTGGGCGACCGCCGGCGTCGGCGCGCCGTGCACCGCCCTCGTCGAGAATCCCCGAGTGGGCTCCTGGGTGGAATCCGGCATGTGCCCAAGTGTAGTGGCCGCCGCCGGGGATCCCCGGCGGCGGCCACGCGGAGGGCTATGCGGGCGAGCGGGTTGACGCCCGGGACGTGGGGGTGCGCGTCCGCGCGGGACGGCGGGTGCGGACGAAGGCTGCGCTGCCCAAGAACAGGCCGAGCAGCCCGGCGATGAGGCCGGCCAGGGCGATCGGCATCGCGCCGCTGCCTCCAGCGGCCTGAGCAGCGGCGATGTCGACGCGCGGCGCGGGCTCGTCGGCGCTCTCCGGCCCGGTCCAGTTCTGGACTTGGCCATCCGAGTAGGCCTGCACGGCGGGGAACGCCACGGCGCCCGGCTGCTCGGGGTTGCGGGCCGAGAAGCTGAACTCGTCGAACTGGCCGGGCCCGATCTCCCCTCCGGAGATGATCAGGACCCCGTCGACGACCTCCAGGCTCCATCCTGGTTTGGGCTGGACGCGCGCCTGCTCGTAGCCGTCCGGCAGCGCCACCTCGATCCTCGTCGTGGCGGCGCCCGTCTCGGACTCGTTCGGCACCCGCACCGTGTACTTGGCGAACCCTCCGGGCTGCGTGTCATCGGCGCGGACCGTCACGTGGGCGAACGCGGGCCCCGCGAGGGTCAGCAGCAGCGCTCCCGCCAGGGCGAGCAGGGTCAGGCCGCGAGTTGCCGTGCGCATGCTGTCTGTGCTCCTCATCCGTTGACTGGGACAGTGAACTCGGTCTGGAGCTGCTCGAACCGCGACACGGGCAGCACGAACGTGACCAGCCACTGTCCAGGAAACGCCAGCTCGTCGCCGGCCATCGTCCAATGGCCGGGGCCTGACACGAGGGCGGTGCGCTGGATCGGGCCGATGTCCTTGGCGGGCAGGCTGAACCGAACCTGCATGTCCGTCGGCGCGCCGGGATCGGTCGGCTGGCCGTTCGCGGCCAGCAGGTAGATGTGCAGCTCGTTCCTGCCCGCCTGGTTGGGATCGACCGTGACCTCCAACTGGTAGTCGCCCATCGGGGCCCTCGCGCTGTAGAACCCACCGATGCCCGCGGCCGTGCGGGCGGGCACGAGGTTGACGAGCACCGCGGTGACCGCAAGCACGGCGACGATGCCGGCCGCCTCAAGCCGCACGATCCGCCGCAGGGCCCCCCAGCCGTGTTGTTTCCGCGCCTTGATCGCTGGGACCAGCCGTCGGTTGTTGTAGGCCCCGCCGGCGATGACCAGGCCGACCAGGCCGAGCTTCGCGATCAGGGTCCAACCGTACGCGGTGGAGGTCAGGGCCCGGACCGCCCGGACCTCGGCCCAGGCCATGGTGGTGCCGGCGATGACGACCGCGATCACCGCGACGGTGGCCAGGCTCGAGAATCGGGCCACGAGCGTGGCCGCGCCGACCGCGTCGTCTTCAGCCTTCCGGCTCCGCAGGGTGGCGAGCAGCAGCACAAGCCCCCCGAACCACGCGGCCCCCGCCGCCGTGTGAGCCAAGTTCGCGGCGCTGACCAGGGCCTGCGGAGAGCTGGCGGCGGTGTGCCCGGTCAGCAGGAACGAGCCGATCACGGCGAGCGCGCCCCCGCTGGCGACCCACACCGCGGGGCGCGACCACAGCCTGTGCACGGCCAGCCCGATCGCACCGAGCCCAGCCAGGCGGACGGCGGTCGAAGCGCCGAAACCGCTGGCCAGGACATTCGTGAGCACACTTGTGTTCGCCAACGCCGCGCCGCCGCCGCCCCCCGTCAGCACCGCCTGCCACGCGTAGCCCGCCACGCTCGCCACCGCCGCCACCGCCACCGCCGCGGTGACGATCCGGACCATCATCGCCCGCTCGCCCTCCCGCCGGTCGTGGACCCGGAGCATGAAGGCGACCCCGCCGGCCGCGATCAGCGCGCCGGCGTACAGCAGCCACCGGCTGACCGCCGCCGCGATCTGCCAGCCGGCCTCGTCCTCCTCCGGCGCGATGCTGGCGAGCAGCCCCGCCCGGTCCGTGCCGGAGGTGGCCGCGCCGACCGCGAACGTGAACGCGCCCCTGACCGGATGGCCGTCCGCGGAGGTGGCGCGCCACGCGACGACGAAGCTGCCGTCGCCCAGCTCCCGCGGCAGGGCGGCACGCAGCACCCTGCCTCCATCGCTCGTCATCGGCGCCGCGATCTCCACCTGGTCGCCGCCCGCGTCGAACAGCCGGATCGCGTTGGGGGGCGGGCTGACCGCCTCGCTGAACGTCAGGACCAGCTCAGCAGGTGACCCCGGGACGGTCGCCCCGTCGACCGGCGCGGTGGTCCTCAGCTGCGCATGCGCCCACGCGGCCGGCGCACCCGCGACCGCGAACACGACCAACAGCCCCGCGCCCGCGACCAGCCACGCGAAACCACGTCCGTGTCTTGTCATCCAGCACCCCAACAGCAGAAGAGTGCGCCCGACCGGCGGGAAAGTTCCCACGCACCGTTGCGGTCGGCGCAACCGCGCACCTTACCGTTCCGGTTGCACGCGTCGCGGGTCATGTCGGTGGCAGACCCCGTGGACCCGACCGCGGCTCGCGCGGACCCGGTGCCGGTGGCCGCGCCTCAGTGAGGTCACCGGCGACATCCGCAGCCGCTGCCTGCCGGCGGGTGGTCATTGGCGGTTCGGCGGGTGCAGCCGCCACCGTCCGTCGGGCTCCCGAGCCAGCCGCCACCGCCGCTCATGCACATTCCCATGACAGCCTGTGCACAGAAGCGTCAAATTGGTTAAATCGGTTGGGCCGCCGACTGCCCACGGCACGATGTGATGGGCCTCACACCAGGCGGGCGGGGCTTGACAGCCGACGCAGCCCTTGTCGCGGACGACCAGGGCGCGCCGCTGGGCGGGGGTGACGGTGCGGGTCGCGCGGCCGGCGTCGAGGATCTGTGACGGCCCGTTGACGATCACCCGGGAGACCGCCGCGTCGCAGGCCAGCCGTCTGGCCGTCTCGCCGCTGATCGCGCCCAGCCGGTCCAGCCTTGCCGCTCCCGTCCCTGGCTGGCCCAGCAGGGTGGGCAGGTCCACGATCACGGTCATGTGTGGGCGGACGCCGCCGGTGTCGGGCAGGTCTCCGCCGTTGAGGCTGCGTCGGGCCAGCTCGACCAGCGCGTCCGCGCGCCGCTGCTCGGCGGTGCGCGCGTCGTCCTCGCCGTGGGGGGCGGCCAGCGGCGCGAGCGCGGTCAGGACCGTCTCAGCGCCGACCTTGTCGAGTTTGGCCTCCAGCAGCGCGCCGTCATCACCGGTGCGGGTGACGTTGAGCCGGCGGGTGGCCCACGCCCGCTCCTGCCGTGTTTCCAGACTCTCGGGCGCCACGCGGTGGGCGTAGTCGCTGAGCGCTTCCCGCAGCTGCCCGGCGTCGGTCTGGGCGCCCTGCTCGGCGACGAGGCGGTCCAACCCCTCGACCGCCTCGTCGGGCAGGTCCCGCGCCGCCTTGGCCGCCACCCTGGCGTGGGCGGGGGTGATCGCCCCGTCGGCCAGCGCTTGGGCCGTCTCCGGTAGCTGCGCCAGCCGGCGCGCGGTCTCAGCCCGCCCCGCGGCTTCGCCCATGCTGGTCCGGCAGCGCGCGGCCAGCCACTGTTTCTCCGACCGGCAGCCGTCGGCTTTCCACGCCTGGGCGCGGTCGTGGGCGGCGATGGCGAGGGTGCACAGCCCGTCGAGCCGGTCGCGGTGGCGTGTCAGATCCACCACGCAGCGGCTCAGCGTGTCGCCGTCGAGGGTGTCCCAAGCAACGGCGGCGAGGGTGTCGAGCGGCGGCGCGAGCGCGTCGACGGCGCCGCGCGCCGTCTGGCTCTCTCCCAACACCACCGTCTCGTACATATGTTTGATTATGGCATGGCTGAGGCGGTAACGCAAGGGCATTCGTAGATTAATTGGTGTTGGCCTGGATGTTTCACGTAGTTTGGCTTGGTGAACGGGTGAAATACGCGGGAAAGCCCTTCTGGCCTGGGATAATCCGGTCTGTGAAGACGACCGGATCCCAACAGGAGGGCGCGCCTTGAGGGTGGAGACTGACAGGCGTGCGGTCCCGTTCGAGGTCACCGCCGACGGCACCGGTATGACCGCCCGCGCGGGCACCGGACTGCTGGCCCACACCGCCGACTGGCTGGGACTGACTGACATGCTGTCGGAGCAGTTGGGCGGCTGTCGGGGCTGGGAGGTCTGTGATCCGGGCAAGGTCGTGCGTGACATCGTGCTGATGCCAGCCGACGGCGGCGACGCGCTGCGCCACCTCAACGCGCTCGACGGCCAGGAGGCGCTGTTCGGCGAGGTCGCGTCGGCCTCGACGGCCAACCGCACGATCGTGGCGCTGGCAGACGACGAGCTGGTGATCGAAAGGCTGGCTGACGCCCGGCGGGTGATGCGCGAGCAGATGTGGGCGGCCGGCGGCGCCCCGCCG
The DNA here is from genome assembly GCA_050743205.1 of Egibacteraceae bacterium. Lineage (GTDB taxonomy): Bacteria > Actinomycetota > Nitriliruptoria > Euzebyales > Egibacteraceae > JBOGED01. The sequence goes on along the minus strand of JBOGEA010000053.1, from coordinate 9,304 downwards.
GTCGTCGCCGCCGCGCTGGCCGCCCAGTCCCAGCCAGACGGCGGCAACAGCGGCGATGGCGACGAGCCTGACCCGCGGTTGAGCATGGACATCGACGCGACGCTGCCCGACTGCCACAACGACGACCGGGACGGGCGCCGCCAGGCGGCGCCCACGTTCAAGAAGGGTTTGGGCACCCTCCGCTGATGGCCTATTTGGACCGTGGCGACGGGTTGGGCGAATCCCTGGCCGGGCTGGGGCGCCCAGGGAATGCCGGCAGCAACACGGCCGCAGATCACATCGAGACCTTCGAGATGGCGTTGGCGGCGCTGCCCGCGCTGCCTGAGGGAGTCGAACTGGTCGTGCGCACCGACGGGGCCGGGGCCAGCCGCGAGCTCTTGGATTATCTGCGTCAGGCGGAGGTCGGGTTCTCGGTCGGCTTCGAGTCAGGCGAGAGGGTGCGCAAGGCGATCCGCGCGCTGCCCGACGACGCCTGGGTGCAGGCGTGACCCAGGACGGGGGCCCGCGCAAGGGCGCGGCGGTCGCCGAGATCACCGAGGCGATCGATCTGTCGGGCTATCCGAGCGGCAGCCGGCTGATCGTGCGCCGCCCCATCCTGGGGCGCGCCAGACCCTGTTCGACATCGACGGCAAGCGGTTCACCGCCTTTTTGACCGATCAGCCGGACGCGGATGTGGCCGGCCGGGACGTCTGCCATCGTCAGCACGCGCGGGTGGAGGACCGCCTGCGTGCAGGCCTTGTGACAGCGGCGCGCGCAACCTGGGGTGTGAGACGTTTGAGCGCAACCGGGTGTGGCCGCGGTTGGTGATGATGGCCCAAGACCTGATGGCCGCCGCGCAGGCGTTGACGTTGGACGGCGATCTGCGCCTGGCTGAGCCGGCCACGCTGCGCCATCAGCTGGGGCACGCTCCGGCGCGGATCGCGCGCTCGGGACGGCGGGTGCGGCTGCGGGTCCAGCATGACTGGCCGACCGCCACAGCGCTGGTGGCCGCGTTTCGGCGGCTGTGGGCCCTGCCGCGGCGCCGGTGGCCGCTGCCATTGCCCGCCGGCTGACCTTCCCGGCCCATCCCAACACCCGCGGCGTCCCCGCCCATAGCGCACACTGTGGTCGAGCCTTGCCCGGACGCTGCCCGAGCTTCGGTCGGCGGCCCGCGGTGCCCGGTTTTGGCCCCCTGAGGGGCTGTTCGCGCGTTCGTGTGGGTCTGGGCGTGCGCGGGATGGGCTCCCGCCGCTCCTCAGCCCACCCTCGAAATCATATCATAACGGTCGATTATTCTCTTATCATCTATACCAGGATGAAACATCGAGGTTGGTATGGGGCGGTCTGGTCCGCCTGTGTTTCCGGTATGCGTGGATCGTCATGCGCTTGGTGGCGCGGTGTTCGCGGTGGCCCTCAAGGACGTGGGCTGGCCGTGTGCCTCCCGAGTCTGCTGACCTGTGCGCGGCCATGCTCGGCGGTGGAGGTCTGTAGCAGCGGTGGACCGAGCCCGGACAGACCCGACCGCCCACGGTAACGTGAGAAGACCCGTATCTACACCCCGCACCCGCACGCAGGTCGGCGCCGGTATCTCCCACCTTCAGCATGAAAACGATGGGTGGGCGAGCGGGTCGCGGCTGGTCCGCTTCGAGGGCGATGGGGCTTTGATCACGGGTCATCGCGGCGCTCAAGGCGCACGGGCGGAGTTCGGTGATCCCCACGACGGAGGGTGGCGACAGGCTGCGGCGGTAAGGTAGTGCCATGAGTGAGGCCGCCCTCGACCTGGAACTGGTGGTGTCCGCAGATTGGGCACTGACGATCCCCCCCTCGGATCTCGCCCGCCTGTCCGCTGTGCCCGGTCAGCGGCTCCGTGTGCGCATCGAGAGGGTGGCCCCGGCCCGCCGAACCCTACTCGGGGCCTTCGTGAAGCCCCTCTGTGTCGGTCGAGCCCGGCTTACTATCGATGACTTCGACACAATTTCCGATGAACTCTGGTCCGGCAGCGGTTATGGCAGCGACTGACATCGCACGTCAGGGAGAACCGGGCGTTGTCGCCGATATACTCACGTGCTCATCTGGTACGCGACTGATCCGGACATGCTGTCAGCTACCGCAGTTCGAGCGCTCGAGGACTCGATCGCGGCGGGCATCTCCATCGTGCTCGCCGCGGTGTCGCTGATCGAACTCGTCTACATCGCCGAGAAACGGTCGGACAGCATCGACGCGGCCACGCTTCAAGAGTTGCTGAACTCGATCGAGGCGAGTGACTCGCCGATCGCGGTGGCGCCGCTGAGGATAGACGTGGCACGCCGCATGGCGTCGGTGAGCCGCGACGAGGTTCGCGACACAGAGGGCGACGCGTGCAGCCTGTCACCGATATCGCGATCAACTCAGGTTGTGTGTAAGGAAGAGCGCTATTCGGCGAGATGGGCGTGCAGCTGCTCCAGTTCGTGGATGAGCGCATCCCAGGGAAACAGCTTGGCGCTGGGCGGTCCCATGTTCGCCGTAGGCAGGGGATGGCGCTCGGGGTCGAGCAGGAGCCGGACACCGTAGGTCTCCAGCTTTTTTGATGCTTTCGCGAAAGGCGGGATGGCGGGCCAGAGCGCTACTGGTGAATGGCACCGCGATGACGGGCGGCTCAAGCCCTATGACCTCATTCAACAAACCAAGGGCGAGCGTGTCACTGATTCCGGCGGAAGGCGCGACCACCATCGCGTCAGGAGGGGGCAGCACGTCTGGCTCGTCAGTCATACCGAACGATGTGCCCCGTCAGCGCCGCGAGACGCTCAGCGTCCATGAACCTCAGCGCGGACGGGGTGGCAATGACGCAGGGCTCCCAACCGGCCGCTTGGAGCCTCTCGACGAACGGAGCGAGATCGGCCCGGGGTGCGGGAACCGTCGGATCTGACGTTCCCGCACCCCGGGCCTACGCTACTGTTCCACAGGGCCTCGCAGCGCGTGGGGCCCGGGTTCTCAAAACACGTTCTTAGCCCGTGCCGCGGGCATTGACGGGCGGTCGAGGCTCGAATTTTCGAACGTACAGAACCCATCCGGCATCCGTCTTTGCCAATGGGCCAGTGACACGCACCGGCTCGTTCCCGCCTCGGAGGTCTTGATGGGCGCTCTCCAAGTTCTGGTACGCATCCAGTTCGTCGCTCGTGGCGTCTCTGACGCTGCTCGTTCGGTGGTCCCACTGCAACTTCATACCCTGGCCCAGTGGCATCAGCTTCACTGGGGCGTCGAGAGAGGGACCGGTCAGCTGCAAGGCGCCGTCGTGCTCTCCAACGGCGCCCGTGACAGTCACCTCGACGCCGCGGAAGTCGTAACTGCCGTTGGCCCAGTGGGCGATCTGCTCGGGCCAGCGATCGAGATCCGGCAGGCCTTGATGATGAAGGTAGACCTCGGCGGTCGAGTGCTCGGCGTTCGCGATCGGCCGCACTGCCACGACCCCTTCCAGCTTCTTCAATGCCTCGTATGCCCCGCCCCAACACGACCCGAGCCCGTAGGGACACTTCGAGGTCAGGCCGACCGTGACACGAGTGCCGGACGATTGTGTCCTCACGACGTCGTCCCGCTCCTGCGTGTGCGTCTTGCCTGCGGGGCCCGTGCCCAGCCCTCGCCTCGGCGAGGGCCGGCGAGGCGGCGGCGCGAGGTTGTGGCGCAGGCGGGCCGACCCGCACGATCCGCGCGAGCGAGGGGACCCCAGCCTCGCTGAGGACGAAGAGCATGCAGTGCCCCGGAGGGCAGATCTCCGGCCGTTTAGGCGCGGCAACGGTCAAGCCATCATCGTCGAAGCTGAACTCGAGAACGTTGATGAGCTGGTTCTCGTCGAAGGCGTGGGTCACCGATCCAAGCCGCACCCAGGTGACCCGCTCGACGTCCGGCCCCGAGACCCGCAGCGAGAACGCCTCGCCATAGGCGATCTCCTCAGGGGCCGAGACGATCTCCGGGCGTGGGCCCCGGAACAGATAAGGCGGATGGAAAATCTGCGCGTCGCGGTGGCTGTCCCTGGGGTCGTTCGGCTCGTCGCCATTGGCGAACTCGCCGCTGCCCGCGCTGAGCACCGTGGCGTCCGGCAGCAGCACTGCCGTCCCGTGGTAACAGCGATCGACATCCTCGGCTGCCAGCTCCGTCCATGTCTCCGTGCCCGGGTCCCACAGTTCGGCGACGTGGACGGGCATGCCCGGTGAGAGATCGTTGAAGCCAGGGCCCCTGGTCCCTCCCGTCACCAGGACGGTCCCATCCGCGAGAATCGTGGCGTTGTGCTGGCGGCGCGGGAAGCGCATAGGCGCGGTCGCACGCCACGCCGGGGGATCGGCGCCGAGATCGATGACCTCTGCCGCGGCGGTGGGCAGGTCGGTGCCCGCGTCGTTGCCGCCGCCGATGTAGATGACCTTCCCGGTGTCGTACATCACCGAAGGACCATACTCCCGCGCCCCGTTCCGCCGTACTCCGCCCGGCTCGGGCAGCGGGGTCCAGGCGCCCGCGCCATCGGTGTTGAGCAGGTACGTCCTGGCATTGCTCCCGGACATGAACACCTGGCCGTCCGGAGCGACGTGCATGTGCGGGTACAGCGGCAGGCCGATGAAGTTGGCGGTCGGCCGCCACTGGTCCCCATCCCAGATCTGCGGCACGTCATTGATGATGAAGGTGCCATTGTTGAGGTAGCTGCCTGAGGACACCAGCACCGTCCCGTCCGCCAGCGCTGTGGCGGTCGGGTACCACCGGCGCTCGTTCATCACGGGAATGGCCGTCCAGGTGTTGGTGCGCCAGTCGTAGATGCTGGCCTGGTCAAGCCCGTCGCCGTCGATGCGGTGCCCGCCCGCGACCAGCAGCCGACCGTCGGGCAGGAAGGCATGCCCCGCGCAGAACAGGTTCACCGTCGTGCCGTCGGCAAGGGTGGGCTGGGGCGTCGGGGTCAGTTCCCCGGTTCTGGGATCCCAGAGGTATGGCGTGCACTCGTGCTCATGCATCGAGCCGGTAGGTCGGTCCCGCCGTCCCCAGAACAGCACCGTTCCGTTCGGCAGCACGTTCGTGTGAATGGCCACATTCGGCAACTCGAACACCGCATCCCACCGTCCCAGATCCGCCCATGCGGGATCCTCTGCACGGTCTGCCCCGGGTGGGGGCGAGGCGGCGCTTTCCGCGGAGGCGTGCCGGCTTGATTCGGATGCCATGTCCTACCCCTCCACTCAGCCAGTCCGATGCGGAGCATGGGACTGCTGCGAGGGTACCCCGCCTGCGCTCTCAACCAGCGTCCACTGGGCTGGTCTTGCTATGCGGCTCGGGCAGGATGTCGATGAGGGGATAAAGGATTCTCGCCGGAACGGCGCGACGGATGCCATGGCGGCGCAGCGCGCAGCGCGTCGGCGAGGAAACGCAGGGGGCGGCCCATCACGACGAGCCAGCGGTGGCCGGTGTGGTGCTGGCCCAGCTCGGGCGTGACGGATCACGATCGACGACGGCACGCCCATGCGATGCGTGCAGCCTGTCACCGATATCGTGATCAACTCAGGTTGTGTGTAAGGAAGAGCGCTATTCGGCGAGATGGGCGCGCACCTGCTCCAGTTCGTGGATGAGCGCATCCCAGGGAAACAGCTTGGCGCTGGGCGGTCCCATGTTCACCATGGGCAGGGGATGGCGCTCGGGGTCGAGCAGGAGCCGGACACCGTAGGTCTCCAGCTTTTTGATGCTTTCGCGAAAGGCGGGGTGGCGGGCCAGAGCGCTACTGGTGAATGGCACCGCAATGACGGGCAGCTCAAGCCCTATCGCCTCATTCAACAAACCAAGGGCGAGCGTGTCACTGATTCCACCGGCCCACTTGTTGACCGTGTTGAAGGTGGCCGGCGCGACCACCATCGCGTCAGGAGGGGGCAGCACGTCTGGCTCGTCGGGCCGTTTGTAGTCATACCGAACGATGTGCCCCGTCAGCGCCGCGAGACGCTCAGCGTCCATGAACCTCAGCGCGGACGGGGTGGCAATGACACAGGGCTCCCAACCGGCCGCTTGGAGCCTCTCGACGAACGGACCGAGATCGCCAGCAGGTCTGGCGCCGCAGGCCACCACGTAAAGGACAGGGGGGTGACGCGAGGCATTCGACGAACTGGCGGCTGAAATCCTGGGACCCCTCCTCGACTTGCGTGGTCGAGAGGCGATGATAGCCCCGCCGCCAACCCCGCGAGCATCATGGGCTCGCCGACCATGGGTCGTGGGTCAGACGCAAAACAGTGGCGTGGGCGGTGTGGCGCCGGGGTGATGGCGCGCGCAGGGGGCGGCCCATCACGACGAGCCAGCGGTGGCCGGTGTGGTGGTGGCCCAGCTCCAGCCAGCCCCGCATGAGGTAGAAGCCGCGGGCGGGGGCGAGGGGGTGGACCAGAAGCCAGGCCCGAGGCTGGGAGACCGTCTCCAGCGTCAGGTCGTGCAGCAGGCCGCCCACGCCGCGTCCCTGCCAGGACGGCACGACCGCCAGCTCGATCAGCTCGAACTGCCCCAGCAGCCACCGGGCCGCGACCCACAGGCCCACGTCGTCGATCAGCGCGGAATAGAACGGCGGGTCCGCGAGCGGGTCGCTGGTCAGCCCGAAGGCGAACCCGATCAGCTCACCATTCGGGACACGGGCGGTCGCGCAGCGGAAGCCGTCGGCCTCCGCTCTGCTGGCCAGCCTGGCCGCGAACCGGGGGGCATGGCCGTCGGTCTCGAAATAGGGCTCCTGGCTGAACGCCGCCCGGTAGACGGCCCGCAGCTCGTCGCGGCAGCGCGGCAGGTCAGCGGGGGCGACCAGCCGCGCATCGACGGCCGCCAGATCCGTCACGGCGTGTCGGGCCGCGCCAGCCGCTGGTACCGCGCCTGAACGTCGGCCCAGTTCACGACGTTCCAGAACGCCTCGACATAGTCCGCTTTGGCCGTGCGGTACTGCAGGTAGAACGCGTGCTCCCACATGTCGAGCACGAGCAGCGGGACCGTGCCGGTGGGGCCGTTGGACTGGTGGTCGTAGAGCTGGGTGACGAGCAGCCTGCCGCCTCCAGCAGGGGAGTACGCCAGCACCGACCAGCCCGATCCCTGCAGCTGCATCGCGGCGGCGCCGAAGTGTCCCCTGAACGCGTCGAACGAGCCGAAGTGCTCGTCGATGGCCGCCGCCAGCTGGCCGTCGGGCTTGTCGCCCCCGTCGGGGCTCATGTTCGGCCAGAACACGCTGTGGTTCACGTGACCGGAGAGGTGGAAGGCCAGATCCTTCTCGAGCATCCGGACCGTCCCGTAGCGGTCCTGCTCCCGCGCCTCGGCGAGCTGCTCCAGAGCGGTGTTCGCGCCCTGGACGTAGGCGGCGTGGTGCTTGTCGTGATGCAGCTCCATGATCTCGCCCGAGATCCAGGGCTCCAGTGCCCCGTAGTCGTATGGCAGGTCGGGCAGGGTATACGGCTCGGCCATTGCGCGTCCTTCAACTTGTTGCGATCTGCTTGCGGGCAACTTGAAAAACTACCGCGCCGCTCGCCCTGTTGCGAGCCCCTTGCATCAGGCTGCGCAATGTCAGGGCCCTCACCTGCGCTTACCATTGCCGAGCGGGTGTGCTGCCGGCGAGTGGAAGGCCCCATTCCTTGACCCGACTTCCTCGACTGCTGACAGTGATGGGGTCCGGCGAGACCGCGCCCACGATGGCCAAGGTGCACCGGCTGCTGCTCGGGCGTCTCGGGCAGGGGTCCGTCGATGCGGTGCTGCTCGACACGCCCTACGGCTTTCAGGAGAACGCCGACGACATCTCGCGGCGCGCGGGCGCGTACTTCGGCCGCAACCTGGGCGTCTCGCTCGACGTGGCGACCTGGCGGTCGTCGGGAGCCGACGCGCTGGAGCGGGAGCGGGCCCTCGCCCGGGTCCGCGAGGCCGACTACGTGTTCGCGGGCCCTGGCAGCCCGAGCTACGCGCTGCGGGTCTGGCGGGACACGCCGCTGCGGGACGTGCTGGCCGCCAAGCTCGACCGTGGCGGGTGCGTGACCTTCGCGAGCGCCGCCGCGCTCACGCTCGGCGTCGTCGCCGTGCCGGTGTACGAGGTCTACAAGGTCGGCGCCCCGCCGCACTGGCTCGAGGGGCTGGACCTGCTCGCGGACATCGGGCTGCGCGCGGCGGTCATCCCGCACTACGACAACGCGGAGGGCGGCACGCACGACACCCGGTTCTGCTATCTCGGCGAGCGGCGGCTGCGCGTGCTGGAGCCCGAGCTGCCCGACGGCGCGTTCGTGCTGGGCGTCGACGAGCACACCGCCTGCGTGTTCGACCTGGACTCCCAGACGGTGAGCGTGCTCGGCCGCGGTGTGATGACCGTACGCAGGCAGGGCATGAGCACGACGTTCCCCGCCGGATCCACGATCGCGATCGACGAGCTGCGGTCCACAGCGGGAGGCCACCCGGCGACCGCGGTCGCGGGTCCCACCCCCATCGAGCCCGTCGAGCCCATCGAGCCCGCCCCGCCGCCCGTCTCGCTGCGCAGTGAGACGGACCGGCTGGAGCGCGCCTTCGACGATCGCCGCGGCGCCCGTGACATCCCCGCGGCCGTCGCGGCGATGCTCGAGCTGGAGCAGGTCATGTTCGATTGGTCCGCAGACACCGAGGCGGACTACATGGAGCACGCTCGGGCTGTGCTCCGCCGGATGATGATCCAGATGGCCGAAGGGGGGGCGCACGACCCTCGCGGCCTGATCTCACCGTTCGTCGACGCGCTCGTCGAGGCCCGCGACTGGGCCCGTGCCCAGGGCTCCTGGGATGTCGCCGACAGGTTGCGCGACCGTTTGAATGCAGCCGGTGTTGAAGTGTGCGATACCCCCGATGGGACCGATTGGATTTTGGCGTCATCGTAAGCGTTGCGTCGCTGCGCCCTCCGCGACGTGACCCCTTCGGTTGTTTTGCCTCGCGGATCTCTTTGGAAAGCCGCGCGCATGGCTGGGTGTGTCAGAGAATTCTGCCCGCGGCCCAGTCTGTGAGCGTCTCGCCATCCGCGGCCCACACCAGGTGCGGCCATCCCTTCGCAAAACACCCGCCGAGGACGATCCGACGCGCAGCGGCGGGCACATACTCAGGAGCGCGAAAGTCTGGCATGGTTGAGCGACTTGGCCGGCAGGCAACGAGTGAGCCGAACAACCGCCGTCGTCACGAAATCAGCATCTACGATACACACAGCGACGCATCACATAAAAACACCCGCCACAGACACGGGAAATTCACTTGCCTCAAGCCGGGCGGCCCGCTACATTGAGGCGTGCGGGCAGAGTCACACACGGCAATAAATCATGACTCAAATACAGCGGGCATGAACCTGACATGAGCGGGCGCGCAGACGCGC
>JBOGEA010000052.1:0-21563 GCA_050743205.1 Egibacteraceae bacterium | reverse complement strand
CCGCCAGATCCCCGCCCACCAACAGGTCCCCGCCCACCGGCGGGCGCCGCGCACCCTCCTCACCCGCCAGATCCCCGCCCACCGGCGGGCGCTGCGCGCCCTCCTCACCCAGCACCCTGTCGAGGTAGCCGCGCAGCTCATCGGCCGTGACCGCGCCGAAATGGCGCACCGCGACCCGGTGCTGGGCGTCGAGCACCAGCGTCGTGGGCAGCGCCTGCGGCGCGATGCCGCGGAACTGCGCCGCGATCCGCGCCGAGGGGTCGAACAGCGACGGGTAGGTGATGCCCAGGTCCCGCTCGAACGTCTTGGCGTTGGCGACCCGGTCCTGAACGTCCACGCCAACCACGCAGACCCGCCCCGCGTATGCCCCTGAGACGGCCTGGATCTGCGGCGCCTCAGTCGCGCACGGCCCGCACCACGACGCCCAGAAGCTCAGCACCACTGGTTTGCCGGGACAGTCGCCCAGCGCGAGCGGCTCGCCGTCGAGGGTCTCACCGCTGACGGCCGGCGCCTGCTCCCGCCGCGCGACCTCGATGACCTGCTGCCCCTCACCCGCGATATAGCCCAGCTCGGGCCCATCAGCGTTGGCCGAGCACGCCGTGGCGGCGAGCGCGAGGATGATCAGGGCGACAAGGCGGCGCATGCGCGCCCAAGCCTAGCCACCCCCGCCCCCACCAGCGATCCCACCCCGCCCCCCCGCCCCCAGCACGCATTCAGCCTACGGTCTTCCCGTGAGCCGCGCGGTCACCCGAGCCATGCTCCGGCCCAGCAGGTTATGGGCGACGCTGAAGTGTCTCCTCCATATTTGGAGGAGAGCCGTGGGTCACCGGCCGGGTGGAGATCGTCGGGTGCGGTTTTCCCTTTGTTGTGGAGGAAATCCGCGTGCTACCCCAGCGGGAACGGACGGATCCAGGCTGAAGCCGCTGACGGCGGCCCAGGCCCGGCACCTCGCCGCTCACTCAAGGAGCGGCCCCTCAGCGTTATTCTCCGAGCAGAACAGACGCCTTCGTCGGCCGCCAGTTCATGCACAATGGCTGGGTGAGAACTCACGGACCGCCGCTGCCTGTGCTCGGCGTCCCGGCGACCGACGTTGCCGTCGCGGTTGCCATCGGTGCGGTCACAGTGTTCGTCTCAGCCCTCGCGGCGCTCGCACAATCCGATGGGCGCCCGCTGTGGCCATGGGGGTACGCCCTCATAGCCGGCGCGACGGTGGCGCTGGCGTTTCGGTGCCGGTGGCCGGTGGCGGTGATGGCGGTCGCCGCAGTCTGCGTCGGGTTGCATTACGGGCTGTCCTTTCCGGATGGGCCCGAGCTGTTTCCCTTCGGCGTGGCGCTTTATACAGTGTCGGCCGCGGGCCGGCGGGTGGCAGCCATCCTGGGTGCGGTCGCCGTCCTCGTCGTCGTCGAGACCAGCGAGCTAGTCCTCGCCCGGCCCCCCGAGAGCCTCGAGCTGATCGCACATGCGGCCGTCATCACCCTGTTCGTGGTCCTCGGCGAAGTGACCCGCACTCGGCACGCCTACCTTGCCGAGGTCGAGGAGCGGGCCGCCGAGGCCGAGCGCACTCGCGAGGAGGTGGCCCGCCGGCGCGCTACTGAAGAGCGGCTGCGCATCGCCCGTGAGCTGCACGATGTGCTCGCCCACCAGATCTCCCTGATCAGCGTGCAGGCCGGGGCGGCGCTGCACCGGCGCGACGTCGACCAAGCATTCAGCGCGCTCGCGGCGATCAAGGATGCCAGTCGGGCCACGCTTCGGGAGCTGCGCTCGGTGCTCGGCGTGCTGCGTCAGGTTGACCAGGACGACGACCCGCAGCCGACGCTCGCCCGCCTCGACGAACTGGTCGCGCGGACCCGCACTGCAGGGCTGTCGGTGAGCGTCGCCGTGGCGGGCACCGCGCGCACGCTGCCCGCAGCGGTCGACCTCGCCGCCTATCGGATCGTGCAGGAGGCGCTGACCAACGCGGTGCGCCACGCCGGGGCGACGACGGCCACCGTGGGGCTGTCGTATGACGGCGACGTGCTGGAAGTGAAGGTGGATGACAACGGGTGCGGGGTGGTCGAGCCGGCGGGCGGCCCGGATGGTGGTGGGGAAGGGTATGGGGTGCGTGGCATGCGCGAGCGTGCCATGGAGGTGGGCGGCAACCTGAGCGCCCGCCCGCTCGTCGAGGGCGGGTTCCGGGTCTTCGCCAGGTTCCCACTGGTGGACTCGGTGTGATCAACGTCCTGCTGGCGGATGACCAGACGCTGGTCCGCGCCGGCTTCCGATCCATTCTGGAAGGCGAGGACGACATTGCGGTGGTCGCGGAGGCAGGCGACGGGCAGCAAGCGATCCGCCTCGCAGCCGTGCACCGCCCCGACGTGGTGCTGATGGACATCCGGATGCCGGTCCTCGACGGCCTCGCGGCGACCTGCCAGATCGTCGCCGACCCCCAGCTTGCCGAGGTGCGCGTGGTGATCCTCACGACGTACGACTTGGACGAGCACGTCTACGGCGCGCTGCGCGCCGGCGCGAGCGGCTTCCTGGTCAAGGATGTCGAGCCGACCGAGCTCATCCACGCGGTGCGTGTGGTGGTCAGGGGCGATGCGCTGCTGTCGCCGTCGGTGACCCGCCGATTGATCGACCAACTCGCGAGCCGGGTCACGCCGCCACCGATCAGCCCCGCTTTCGACGCACTGACCCCGCGCGAGCGCGAGGTCATGCTGCTGGTTGCCGAGGGCCTGTCCAACGACGAGATCGCCGAGCGGCTGGTGGTGAGCCCCGCCACCGCCAAGACCCACGTCAGCCGGGTGCTGGCCAAGGTCGGGGCGCGGGACCGGGCGCAGCTCGTCGTGCTCGCATACGAGGCGGGTATGGTGCGCCCGGGATGGCTGCGCTAGGGCGGCGAGTACGTCTCGCGTCGTAGGCGAGCACCACGAGCTGCGCCAAAGTCGTATGCTATTTGTCACTTGGAGTCGGACGCGGTGCGGCGATCTTGCTGTCAAAATCATGGTATGGTCAAGCAGCTGTCCCGCCAAGATCACCGCAGACTCCGCGAGGGAAGCCAGTTGTCGGCGCTGAGCAAACTGACCGCCGTCGCCTTGGTCTGCGCTGGCCTGGTGTTCCTATGGCTCATGTGGCTGGCGGGCGGTTTCGAAAGCGACCTTCTCACTCTCTTCGGCCTAGCGCTGGCTACGGCAGCAATCGCCACCATCCGACGGCGGTGGGCGCTGCTCCCAGGAAGCCTCTTCAGTGCCTTCATCACGTTTCTTGGTCCCATCTTCCAGCCCTTCACCCGTTCTCACCTTGTCCGCCCTGAGCAGTTCGACTTCTTCGCCGCGACCCTGCTGCTCGAGGCCTTCGGCTTGGTGGCGAGCGTAGCCGGCTTCAGCGGCACTTGGCAGAATTACCGCAACGGTCAGCGGGACCGGCTCAAGCTGCCGCGCTGGTTCGCATTCTTCCTGACGGGACTGGCTGGTGTCGTCGTCGGCGCTCTTGCAGTAGGCCTGGTAGCACCAGCGAGCACGACCTCCACCACCAGCAGCACGTCCAGCCAAGCAGCCACGGTGCTATTCGTCGCCCAGGACATCGCGTACACGCAGGCTCCCGATCAAATGCCTGCTGGCGAGGTCGTGATTACGCTCGAAAACCGCGGAGCGATCGTGCACAACGTCGCCTTTGAGTCCGTCAACGGCGCCAATCCAGTCGTTGAGGTGATCGGAGGAATGACCGCCACGGGAACAGTGAGTCTGCAAGCCGGCACCTACACTTACTTCTGTACCATCGCCGGCCACCGGGAGGCCGGCATGGAGGGTCAGGTGACGGCGTCATGAGGGAGGCCTCTACTATGATTAATTCCCCGTATGAATCTCTTCCAAGCATCCACTTTCATCACGGCCAGCTCTGGAGCGGAACGCCACCGCACTTCTTCGAGCATTTCTATAACGACTTCGACGACAGGGCGGATGATGTCTGGTTAATTTCTTATCCCAGATCAGGGACCGCGTGGGCTTATGAAATAATCTACGCCGTGCTCTACGAGGGGGACATCACGGCTTTACGGCAAGCCCAAAGCGAAGGCAAAATCTTGAGCTTTCTGCCCCTCGAGATCAGCGGTGCGGCCTCGGTGTCTGATCACATCAACACCTGGAAGGCCCTGCCATTGCCGAGAGTCGTTCCTACGCACCTGCCGTATCGGCTATTTCCCAAAACCGTTCTCGAACGCAAACGCAAGCGAATCCATGTCTGGCGAAACCCTAAAGATGTGGCCGTTTCTTTTTATCATTTCCACCGCTCCCTCAAGTCGCTTGGCTGCTACAGAGGGACGTGGGATGACTTCTTTGAATATTTCATCAGCGGTCAAGTTGTTGGCGGCAGCTGGTTCGACCATGTGCTGGAGTGGTGGCCCAGCGCTCAAGAGGATGAGGACGCGGTCCTGGCGCTTCACTACGAGGATATGAAGCAAGATCTCGCTGCGCAAGTCCGTAGGCTCGGCGCGTTCTTGGGCAAAGATCTCTCATCGCAGGCCATTGCGGCTATCGAAGAACACGGTTCATTTCAGAGCATGAGCGCGAACCCCTTCACGAACCGGGAGGGAAACCCCATCATAGATCTCTCCATTTCCAGCTTCCTGCGCAAGGGCGTTATCGGTGATTGGAAGACCCACTTCACGGAGGAGCAGAACGAGCGCTTCAATGCACTATGGGAACAGAAGATGGCAGGAAACGTAGATGGCCAGCGTTGCTGGGGTGTGTAGACCATGAGTGATGTCGTCGACAGCATCGATCTTTTAGAGTAGAAGCCCATCGAGCTGGAGTCGCCGGGTCCGTGGCTCCAGGAGATCACTCTCCGTTCGAAAGAGGCCACTTGCTCAGCACAGTCTCGGTCAGGGATGTGTCGTGTTCAGCGGCCTGGAACAGCGGATGGTCAAGAGTCGCTCGGAGGAAGTCGATACTGGTGCACACGCCCCGGCCGCTCACTCGGAACTCAGTCAGCGCCCGCGCCATGCGGGCGAGTGCCTGTTCCCGGTCCGGGGCCCAGACGACCGTCTTGGCGAGCAGCGAGTCGTAGTCGGGGGGAATCCGGTAACCGGGGTATCCGTGGGTGTCGACTCGCACGAACGGGCCGCCGGGTGGCTGAAATTCGTCGAGCACTCCAGGCGTCGGCACGAAATTTCGGGCCGGATCCTCGGCATTGACCCGACATTCGATTGCCGCGCCTCGTACGGCGATGTCCGGCTGACGCATCGACAGCGGCTTGCCAGCCGCCATGAGGATCTGTTCACGCACCAAGTCGATGCCGGTGACCAGCTCCGTCACCGGATGCTCGACCTGGAGGCGACAGTTCACCTCCATAAAGTAGAAGTCTCTTCGGTCGCCGACCAGGAACTCGAACGTTCCCACCCCGACGTAACCGACGGCGAGCGCGCCTCGCACGGCAGCCTCGCTCATGCGCGTGATGAGGTCAGCGGGCAGCCCAGGCGCGGGCGATTCCTCGATCAGCTTCTGATGGAGCCGCTGCACCGAGCAGTCACGTTCCCCGAGATGTACGACATGACCGTACTGGTCAGCCAGGATCTGAATTTCGACGTGGCGGGCCGACCGGAGGTATCGCTCAACATAGACACGGCTGTCTCCGAACAGGGTCTGGGCAGTGGCCCGTGCCTCAAGGTAAGCGCGGTTGACGTCGCTCTCCTCCCAGACGACCCGCACACCACGGCCACCGCCGCCAACGACGGCCTTGATGATCACCGGATATCCGAGCTGATCTGCGGTCTCCTTCGCCGCGCGGGCATTCTCCAACGTCCGCGCGCTCCCAGGCAGAACGGGCAAACCGGCGTCGGCCATAAGAACCTTTGTCAACGCCTTGTCGCTCAGCTGCGCCATCATGGAAGATGGGGGACCGATGAAGATGATCCCGTTTGCCTCGCAGATCTCGGCGAAGTCTGGGTCCTCGGACAGGAACCCATAGCCGGGATGGATCGCGTCCGCTCCGGTGCGGCGCGCCGCCTCGATGATCGCCGGTATACTCATGTAGCTGCGCTTGACCGACGACGGCCCGATATGCACCGCTTCATCGGCAATGCGCACCACCGCAGAGTCGCGGTCCGCAGTGGAATACACGGCCACCGTCCGGATCCCCATCTCCTGGCAGGCACGAGCAACGCGCAGCGCGATTTCGCCGCGGTTAGCAATGAGCACTGAGCTGAACATGGTCACCGAAAGAAGATTGGCTCACGCCATCGCCGGCGCGATCGCAATGAGGCGCTCGCCGTACTCGACCGGGGTGGCATCGGGCACCAAGACCTTTACCACCTCACCGGCACGGTCGGCCGCGACCGGCATCATCATCTTCATGGCCTCGAGAATCGCGACCTGCTGCCCCAACCCCACAATGTCGCCATCTCGGACGAAGGGTTTCCCGCCGGGTTCGGACGAGCGGTGGAAGGTCCCGATTACAGGCGCGCAGATGTAATGCAGCCCCGCCTCGTCGTCCCGCTCCGGCTGCTTGCTCGACACGGGCGCCGCGCCGTTACCCGCCTGCTGGGGCAGCCCTGGTGCCAGATCGGGCCACTCCACCTCGACCATGACCTCACCCGCCTGCAGCCGGATCCGTCGTATCGGACCTGGCGAGGAAGCGATCAGCCGCGATGCGCTATGGCAGACGGCCTCAAGCAATTCGGAGTTGGTTGAGGTGTTCTTCACAACCGTGCTCTCCTCCTGTGACGCTCCCGTGGGTACCGAGGCGACGGAAGCGCGCGCGACGGTCCGCCACGAGTTGGCCAGGATCGAGATTCCGCAGCTCGCCGAGCGCGGAGGTCAGTGCGTCTCGCAGCAGACCGGCTGCCAGGGCGGGCGCGCGCGCAGCGCCGCCCTGTGGCTCGGGCACGACAGCGTCGACGATGCCCGCGCGCAGCAGATCTCGCGCTCGCAGGCGCAATGCAGCCGCAGCCATGGGCGTCGCCGAAGGATCCTTCCAGAGGATCGCGGCACACCCCTCAGGGCTGATGACCGAGTACACAGCGTTTGCGCACATGAATACGCGGTTGGCGACGCCGAGCGCCAGCGCTCCACCGCTGCCCCCCTCTCCGGTCACGACTGCCACCACAGGCACGGGCAGGCTGGCCATGAGCCGAAGGTTCTCGGCAATCGCGACAGCCTGCCCATTTATCTCCGCCTCGACGCCGGGGTAAGCCCCCGGCGTATCGATAAGGGTGACGACCGGAACGCCGAGCTTGGCCGCGAGCCGCATGAGCCGGGCCGCCTTTCGGTAACCGGCCGGCATCGCCATACCGAAATTTCTGGCGACGAGTTCCGACGCGTCGTGGCCCTTCTGATGACCGATCACCATCAGCGGTTGGCCGCCGAGCCGGCCGACGCCGCCGACGATCGCCGGGCAGTCGCCGGAGATGCGGTCACCGTGCAGCTCCTGGAACCCGTCAAGAAGATAGGAGACGTAGTCGAGAGTCGTCGGCCGTTCGATGCCGCGCGCGCGCTGGACTACCTCCCATGGATCCCCGTCCGGTAGCAGGTCGGGGTCGCGAATCAGCGCCTGCGGCGATCGCGGCGGACCGTTATCGCTCGGGGGCGCCGTGAAGGCGAGCAGCCTGCCCAACGCCTGGCGCAGACAGGACCGTGGCTGGATATCGTCGATCATCCCGTTGGCCAGTAGCGACTCGGCCGCCTGGAAGCCCTCCGGCAGGGTCTGCTGGATGGTCTGCTGGATAACCCGTGGGCCGGCGAAGCCCAGGCGTGTGCCAGGCTCTGCGATGATGACGTCGCACAACGTGGCAAACGATGCGGCGACACCTCCGTAGGTGGGATTGGTCACGAGCGAGATGGTGAGGACTCCAGCCTCGTCCAACTGGCCGATCACCTGACTGGTCTTCGCCATCTGCATGAGGGACAAGGCGCCCTCCTGCATCCGCGCGCCACCCGAGGCGCTGACGATGAGCAACGGAGTACGGTCCTGTAGAGCTCGCTCCGCGGTCTGGGTGATGAGCTCACCGACGGCGGTGCCCAGACTCCCACCCATGAAGCGGAAGTCCATGACCGCCACTACGACCGGATGGCCCTCAAGCATCCCACGTGCGCACACCACCGCCTCATCGAGCCCGGTGCGCAACTGCGCCTCCCGCAACCGCTGAGGATAGGGCTTGGTATCGGCAAAGCCCAGGTGATCATGGGGGGACGCCACGACATCGAGCGGTTGGACACTGTCTGGGTCGAGCAACTGTCCCAGCCGCTGGTGGGCCGTCAGCGGGGAATGGTGGTTGCAGTCTGGACAGACGCGGAGGTTGCGCTGGAAGCGCTTGCCGTAGACGAGCGTCTCGCAGCGCGGACACAGCGTCCAGTCGGCCCCCGCAGAGATCTCAGGGGGCATCTTCGCGATCATGACAGAGCCCCTGGTACCTGGGCTTCAGCCGCTCCGCCAGCTAAAGAGCCCATTAGGCCCTCCCTTCTACGCCAGTCGGTCGCGATCCGAGACCGCGGTCCTTCACGCTCTTCTCGATGATCTCCTTGATCCGGGCCTGTTGGACACGGGTGCTCCGATTCATGTGATCGGTCATGCCGGCGTCGTCGGTATGCGCGTCGGGCTTCATCTCAAAATCCTGGACCCAGCGCATCCGCACCCCATCCTCGGTCTCCTGGTACTCCCAGAAGAGGTTCATGTACTTGAAGACCCCAGTTTCGATGCGGCGGGACCGTACGGTGTGGGTCGCTGGGTCGGGTACCCGCTCGGATACCCAGCTCCAGACGCGACCCTGCGCATCCGGGCGCATGGCCAACCGAAACCTGACCGCATCACCGTCCCACTCGAGGATCTCCGCAGAGGCGTATTCACTGAACAGCCGTGGCCACGACTCGACATCGTTGGTCATGTCCCACACCAGGGTGAGGGGCGCCTTGATGACGACTGAGTTGTCCGTGTGTCCGGCCATTGACGTCTCCTCACACTTCCGCGAAGCACTGGTTGATATAGTCAAGCGCGGCCCTCGGAGTCTTTATGGTGAGGGCCGCATCGTCCGGGATGCGCACCCGGTACTCACGCTGTACCCAAGCGGCGAATTCGAGCAGTGCGAGCGAGTCGTAGCCGAACTCCTCGAAGGGGGTGTCAAGTATGCCCACACTGTCCCAGTCAACCTCCTCGACCACGCCCGAACAGCTCTCCAAGATTCGCCTCAAATCCCGCACGGTGAACTGGCTCATGACGTTCCTCTCCTCATATCGATCCGCTTCAGTCATGCCTTCGCATGAGAGATGCGGCCCTGAACCACCATTGCTGAGCGCTGACGTCTATTCCGGTGCTCTTCAACCGGGCCTATCGCGACGCTCCAACCTGGGGCAGCGCGGCATCCGGATTGGGCAGTTCCTCGGTGTCCACATGCCCCAGCTCCGGCCGTGGGGCCAACGGGCATACGTGGAACACGAGGAACGCCTGCTCGACTCCACGATTCTCGATTCGGTGCCGTTGACCCCGGCGCACCATGATGGCCTCGTTGGGGCCCACGTCGACCTCGATGCCGTCTACCCGCATGGTCACCGACCCGTGGACGACATAGCAGAACTTATCGGAGTAAGGATTGTACTGCTCGGCCACGAATCTATCCGGGTCAATGGCTATGGTGCCCATGAAACCGTCTGTCGCCCCCACGGTCTTGGGGCTCAGTAGGATGCGGATTTCCCCGCCCAGACGCTGGCTCGCGGTTACATCGTAGTTGGCGATCTTTGTCAGCGGCTGTCTATGCATGATATCTCCTCTTGGGCAAGGCGCTGCGAACGGTGACGGCGGATGGTTCGTTACCGCAGAGAGCGGAGTGCAGCATTCGCGCGATCGTGATCCATGCCGACTGTCTCCCTACGATCGGAAATGAGGATGCGGAACGGGAGATCGGTCGGGTACACGGTCGCTTCACTGAACCCGGCCGTCGTGAGCGCGCGGTTGTAGGCGGCGACCGAGTGGGACTCTCCCTGATGCGTCCACACCAGCATCAGCACCGAGAACAGGTACGGGGCCGGGTCCCGCCCCGGGGGCTCATCCCCCACGGTGAACCCGACGATCACCAGACGGCCGTCGGGTTTGACCACCGTGCCGAGCCGGGTCAGCAGCTCGGTGACCCGTCGCTCGGAGAAGTGGTGCGTCACATTGGTGATCAGCACCAGGTCGTAGGGGCCGCCGAGTGGGGTCTGGAACATGTCGCCTGCGATGAAGTGAGCGCGATCGCGCACGCCCATCCGCTCGGCGTGCTGCTCGGTCACGGCGAGGACATTGGGCCAGTCCAGAGACCAGACCCTCGCCTGCGGGTTCTGGGCGGCGAGGGTGTACCCGTAGACGCCGTGACCGCAGGCGACGTCGAGCACATCGAGCGTGGCACGGCCCTTCGCCCACGGCGCGAGCACGTCCGCGGCGACCTCGGCAGTGGGCTCGGCAACAGCGGTCGCGAAGCATGCGAAATCCTCCCAATACTCGTAACCTGGCGTCTCCGCGTGCATATTCATGACGGTGCCACCCGCACGCACCGCCGCTGACAGGTCCTTGAGCGCATCCCACTCCCAGTCGCTGGACATGACACGTACCATCCCACCGAGATAATCAGGACGGGTGCTGACCAGATAGTCCGCCGCCGCGGGGCTGAGGCAGAACCTGCCGCCATCCACCTCCAGGAGCCAGATGGCGGCGAGCGCGTCGAGGAGGATGCGCGTCCCGCGCGAATGGATGCCGAGCCGGTCGGACAGCTCCACGGCGCTGGCGGGGCCGCTGGCGAGCGCATCGAAGACACCAAGCTCCACGCCGGTACGGAGCAGACTCGTCTTCTTGTACGCCTGCATGATGTCAAACAGATCACGGCGGGTCATGCGAGCGATTGGTGTCGAGGTCACGACGTCCACTCTCCCTTCATTCCGGCTTCGACTCTGGGCTCGATCCACCAAGCATCCGGAATTCAGTCAGTCAACTGACCAGGTATAAAACGGCGTCGCCATCGAATGCTTGAGCTCGCTCCAGCCCTCTGGGTGATAACGCTTTAGGTGATTCTCGAGCTGCGCGTTGACGTCCTGGAAGTCGGGACGGGCACGGGCCACGTAGAGCTTGCCGAGGATATCGGTGTCCGCCTCGAGCAGATGCATGTACAGATCGTGATACTGAAAGAGGGTGCGGCGGGAAATCCCGACGACGTGCGGCATGTCACCCTGGTCGTGCTTGGCGAAGATCTCGGCCACGGCCTGCGCATGCGCAGGCTCCATCCTCATGACCATCAGGGCGCGGTATGCCATGGCGGCTCCTTACTGTCCGGCAACACTTGCTAGCCTCAGCGCACCAGCGCTCTGCCGAGGACGCGACCCAGAACCTCGACGAGGGTCTCGTTGACATCTGGGCTCGTTTCGCGGGACCGCCATGCCACAAACCCATCCGGCCGGACGAGCAAGGCTCCGCGGCTGGACAGTCCGCACGCCGCAGGCCACCAGCCGTTGTTGTCTACCAAGTCACCGGATGGGCCTATGCGGTAGCACCGCAACGGCATCCCGAACTCATCAGCGAGGCGCCTGCCCGCTTCGAGCCAGCTCGACCCCTCCGTGCTGGCGAGGAGCACGAGGGCGCCGTTGAATAGGTCAATCGTGGACACTCGCTCGCCATTTCGTTCCAGCCACCCATGCGGCGCCCGGCTGCCCGGCCGCCCGGTGAACTCCAACTTCCTGGGCATCAGCTCCGGGCTCGTATCCGGTCCAACGACCGCATTCGAGGTGTAGTGATAGCCCATCGCCACCACGACGAAGTCGCGATGGGCAGCGTGGTCTTCCTCAGCGAGCCGTCCTCGTGTTCGGAACAGCATCCACGCCTGGTCGGCCGTGGCGGCCCCCACCGGCCGGCGCTCGACGTCATAGGTGTCAAGGAGGCTCGTGTCGGCCCAGCCGCGCATGACCGCACTCAGCTTCCACGCCAGGTTGTGGGCGTCCTGGATACCCGCGTTGACTCCGAAACCGCCGGCCGGTGGGTGGGTGTGACAGGCATCGCCGGCAAGGAACACCCGCCCGGCGCGGTACCTGTCCGCGACCATGTGCTTGGCTTCCCAGGGCGCGACTGATTCGACTTCCACGTCGAGATCGGGAACGCCGGCTGCGATGCGGACGAGTTCGACACAACGCTCCGCAGTGAAGTCCGAGGGGGACTGGCCGCGCTCCGGATAGTAGTTGACCCCAAACATCCAGCGGTTCGGCTCGATGACGAGCACAATTCCTTGAACCTTTGGATTGAGCAGGTAGACGAACGTAAAATCGGGCATGGCCTCGAGGATGTCGATCTTTGCGCGAAAGATGATGCTGACGAAATGGCCAGCGACGCCGTGGCTCCGGTGCCCGATGCCGAGAGCCTTTCGGACACAGCTGTGGGCTCCGTCCGCCGCCACCAGATAATGAGCTCTGATGATGTGCCGCTGGCCGGTCTGCCGATCCTCGACCACCGCCCGCACGCCGTCATTGTCCTGCTCGAGCGAGACGAACTCCGTACTGAACCGCACGTCCGCGCCATGGCTGCGGGCGGCGTTGAGCAGAATTGGCTCGTAATGGTCCTGGCCGCACCAGACCGGCCAACTGGGAGTGAAATCATAATAGGGCACATCATGCGACTCCATCACGAGCGCCTTATCAAGCTCGGCGAGCGAGGAGGCGCCGAGCATGATTAATGGTGTAGCTCGTCCAGCTTTGACCTTTTCAATCTCCATGCCGGGAGAGACGAGCTCCATTCCGACTTCCAGAATTTGCCATTCGAGCCCGACCGTTCTGAACAGCTCCATCGTCCTCGCGTGCAGGCCGGTGGCCCGCGGTATGGCGGACAGGCCGGAGCGCCGCTCTACCAGAATGGGCCGTACTCCCTGATGGGTTAAAAAAAGCGCGGTCGACAGGCCGACCGGCCCCGCGCCCACGATCATGACGTTCGCGCTCTCGTCGCTCATCGGATCTCTGCCTTCCCCTCACGTGGCCGTTACAGACGGGCGCTGGGTCACTTCCGCTCAGCCGTCACGTGCTGCTCGTTGTTGGTTCGGTGCTTCCCGAGGCGCCTCCTGGACGAAGCTGACCCGATAAAGGTGCCGTTCGGGCGTCGCGATCGCCCGCACCTGCTCGAAGTGCGGGTGGACGTCCGGGTTATGCAGCATCGCCGCGAAGTCTTCCTCGCTGCTCCACTGGGCGTAGTTGACGACGCGGGTGCCGTCAAGGCTGGCGTGGATGTTCGCCGAGACGAACCCCGGCACCTTGCACATCACCGATTCAGTCGCTTCCACCAGCAGGTCGACGAGGCGCTGCTGGTTCTCTGGCTCGACCGTGAACACGTTGATGAGGGTGGCGACGGGTTGGTTGACGTCGATGTGCGCCATCTGCGACCTCCTGGTTCTCGTAAACGTCAGGTTGTTGGGACGACACGTCCCAAGGGCCGTCCGGTGCTTGTTGGAGGTGATCGGACGCCGCCGCTATCGCGACGGACGGGCCTCCAGAAGGGTCCAACCACGGACTGCCGGCTGGTTGGTCAGCTCGAAGCCCGTATCCGCGAAGAGCCGCTGCCATTCACGCAGATTACGTTCCTTGCCACCGAACAGGACGAGCATGTCGATATCGAGGACCTTTGCGTGATCCCACTGGTTAAGAGGAGGGATGACCTGATCAATGACGATCAGCCGGCTGTCGACCTCTCCCATGGCGGTACGGATCTGACGCAGGATAATTTCACTCTGCTGGTCCGACCACTTGTGCAGGATCGACCTGAGGATGTAGGCGTCGCACCCAGCAGGCAGCGAGTCACCGAAGAAGTCGCCGGCGACGATCGTTACCCGATCGGCGACCCCGTGCTCATTGATGACCGCATCGGCATCGGCGACCATCGAGGGGAAGTCGAAGAGAACGCCCATCCCGTCCGCGTGGCGCTGGAGCATCTTGGCCAGGAAGTAACCGTTTCCCCCGCCTATGTCAGCGATCCGAAAGAACCGCTCGGGGGAGAGCTCGCCTGCGAACCTGTCCGCCAACCGACGACCCCAGTGGGTCATGAACCCCTCGAAGAATCTGTTGGCCTCAGGATGGGTCTCCAGGTACTTGTAGAACGGCATTCCGTAGACCCGGTCGAAGGCAGGCTCCCCGGTCCGAACACTGTGCAGGATCTCTGCGTACGGCAGCCGAGTGAAGTCGGCGGCGCTGAACAGCACCATCGGCCGCAGACCGCCGATCTTGTTGGATTTGAGTCCCTCGCCGAGCGGAGCGAGCGCAAACCGCTCATCATCCTCCTGCTCAGCGAAGATCCCCACCGCCGCGGCACACCTCAGCACGCGACGCAGCGCCGAGGGATTCGTGTCGGTCGCTGCCGCGAGTTCCTCAACGGTACGAGGTCCGGCGGCCAGGTGGTCGGCCACACACAGCTCACCGAGTGCATAGATCACATGTCCGATCTGGCTCCAACTGCCGAGCACCGCGATCTGTCGTTCGCGCAGGTCCAGGCTCTGCTCATGGTCGAAATTTGGCACCGAAGTGATATTGGCCTCACTCATAGCCCGCATTCCTTTCGGTCGAAGTGTGGGCTGGCTCAAGTAGCCGATCGAAGTTCGACATTGCTCTTTCTCCGTGATGCCGCGCGATCGCACGGCCATCAGTTCGCCACTCGCACGGCCATCGCCGCGTTGAAGCCGCCGTGGCCGCGGGCCAACACCATCGCGGCGCGCACCGGCGCCGCCCGTGGCCCGTCGGTTACGAGCTCGATCTTGTACTCCGGGGGGAGCCGGGTGACGTTGGTGGTCGGCGGGATGACCCCGTCGCGGATGGACAGCAGCGCGGCTACCAGATCGAGGGGCGCGCCCCCGGAGTACAGCCGGCCAGTCATCGTCTTGGGCGCGGTGACCGGGACCCGGCGTGGCCGTCGACCGAAGACCGCGGTTATGGCCTCTGCCTCGATCCGGTCGAGCTCCGGCAGCCCGGCGGCATCAGCGAACACCACATCTACGTCGGCGGGGAGCAAGCCCGCGTCGGCGAGTGCGAGTTCGATCGCGCGGCGCAGGCCAGGCTCGTGACCGGATCCGGGCTTTGGATCAAAGGTGGCGCCGTACCCGGCGATCTCACCGTAGACCTGACTCACGCCCCGCTCTCGCGCGGCGTCCCTGTCCTCCAGGATGAGGATGGCGCCACCCTCGCCCGGCACGTAGCCACACGCGTCGACGTCGAACGGCAGGTACGCGCGACTCGGGTCATTCCGCGTACTGAGCCGGCCGCTCGCGATCTGCGCGACCCAGCCCCACGGGCAGAGGCAGGCGTCGACGCCGCCGGTGACCACCAACTGGATGCCCTTGCGGACATGACGGCGAGCCTGAGCCACAGCGTCCAGCCCACCGGCCTGCTCAGTGACCAGCACGCCGGTCGGTCCCCGCATCCCATGGCGAATCGAGATCTGCCCGGTGTTGACGGCGTAGAACCAAGCGAACGACTGATAGGCGCTGACGTACTGCGGGCCTTTGCTCCACAGCCTCTCCAGCTCCCGTTGGCCGAACTCAAAGCCTCCGGACGCGCTCGCGGTGACCACGCCCATCCCGTACTCAGGCATCGCCTGCAGATCGACGTCGGCATCGGCCAGCGCCCAGTCCGTTGCGGTGAGCGCCAGCCAGGTCATATGGTCGGTCTGCGGTATGAGCCGGCTCGGGATGTGCTCTGCTGGGTCGAAGCCCGAGACCTCACCGGCCAGCCGCGCCGGGTACTGGGAGGGATCGAACCGCGTGATTCTGGCGATCCTGCTCTCGCCGCGAAGCGTGGACGACCAGTAGTTCGCCGCTCCCAAGCCGTTCGGCGCAGCGACGCCGACCCCAGTCACTACCACCGAGCCGGTCACGCCTCCAGCCTCTCTGGCCGGGCGAGCAGTATCGCGCTTTGGAAGCCACCGAACCCACTTCCAACGCTGAGTACCACGTCGATCCGCTTCTCTCGGGCGACGAGCGGGACATAGTCAAGGTCGCACTCTGGGTCGGGCTCGTGCAGGTTTGCCGTCGGTGGCACCACACCGTGCTTGATCGCGAGCACGGAGGCCGCGATCTCGATGGAGCCGATCGCGCCTAGGGAGTGGCCGATCATGGATTTGATGGAACTGATCGGGGTCCCGTAGGCGTGGTGGCCGAGACTGCGCTTGAACGCGGCTGTCTCATGCCGGTCGTTCTGCTTTGTGCCAGAGCCGTGCGCGTTGATGTAGTCGATGTCGGTCGCGTCGAGGTGCGCCTCGCCCAGCGCGGCCCGGATTGCCTCGGCCATCTCCCGGCCGTCAGGCCGCAACCCAGTCATGTGGAAGGCGTTGGATCTTGAGGCGAAGCCGGCGATCTCGGCGTAGACCGGCGCGCCGCGACGGCGCGCGTGGTCGAACTCTTCGAGGACGAACATTGCCGCGCCCTCACCCAGCACGAATCCGTCTCGGCTACGGTCGAAGGGACGCGACGCGTGCTCGGGGTCGTCGTTGCGCGGAGTAGTGGCCTTGATCGCGTCGAAGCAGGCCACAGTGATCGGCGAGATCGGCGCGTCGGTGGCCCCGGCGATCATCACGTCCGCCGAGCCCTCCCGAATGAGTTCGACGGCGTTGCCGACGGAGTCCAGTCCGGATGTGCATCCGGTGGAGACGACCATCGCCGGTCCTTCGGCACCGACCGCCCATGCCACCTCGCGCGCCATCGAGCTCGGTACGAGGTAGTCGTAAAGATGCGGAACGCCGTAGGAGTGGTCGGTCAGCCAGCGCCGACCGCCGTCGCTGACGACGACGTACTCCTCTTCCAGGCTCATCGTGGCGCCGACCG
This sequence comes from Egibacteraceae bacterium, assembly GCA_050743205.1. Classification (GTDB taxonomy): domain Bacteria; phylum Actinomycetota; class Nitriliruptoria; order Euzebyales; family Egibacteraceae; genus JBOGED01. Next base: position 4,792 of record JBOGEA010000052.1, on the reverse strand, counting down.
CTGTACCGATGCTGACGCCGGTCCGATAGGGGTTGCGGTCCTCCGCTGCCAACCCGCTGTCCGTCAGGCATTCACGGGTACACACGACGGCGAGCTGCGCGGCGCGATCCATCCGCCGGATTTCCTGCGGACTCAGCCCTTCCACGGCCGGGTCGAAATCGCACTCGGCCGCGACTCGGGACCGAAACGGCGACGGATCGAAGAAGGAGATCTTTCTCGTTGCTGTCCGGCCCGCCGTAATGAGCTCCCAGAACGCCTTTGCGCCGAGGCCGTCTGGCGCTATTACCCCGATTCCCGTGATGACGACTCTGCGCTCGATCATCTGGGGCCTCTAACCGCCGTCTGGCGTTCGTCCGGCCTGAACGCGGCCGGATGCGCGCAGCTCTCGATACGCTGCCCCGTGTTGCGCGGCACCATAATGGCCTCGTGCTCGGGCGTGCGATCATCGATTGGCCAGGCAGTGGCACCCGTGAACTTGCAAGTCGAACCGACCTTGTAGCGGCTGGGCAGGAAACACGCATGGTTGAACCTGGCCCTTGCGACTTGCATCATGAGTCTGCCTCTCTTGTGTCTAACCGCGTTTCAGTGTCGCATCTAAACCGCTATGTGTCCGCTGGCAGGGCACTGAATTTCGAGCAGAGACGGCCGCCTCGAAGGTACGGGGTTGCTGGTCAGAGGAGCGCGCGCGGCCGTCTTAACAATTCCTTCGGCGCTCTCCCTAGCCGGGTAGCAGAATGGCACAGAATATTAAGGGCCGCATAGTCAGGGAAATCCCTGACGATCAAAAGTCAGGAAACGTTACACTCGTCATGTATCAACATCGATGCCGCGACAAAGACGGCACTGGCACGTGTCTGATTTAGTGACACAGATCGCCAGTTGATAAGCCTGGATGTTTCACAGTTTGGCTTGTGTGCAGGCGAAATGGCTAGGAAAACCCTCCTGGCCTGAGATAATACGGTCTGTGATAAGCATCGGATCCAACAGGAGGGCTCACCCTGCGGCCTCCTCCGCCAGGTCCAGGTAGCCGCGCAGCTCGCCGGCCGTGACCGCGCCGAAATGGCGCACCGCGACCCGATGCGCGGCGTCGAGCACCAGCGTGGTCGGCAGGGCCTGCGGCGCGATGCCGCGGAACTGCGCCGCGATCCGCGCCGAGGGGTCGAACAGCGACGGGTAGGTGATGCCCAGGTCCCGCTCGAACGTCTTGGCGTTGGCGACCCGGTCCTGAACGTCCACGCCAACCACGCAGACCCGCCCCGCGTATGCCCCTGAGACGGCCTGGATCTGCGGCGCCTCGGTCGCGCACGGCCCGCACCACGACGCCCAGAAGCTCAGCACCACCGGCCTGCCGGCAAAGGCCGCCAGCGCGAGCGGCTGGCCGTCGAGGGTCTCGCCACTGACGGCCGGCGCCTGCTCCCGCCGCGCAGGCTCGACCACCCTGCTGCCCCTCACCCGCGATATAGCCCAACTCGGGCCCATCGGAGCTGGACGAGCACGCCGCAGCGACGAACGCGACGGCGACCAGGGCGATGATGCGGCGCATGCGCTCCCAAGCCCAGCCATCCCCGCCCCACCAGCGATCCCACCCCGCACCCCGCCCCCCCGAGGTGTGTCGGCTGATGTCCGGAAAGTCAGGGGCACATCAGAGCCCGGCGCTCCTGGGAATGTGCACATGGCGGACGCGAGGCTGTTCCCCGAGCAGCGCGAGCAGTCCGGCGAAAGGGGTGTCGAAGCTGACCACCCACAGATCGCCCAGCCCGATTCCGCGGATCTGGTCTGGCCGCCTTCGAGGCGGTGTTCCATTCTCTGATACCGCCGTAGCGGCGCTGCCCGCCGGTGCCGTTATCCACCGGAAGCAGCTCTGCTTCCAGGGCGTCGAGCAGTCCACAGGCACGGCGATGCCATCGGTGGTCGAACTCGACGCTGGTCGAGGCGACATAAACGGGCAGGACGAACAGCTCATCTACGAGATGGCGGTGCAGCTGCAGGCACTGCAGGAACCGCCAGTTGCTGAATTCCGCGCCGGTCCCACACCCGTACAGCCCGTCGTGCAGGCAGACCGCCAGTCGCATCAGACCGCCGTCGCCATCAGCGCCTGCCGCACTCGCCGCAGGTTGGCGTCGAGCGGATCCTGTCCGGCCAGGAGGATCACCGCTGTGTCGCTGGAGCACGACAGGATCGGGTCGAGTCCGCTCAACGTGTCGCCAAGCCTGGCGTAGAAGCGCCGCAGCTCACACAGTGGTGCATGCTCGGTCCACGGATGCCCTCCTGATGCGACGATGCCACGCCGACCCAAGCTCACCGGCACCGGACAGTCGAAGACGCAGTAGACCCTTGGATGCTCAAAACGGCCTGATGCGAGGTTTCGACGACACCACCAGACGCGTTCCCGCAAAAGGGCTGCTCCCTGAGAGCGGATCGAATAGGCATAGGCGAGCGAGGACAGGAAGTTGCGGTCGACGATCATGGGGAGCCGAGAGCGGCTCAGCAGCTACTCCTTGTGCTCCCAATTGCGTTGATGAGCGGCGTCCTCGTCGGTGGCGGGAGGCACACTATGGTTCACCACATATTCGGGAATCACCCGATGTCCCTCTGCCGCCAGGATGGTGGCGATTATGGTGGCGATTGTGGTCTTCCCCGACCCGGGCATGCCCTCCAGCACGAGCACCGATCCACGCACGCCGCAACCAGCAGGCTCGTCACAGGCTGAACAGGGCTGCCTGCGCTGGCGCTGCCCGAATCGGCTCCCTGGCGGGCGCAGCGGCGAGATGCCAGCGCTGGTCAGGCTCGCAGCGCAGGACCTGCCAGCCCTCCAGCGCACGGGTGTCGACGACGAGCAGCTCGCCCGCGGCGTCGAGCAGCAGCATCTTGCCGACTGCCCCAACCACGCAGCCGGTGAGGACGTCGCCATCATCGAGGCTTGTGACCACCTGCAGCGCGTTCGGCAGCGTCTGCGGATCAAGGTTGTAACAGGACAGGTTCTCCGTGACGGGCTGCTTTGCCAGGACGGTGACGGGGCAGCCGAAGAGCAGCCTGCGCGCATGGTCCGCCGCGTCATTCAATACGTCAGCGAGCCGCTGGCGATCAGTGGCCTGGCGCCACAGCGCGCGTTTGCGTCGCCAGCGGACCTGCTCGGGAATGTCCAGTTGAGTGGACAGCAGCCGCTCAATTCGGCGGATTTGGAGATAGGGGCCTTCGCAGAGAAAGAGATGCGCGATGGCGCCCTGCTCCAACAGGCGGTCGTCGGCTCGATGCTTCGCGGTCAGCCCGACCTTGAGCGCCTGCAGCCCGAACAGCGCCAGATAAAGGCGGAACACCCCGGTCGGAAAGGTGCCGTCGGGGCCGGGGCGGTCTTGGGCGATGCGGCGGCCGGGGTCGGCGGAGGCGCAGGCGCTGCACTGGGCGCCAACAGCCGGGGGGCGACTGGCCGGGCAGCGACGGCGCGCATTCCCCTCGGGGTCGTAGAGGCCGACGCAGCGTCGGGGCCCTTGGACGCGCCAGCCGGCCTGTCGTCCGGCTACGACTGGTCGGGCGCAGGTTTCACCGGTGCGGCTCGCAATGGTCATCAGGGCTTGGCCGTGCCGCCAGCAAAGCCCGGTGAAGCGCCAAGCGTCGGGCATGTCTGCCGTCATGGTGGTCATCGTAGGCCCTTTGCGCAAGATGCTTGCCGAAAAAGAGCGCGAGGTCGCTGTACAGCTCGCCCAGCGAGGCTGGCATGTGGATCAGGTTGCGCAGCAGCTCGCCCGAGGGCACCCCAGCGCGAAGCGCAGCCTTGTACCCGCTGAGGTCAGGAATATCCTGCTGGACGCGAAGGAGCAGCGCCCAGCAATCCTCGGACGTGAGATAGCGGCGCATCCGCTCGATGAACTCGCAGCCGTACGCCGTGGGATAAAGCCGGTGCACGCTTCGTCGACTCCAGTCCTCCTGACCCAGAGGGATGAATGTCCTGGTAGAGGGGTGCGGCCCTCCGCCTTCTGACGGTTTTGTGCGTTATTTCCTGCCGAGCCCGCGCATGATTCGCCGAACCTGGGCCGCAGGCGGCTCGGCGATGCGGTTGGCCGCGGTTTTCCTTCGGATATGGAGGAAACCTGCTGCCGAGCGCAGAGGCCGCGTTCTTGAGCCGCGGCTTTCCTGGCATATCCGAAGGAAAACTGTAGGTCGGTCAGCTTGTGGCCACCGTCGAAGTCAGCAACGGCGTTGCGGGTCGCGGGTGGCCTCACCTCAAGCGCATCGATCCCCAGGTATCAGGTCACGCATGGATCCAAGCATCCGTTCAGCGAGGTATTGGGCCAGCAGCTCGGTCGTCGTATTGCGAAGCGGAAGAATCAGTCTTGGCCCGCTCGATCCGTTCCAGCGCCAGGACCTGGAGGCTATGGACGCTTTTCAGGATCGGCGCGCGCCTTGTGAGCGGGGTGCGGGGCCGCCCCTCGATGCGCGACGTGTTTCTGTCAGGGACCATTCAGCTGGGCGCGTCTGCCGGCTTTCACGGCGGTGCTGTGCCGACGCCGGTCAGGCGACGGCGCCGGCGCCGAGGAGCGTTTTGAGCTCGGCGTAGAGGCCCGGGTTGCGGCGGACGCGCAGGTCGTCGGACAGGCGCAGCGTGGTCGCGGAGCCGCCGGAGCCTGCCAACCGCAGGTGGACGGGCGCCAGGCCGCGGTGCTCGCACAGCACCTCCCGCAGCCGCGCCACGACCTCAGGGGTGCACTGCCGCGGCGCCAACCGCAGCATGACCGGCGTGCCCGTGGACTCCGACAGGTCTGGGGCGCGGACCGCCGAGGCGACCAGCTTGGGC